>JAJYHG010000135.1 GCA_021784895.1 Actinomycetes bacterium
GGGGCCGGGCTGCTGCAGCTGCTCGACACCCGCGACTGGCGTGACGACCAGGACCTGGCGGCGGTGTATGAGGCCTGGGGCGGCTACGCCTACGGCCGCGAGCTCGCCGGCGCGGCCGCGGGTGAGACGATGCGCGAGGCCTACGCGCGGATCGAGCTGGCCGTCAAGAACGTCGACAACCGCGAGCACGACATCCTCGACTCAGACGACTACTACCAGTACCACGGCGGCATGGTCGCGACCGTGCGGGCCCTGACCGGCCAGGAACCGGCCGCCTACCTGGGCGACAGCTCAGACCCGCAGCGAATCCGGACGCGCACGCTGACCGAGGAGACGCGGCGCGTGTTCCGCGCGCGGGTCGCCAACCCGCGCTGGATCGCCTCGATGATCCGCCACGGCTACAAGGGCGCAAGCGAGCTTGCGGCGACCGTCGACTATCTCTTTGGCTACGACGCGATGGCCGGCGTCGCCGACGACTGGATGTACGAGCAGGTGGCCGAGCGCTATCTCCTCGAGGAGTCGGTGGCGGAGTTCATGTCGCGCTCAAACCCCTGGGCGGCACGCGCGATCGCCGAGCGGCTGCTGGAAGCCGCCGACCGTGGCCTCTGGGGCGCGCCGGGCGACGAGACGCTGGCGGCGATCCGCGACCGCTACCTGGCGCTCGAGGGCGAGCTCGAGGAGGCAGGCGCATGAGTGCGCCGCCGCCGTTCCCGCTCTCGGCGATCGTCGGACAGGAGCAGCTGATCGAGGCGCTGCTCATCAACACGGTCTCGCCCGAGGCCGGGGGAGTGCTCGTGCGCGGTGACCGCGGGACAGCCAAGACAACGGCGGTCAGGGGGCTCGCGTCGCTGCTCGCACCGGCGCCGCTGGTGGAGCTGCCGCTCGGCGCCACGCTCGACCGCCTGGTCGGGTCGCTCGACCTCAGCCGCGCGCTCGCCGGCGAGCACGCCGTCGAGACCGGCCTGCTTGCCAAAGCCGATGGCGGCATCCTCTATGTCGACGAGGTCAACCTGCTCGCCGACCACCTGGTGGATGCGCTGCTGGATGCGGCCGCCACGGGCGTGGTGCGGGTGGAGCGCGAGGCGATCTCACGCGTGCAGCCGGCGCGTTTTCTGCTGGTCGGCACGATGAACCCGGAGGAGGGCGAGCTGCGTCCACAGCTGCTCGACCGCTTCGGCCTCGGCGTCGAGGTCAGGACGCCGGAAGATCCGTCGGTGCGGGCCGAGATCGTCCGTCGCCGGCTCGCGTTTGAGCGTGATCCGTTGGCGTTCGTGGAACGCTTCGCGGCTGAGGAGGCGGCGCTGGCGGCGCGGATCGCTGCCGCGCGCGAGCTGGTCGGCCAGGTGCTCTTGCCCGAGCGGCAGCTGATGCGGATCACCGGTGCCTGTGCCCGGCTTGGAGTGGACGGGATCAGGGGCGACATCGTCACCGCCAGCGCCGCACGCGCACTCGCCGCGCTCGACGGCTCAGACGAGGTCGGCGAGGAGCACGTCCGCCGGGCGGCGGCGCTGGCGCTCACCCACCGCCGGCGCCGCGACCCGCTCGAGGGTCACGCCCCCGACCCCGGTGAGCTCGGGCGAGCGCTCGGTGAAGAAGGCGAGCGGCGCGGCGAGGATGGGCCGTCCGGTGACGACGAGCCTCCGGGAGCTGGCGGCCCGCCGCCGCCCAGCCCTGACGGCGGCGCTGCTGACGGCGGGCGGACCCCCGGAGAGCCGGCCCGCGAACCGAGGGGGAGTGGCGTTGCAGCGCAGCGCGTGTCATCGCCGCTGCCGGCTCGGCTGCCGCCTCAGGCGCTGACGCTCGGCACCCGCGGGCGCGGGCCGCTCGGACGCACGGCGCTCAGCGCCGGACCCCACAGCGGTGCGATCGACAGCCGCGAGGCCGCGCCCGGCTGCGGCGATCTGGCGCTCGTCGCGACCCTCCGGGCACGCCTGCTCGGTGCGCCCGACGACGAGCTGCGCCAGCACGTCCGCGCCGGGCGCGAGTCGACGACTATCTGCCTGATCGTCGACGTGAGCGGCTCGATGGGGGCGCGCAGGCGCCTCGCGCGTGTCAAGGGCGCGCTGCTCGAGCTGCTGCGCGACGCCTACGCGCGGCGCGACCGGGTTGCGATCGTCGCCTTCCGTGACAGGACCGCCGAGGTGGTGCTGGCGCCCGGGGCCCCGCTCGAACGGGCTGCGAGCGCGATCCGTGCGATGCCGACCGGCGGCCGCACGCCACTGGCGGAGGGTCTCGCCGCCGCCGGCGTGCTGATCCGGCGCGAGCGCATGCGCGAGCCCGACCGGCGGGTGGTTGCGGTGCTGCTCAGCGACGGTCGCGCCGCCGACCCGGACGGAGCAATCACCCGCGCGGCAGCCGCGCTCGGCAAGGTAGCCGACCGGGTGTCGGTGATTGACACCGAGGAGGGGGCGGTGCGGCTCGGCCTGGCCGCGCGGATCGCCGCCGCCGCCGGCGGCAGCGTCCACCCGTTGCTCGCACCGGCGGCGAGGGGCTGGAGCGCCGCATGAGTGGCGAGGCGACCGCGTCAGGCGGGGCGCGTGGGGCGGACCCGGCCGGCCGTCAGATCGGCCGCGGGAGCGGCGACGCCGGCAGCGCCGAGCCCCGGCGCCGCAAGCCCCGCGACCGCCCGCTGGTGATTGTGCTGACGGGGCACGGCAAGGGCAAGTCAACCTCCGCCTTTGGCATGCTGATGCGCTCCTGGGCGCGCGGCTACCGCTGCGGCGTCTTCCAGTTCGTCAAGTCGGGCAAGTGGAAGGTCGGGGAGGCCATGGCCGCCTCCGCGCTCGGCGGGATCGACTGGGAGAAGATGGGGGATGGCTGGTCCTGGCTGTCCAAGGACATGGAGGAATCAGCAGATCTCGCGCGCGAGGGCTGGGCTCACGTCAAGCAGGCGATAGCCGATGAGCGCTACGAGTTCATGATCCTGGACGAGTTCACCTACCCGCTCAAGTGGGGCTGGATCGACGTTTCTGAGGTGGTGGCGACGCTCCGCGGCCGCCCGGGCTTCCAGCACGTGGTGATCACCGGGCGCGATGCGCCAGCCGAGCTCGTCGAGCTTGCAGATCTGGTCTCAGAGGTCGGCAAGGTCAAGCATCCGATGGACGCTGGGATCAGGGCGCAGCAGGGCATCGAGTGGTAGACGTGCTGGTCATCCTCGACGGCGCCTCCGAAGCGCTCGGTACGCCTGCACCCACGCTCGAGGTCGCACACACGCCGGCGCTGGATGCTCTGGCAGCCGAAGGTGAGCGCTCCTGGGAAACCCTGCTTCCAGCCGGCGTGCCGGTGGGCTCAGAGACAGCGATCGCGGCTCTGCTCGGCTGGGTGCCGACCGGTACCGTCGACCGGGGTGCGGTCGAGGCCGCGGCCCGCGGGATCGCTGTGCCGCCTGGGAAGCGCGCCTGGCGGGTCGATGTTGGCGTGCGGCCGCATCGTCACAAGGTTGTCGTGGTCAGCGCCGAGGAGCCGCAGATCTGCGCAGACGTGCCGGTAAGGGTCTGGCCGCCGGGAGCGATCCCTCCGCGGGTCCTCGACGCCACGACCGTGGTCGTCGGCGCGGCCGGGGCCGCGACCGGTTTGGCCGTGTTGATGGGCGCGGGCGTCGTGATCCCAGACGGTGCCACCGGGCTTCCGGACAGCGACCTGGCGGCGAAGCTGATCGCGGCCAGGGACGCGATCGAAGCTGGCGCGGAGCGAGTTGTCGTCCACGTCGGCGGGCCGGACGAGGCTGCGCACGAGCGCGATCGCAATGCGAAGATAGCCGCGATTGAGGCCGCCGACCGCGACCTGATCGGGCCGCTTCATGAGATTGTGGCTGCAAGCGGCGGCAGCTTGAAGGTGTGCCCTGACCATGGCTGCGACCCGGAGACCGGCGTGCACGTGGCCGGTCCTGTGCCGGTCGTGAGCTGGAGCGCGATCATGGTGGCGCAATGATCCCTCGCGTGGTGATCGCCGCCGCCAGCTCAGGTGCGGGCAAGACGACCGTGGCCAGTGGCCTGATCGGCGCGCTGCGCGCGCGCGGCGACGTCGTTCAGGGCTTCAAAGTCGGACCTGACTACATCGATCCGAGCTACCACGCGCTCGCGTCCGGACGCCCCGGCCGTAACCTCGACGCCTTCTTGAGCGGCCCGGAGCTGCTCGCGCCGCTCGTGCGCCACGGCTCGCAGGGCGCCGACATCGCGGTGATCGAAGGGGTCATGGGACTCTTCGACGGCGCTTCGGGGCGCGGTGAGCTGGCCTCCACCGCACAGGCAGCGAAGCTTCTGGATGCGCCGGTCATCCTCGTCGTCGACGGCTCGGCGATGGCGCGTTCGGCTGCGGCTCTGATCCACGGCTTCCGGAGCTTCGACCCGGATCTGACGCTCGGCGGTGTGATCTTCAACCGTGTGGGGTCCGATGCGCATGAGCAGCTCCTGCGCGAGGCGGCTGCCGCCGTTCCCGGCGGGCCGGTCAGGGTCCTCGGCGCGCTGCGCCGTGACCAGCGGCTGGCGGCACCAGAGCGCCACCTGGGGCTCACACCAGTTTCGGAGCGCGAACCGCGTGCACGCGCAGCGCTCGACTCGCTGAGCGCCGCGGTGGCTGCGCAGGTCGACCTTGCTGCCGTGTCGGCGCTCGCGCGCTCAGCCCGACAGCAGCCGGGGCTGAGCTGGTCAGCGGACGGCGGACCGCGAGAGTCACAGGCGCCGATCGCGATCGCGCGCGGACCGGCTTTCTCCTTTCACTACCAGGAGAACCTTGAGCTGCTGGCCGGCGCCGGTGCGGAGCTCGTTGCCTTTGACCCGACCGTCGACGAGCACCTGCCAGAGGGCACGGACGGCCTCATCCTCGCTGGCGGCTTCCCCGAGATCTACGGCGCTGAGCTTTCAGCCAACACGTCACTGCGCTGCGAGATCACCGCGCTGGCCGCGGCCGGGGCGCCGATCCTGGCCGAGTGCGGGGGTCTGCTCTACCTCGGCCAGGAGCTCGACGGCCACGAGATGTGCGGGGTACTGCCGCTGCGGGCTCGGATGACCGAGCGGCTAACGCTGGGGTACCGCGAGGCGACCGCCGCCACTGCCACACCATGGCTTGCGGCTGGAGCCTTGCTGCGTGGCCACGAGTTCCACTACAGCCAGGTGGAGCCGGTCGCCGGCAACGGCCTGCGCAGGGCCTGGAACCTGAGCGCCCACGGTCGCACACGCCAGGACGGCGCTGTTGTGGGCGGCATCCAGGCCGGCTACCTGCACGTTCACTGGGCGGCCTATCCGGAGCTGGCGGCAGGATTCGTGGCGGCGGCGGCCCGCAGTGCGGTCGCTGCCGGAGCGAGGAGGCCGTGAGTCTCACGCTCGTGCTCGGTGGCACCCGCTCTGGCAAGAGCGCGCACGCGGAGGCGCTCGCGCTCGCCACGACGCTGCCCGTGCGCTACGTTGCCACCGCCGACCCAGAGGACCGCTCGATGTCCGACAGGATCGCCGGGCATGTCGCCAGACGGCCCACGGGGTGGGAGACCCTGGTGGCTGGAGCAGACCTCGCCGCGACCGTTCTGATTGGTGGCGTGACGCTGATCGACGGGCTGGGCGTCTGGATCGCCGGCCAGGACTGCCGCGCCGTTTACGCCGCGATCGACCGGCTGATCGTGGCGAGCCGCCAGGCGGAGGTGATAGTCGTCGCTGAGCAGGCAGGCGAGGGGATGCTGCCGCTCGAGCGGGGCGCGCGCGAGTGGCTCGACACGCTCGGCGCCGCAACGCAACGGTTATCCAGTGAGGCTTCCCAGGTGGACTACGTCGTCGCGGGGCGGCCACTGAGCCTGCCCGCAGCGATCGGCTCGCCGCAGCCGGCAGCGCTAGCCGATTCCGCGCTGCGCCACCACGGCGACCGTGACGTCCGTCCAGGCGACGCCGACCACGCTGTCAACGTGCTCGCCGGCCAGCCGCCGGCTTGGCTGCGCGAGGCGCTCGTGGCGGCGCTCGACGCAGACGCGCACCGCTACCCCGATGAGAGCCGGGCGGCCGCCGCGCTCGCCACGCTCCACGGCTGCGAGCCCGACAACGTGGTCATCACCAACGGCGCAGCCGACGCGCTCTGGCTGCTTGGCCCGGCACTGCGTCCGCGGTGCGTGGCGCTGATCCAGCCGGGCTTCACCGAGACTGAGGCGGCTCTGCGTGTGCACGGCGTCGAGCTTGAGCGCATATTCGAGCCTTCGCTGCCGTCGTCGGCGGCCGATGTGGTCGTGATCACCAACCCCAGCTCGCCTGACGGGCGGCTTCGCGGACGAGAGGAGGTGCTCGCCCTCGCCGGCCGCGGCCGCGTGCTCGTCGTCGACGAGGCGTTCATGTCCCTCGTGGCGGGCGAGCCCGCGTCGCTGGCACATGCGCTCAACGATGGGGTTCTCGTCGTGCGCAGCCTGACGAAGCTGCTCTCGGTGCCCGGGCTGCGGGTCGGTTACGTGCTCGCACCCGCCCCGCTGGCGGCCGCCTTCCGTGCCGTGCGCCCACCATGGGCCGCCAACACACTGGCCCTGGCGGCCCTGCAAGCCGCGGCGGCGCATCCTGACGAGCTCGCCGAGCTGGCGGCGCGCGCGGGAGCTGAACGCGCCGACCTGCAGCAACGCCTCGCGCGCCTGCCGGTCACCGTCTGGCCGTCGGCGACCAACTTCGTGCTGATCGAGGTCCCCGACGGACTCAGGCTGATCGAGACACTCCGCGCACAGCAGATCGCTGTGCGACCGGCGGGGACCTTCCCGGGCTTTGGCGCCAACCACATCCGGCTGACCGCACGCGACCCTGAGAGCAACGAGCGACTCGTCAGCGCGATCGGGGCCGCACTGTGAGCATCGTCGTCGTCGGCATCGGTGCAGACGGGTGGGCGGGGCTCGCCGACTTGGCGCGCCGCGCCGTGCTCTCCGCCGAGGAGGTGATCGGCTCAGATCGCCAGCTGGCGATGCTGCCGGCGCACTGCCCGCCACGGCGCCCGCTGCCATCGCCACTGGCGCCCTTCCTCGACTCGCTCCCGGTCGCAGCCGACCGGCGTGTCTGCATTCTCGCCAGCGGCGACCCGATGCTCCATGGGATCGGCTCGAGTCTCGCGCGGCGGCTCGGACCTCGGGCGATCGATTCGGGGCAGCTGACCGTCATCAGTCACCCGTCGGCGCTCGCGCTGGCGTGTGCACGGCTGGGCTGGCCGGAGGCCGAGGTAACGCTCGTGTCGGCTGTCGCCGAGCCCATCAGCACCGTCGCACGCGTGCTGCAACCCGGGCGGCTTGTGATCGCTTACGTGACCGGGACCGAGGGGGCGACACAGGTCGCCCAGGCACTGTGCGCGCGCGGCTTCGGCGCCAGCGAGCTGACTGTGCTCGAGCAGCTGGGCGGGCCCGGCGAGCGCATCCGGCGCGGCGTCGCCGGCACCTGGGGGACCGGAGAACACGACCCGCTTGCGGTGGTCGCGATCCGCTGCCTGCGCGATGCCGACGGCGACACGGCCATCCTCCCCACCGTTCCGGGGCTGCCAGACGACGCCTACGAGCACGACGGTGCGCTCACCAAACGCCACGTCCGCGCCGCAACGCTCGCCGCGCTCGCGCCGGCGCCGGGAGCGCTGCTGTGGGACATCGGCGCCGGCAGCGGCTCGATCGGCATCGAGTGGCTGCGCGCGGAGCCGACCGCACGCGCGATTGCGATCGAGCCACGCGGCGAGCGCGCCGCGCGAGCCGCCCGCAACGCCGCCGCGCTCGGGGTGCCGCGACTGCAGATCGTCAACGGCGACGCGCCGCGGGCGCTCGAGGGTCTCGACGCGCCCGATGCCATCTTCATCGGCGGCGGGCTCAGTGATAGCGTGCTCGGCGCGGCCTGGGACGCTCTGCTTGCAGGCGGCCGGCTGGTGGCCAACGCGGTCACGGCCGAAGGCGAGCGGCTGCTGCTCGACGCCGCCTCCCGCCACGGCGGCGAGCTGGTCAAGCTGTCTGTCTCCCACCTCGAGCCACTCGGTAGCTTCACCGCCTGGCGGCCGGCGCTCCCGATCGTGCAATGGTCAGCGAGTAAACCACGATGACGGTCCACTTCATCGGTGCCGGGCCTGGCGCGGCCGACCTCGTCACGCTCCGCGCACAGCGGCTGATCGCCTCATCGCCGGTCTGTGTCTACGCTGGCGCCCTGGTCTCGGGCGAGGTCTTGAGTCACTGTCGCGCAGGGGCGCGGCTGATCGACAGCCAG
>JAJYHG010000221.1 GCA_021784895.1 Actinomycetes bacterium
CTGGCGGCGCCCGGGGCTAGCTGGGTGGCGGCTGGCGTGGGGGTGGCGTTCGGGCTGATGCTGGGGCTGTTGCTGACCCGCATCCACCACTGAGCGGAAGCCTGGTCCTGCGTGAGCTTCTCCAGCGTGGAAATCGATGCGGCGATAGCCGCACTGAGCGAGCCTGGCCGTCTCGCTGCAGCGCAAGAGCTGGTCAGCCGCGCCGCTCCGAGCCTCGAGCGCGTGCTCGGCAGCGCCCTGCGTGAGGGTGGCTGGTTTGACGCGGCGCACAACGCCGCAGTCAGGGATGCGGTCGCTCTGAGCGACGCCGATGCCCGTCTGGCGGCGGTGCGGACGCTGCTTGCCGAGGAGACGCGGCTGACTATGCTCGTCGGCGTTGCCGTCGGGTTCGAGCTTGCACGCGAACTCGCTCCCGAGGCAGCCCCCGAGGCAGCCCCCGAGGGCTGCCCTGACACCGCCACCAACCAGCAGGAGTGAACGCACATGGAGATTCGCTACCACGGCCACGCGACCTTCGAGCTCGCCGACGCAGACACCTCGGTATTGATTGATCCCTTCCTGACCGGGAATCCCAAGGCGAGCATCGGCGCCGATGCTCTGAACCCGTCGGCGATCCTCGTCACCCACGGCCACGGCGACCACGTCGCCGACGTCGTGCCGATCGCCCGGCGCACCGGGGCGCCCGTGCTGGCGATCGTCGAGCTGGCGGCTGAGTTCGGCGAGCAACAGGGCGTCGACGCACGCGATATCAACCTCGGTGGCACCGTCAGCTTCGACTGGGGCTGGGTGAAGATGGTGCCCGCCTGGCACACCTCGACCACGCCAAAGGGGACGGTCAACACGCCCGCGGGCCTGCTGGTCAACTTCAAGGGTGTTGTCGTCTACCACCTTGGCGACACCGCCCTGTTCTCAGACCTCCGCCTGGTCGGCAAGCGTGCCCCGATCGACTACGCGCTCATGTGCATCGGCGGTCACTACACGATGGATCGATTCGACGCCGTCGATGCCTGCGAGCTGGTGGGCGCAAAGACGGTGATTCCCTGCCACTACAACACCTTCCCGGCGATCGAGGCCGATGCCGAGGCGTTCAAGGCGGACGTTGAGTCAGCGACCGGCTCAGCCGTCGTGGTGCTGGCGCCGGGGGAGAGCCACTCGGCCTAGCATCCCGCCGCAGGGCGGGGCTCAACCGATGCGCGACCCCACCTGGGCGTCCTGGTCGGGTCGCAGCAGCACCACCCCGAGGCGTTCGTCGAGCGCCCCCAGGACCAGCACCTCTGACATGAACGGCCCGATCTGACGCGGCGGGAAGTTCACCACTGCGACCACCAGGCTGCCAAGCAGCTGATCGCGCGCGTAGGTGGTGATCTGGGCTGAGGAGCGCTTGACCCCGACCTCGCCGCCAAAGTCGATGGTCAGCTTCCAGGCTGGCTTGCGCGCCTGCGGGAAGTCCTCTACGGCCGTCACGCGGCCAACGCGCATGTCCACCTGCAGGAAGTGCTCAAAGTCGATCTCCACGCCCGGGGGATGGTAGGGAACCGGTCCGGCCGCGCGTGCCGCCGAGCCACCGCTCGTACGTATGTCCAGCCTTCGCGTGACCTTTGCGCCGCGCGAGCGTCTTCAGCGATAGATCAGGCTCACGAAAGGAGACGCAAGATGTTCCCTCGCGCAGCAGTACGGGGCGTAACGATCATCCTGGCCGCCGCGGCGGCCGGGTTCGGGCTGGCTGGGGTGGCCGCGGCGGGTGGCGTGCACAATGCTGTCGTGCGCGGAACGGTGGTGCACGAAAACGCGCACGCGCAGTCGTTCGTGGTGGCCAACTCGCGTGGTCGTCTGTTTGCAATCCACGCACGGCGCAGACCGCCGCTTGCGGGCACGGTCACGGTCACGATCCGGCGCCTGCGCAACGGCACCTACCTAGCACGGTCGCTCCGCCTCGACGCTCGTCATCGCAGCGCTCGCGTGCGGATGCGCGGGGTCGTCACGTTCGTCAACCGCCGTGCGCATAGCTTCGTCCTGTCCGCGCGCGGGGTGTCGATGCTCGTCCAGACCGGGGCGCGAGCCGCGCGGATAGCTTCGGCGGCGGATGCGGCGCCGAACGTGGGCTCGGTTGTCACCGTATCCGCGAGCGTGGACGACCAGGGCGAGGTTGCGAGTAACAGCATCACCCTGGATGCGCAAACGGCCACGGTCAATCTGGAGGGCACAGTGCTCGGGATCGACACGACCGCGCAGACGCTCACCATCTCCGCGACCGACAACAGCACGGCCACGGGCACGATCACGCTGGCCGTCCCTAGCACCATCAACCTCGCGCTGTTCACGGTCGGCCAGGAAGTCGAGCTGACTGCGACCACCGGTCCTGGCGGCAGCTACACGCTCGCCGGCTCCTCGAGCGACCAGGGTCAGCAGGGAGCCGAAGACCAGGCCTACCAGCAGGGCGTGCAGGGCGACAGCGTCGACACCCCGGAGGGCGTCCAGACTGGCGACACCCAAACGGCGCCAACTACGGAAACTCAGGACACGACGACCACCACCGCTTCTGGCTCGGTCGATAACTGATGGGGCCGGGGACCCTGGCATGGCTGCCATCATGTGAGTGATGAAGGTCCAGGGCCTGCTCTCGGAGGTTCTGCTCAGCACCCAGACTGACGAGCGCCTCTGTGCGCTCGTCAGTAGTGGGCATCCGTCCGCGTTCGCGGTGCTCGCTGATCGCCACCGGGCAGCGCTGCTTCGCACCGCGGCCCGCGTCGGGGGACAGGATGGGGCCGAGGACGTGGTTCAAGACGCGTTGCTGCAGGCGTGGAAGGGACTGACCGACGGCGTTGAGGTCAGGCACGCCCGCGCCTGGCTGCATCAGATCGTTCGCCATACAGCCATCAACCACGGCCGGCGCCGCGTAGGGGTCGAGCCGCTGCCGGACGAGCTGGCATCCCCGCAGGTGATCGCCGATCAGCTCGCCGACCGTGAGCTGGCCCGCAGCGTGCTGGCCGAGATCGCGGCGCTCCCGGAGCGCCAGCGCGAAGCCTTGATAGCAACCGAGTTCGGCGACCTGTCGCGTTCTGAGATCGCCGCCGAGCTGGGCGTCAGTGAGGGCGCGGTGCGCCAGCTGGTGCACCGCGCCCGCGACTCTTTGCGGCTGGCGTTCAGCGCGCTCGTCCCCTACCCATTGATCGCGTGGTTCCTGCGCCCGCGGTCGAGCTTGGCCGAGCGGCTGGCGCGCGCGCTCGCGCCGGCTAACCGCTCGGATTTGGTACAGAACCTGCTTACCGCCCCGCGCGGTGGTGGGGTTCTGCTCCGGGGCGGTGCTGTGCTGCTGGCCGCCGGTGCGGCCGGAACCGTTGTGATCCCGCATCTTGCCGCCCAAGGGCCCGCGCAGCATGTCGTTACGCAGCAGCAGCCGGCGCCGGGTGGATCCTCGCCGGGCTCGCGGGCCGGGAAGCCATCCCTGCTCGCTAATGGTGCGGGTCCGCTTGCTCCCGGGAGCCATGGTAAGAGTGGTGCGTCCGTGCCGTTGCTGCCCGGGCTCGAGCCAGAGGCCGCGGCGCGGGTGCATGAGGACGTTGGCAGCAAGCGATCGCGCGCGGATGCTGTGGAGCTGGCCGCACAGGCACCCGAGCGGGCCGCCACCACCGAGTCGAGCCAGACGCAAACGGCGGGATCGGGCGATGCGAATGGCAGCGACGGCGCCTCGCCACTCAGCGGCACGACGGCCGTCACGAGCGGCGACCATCAGGCCGGCTCATCGTCGGCTGGCAGCACGGACCAGACCACGGCTACAAGTCCGGCCACGGCCGGGTCTGGCTCGGGTGACACCGCCACGGTTCCGGCCCAGACATCCACCTCGTCGGCCACGTCCGGCGGGGACGGCGCTCCTGAGCAGGGCTCATCCAGCCAGCAGGGCACGGACACGACCAGCTCGTCTGACAACTGAGGCGGCTGCGCGGCGGCCGCCTGGCCGGCCTGGCCGCCGGTGCTCCGCCCGCCCGCTGAAGGGGGCCGGTGGCGTGGGGCTCAGTTCCCGCCGGTGCGTGCCTGTGTGCCTGCTACGGCGACGTCTGCCACCTGTCCGGTTGACAGGGAGACGATCCGCACGTGGGTCACGGGTGCGGCTTGGCTCGGCGCCGGTGCTGCAGCTGCCAGAGCGGTTCCCGCGGCCGGAAGCGCTGATAGCCCCAACAGGCCGCCCGTGGCGCTGATCGTGGCCGTGTGGCTGATCGCGCTTTGCAGGCCCGAGTCAATCGAGCGTGCCACCAGCAGCGAAGCGGGTGGCCCGTGATGTGCCTGGGTGACGCTCTGGCTGACGGCTACGGTTCCGGCTGTCAGCAGTGCGGTCGCGGCCAGGCCGGCCGCCGCCTTGCTGGCGATGGCCCCGATGCCGGCGCTCATCAGCCCGCCCGCACCGGCGGCAGCGGCGCCACCGGCGGCGGCGCCACCCGCGGCAGCGGCGCCCGCCCCGCCCGCGCCGCCACTCGCTCCGAGCACGGCCGCTCCCGCGCCGACCCCGGCCGAGCCAGCCGAGTGCGTGAGCGTGTGGGCGACGAGCAGCTTGCGCGCCAGCGCCCACAGGCCGAAGGGGGCCAGGGCGGCGAGCGAACGGCTGGTCTTTCGCATCTCGCTCTGAAACACCTGGCAGCGGTTGCAGGTCCGCACATGGCGGCGAACCGCGGCGCTGCTCTTGCGACGCAGGCCCTCTGCTACCTCGGCCAGCTCCTCGTGCACCTGGTCGCAGCTCAGCAGCCGCGCCTCGGCGGCCTCCGTCAGCGAGACCCGCGCACGGACCAGCAGGGATTTGACGCCCGGGACGGTCGTCTCCATCGCTTCGGCGATCTGCTCGTAGGAGAGTGCGTTCAGCTCCCGGAGCACCAGTGCCGTGCGCTGTGTCTCGGGCAGCTCGCGTATGTCGCTGAGCAGCTCGCGGAACTCTTCATGCTCGTGGACCTTGTCGGCGGTGCTGGCGCCGTGCTCGGCGAAGTGGATGTCCATCGAGTCGACCCCCACCGTCCTTGCCCGGCGCAGGTGGTTCAGGCAGCGGTTACGCGCGATCCGGTAGAGCCAGGGCCGAACGTTGATCGGCCGCTCGTCGGCGAGGATGGCGTTGTATGAGGCCGTGAGCACGTCCTGGAGCACGTCCTCCGCGTCCTCGCGCGAACCGAGCATGTGCCTGCAGAAGGAGAGCAGGCGGCTCTGATAGCGCCCGACCAGCACCTCAAAGGCACTCTGGTTGCCGCGCCGGACGAGGGTCACCAGGCGCTCGTCGGACTGCAGGCGCAGCAGGGGCGATCGCCCGTGCAGCCCCTTCACGCCTGAATATCTGAGCGCAGAAACTTCCATCTCGGCCTCCAGACGCATAGAAACAACCTAGCAGCGCACAAGTTGCGGTTGGATGTCGGGTGGGTGACGAAATGCTGGTTCAGCGAGTGCCCGGGTTAAGATCAGCCGCGTTGGCCGGCGCCCGGGTAGACAAACTGGCAAAGTCGGCGCTCTTAAAAAGCGCTGCCCGTTAGGGCACTGCGGGTTCGATCCCCGCCCCGGGTATAACCGCGCCGGCCAGCTGCGTAATGACTCCTACGGCAAGCTCGCGGTCGCCATCGATGGTGAGCGCGCCAGCGCTCCGTTCGGGTCCGAGCGCCGCGACCCATGCCTGGGTGCTGCCGGTGATCCGCGCGTCCGGCGCGTCGGCCGGTGCTTCAGCGACGCGGGCTGTGCCCTGCCCGAGCGTGACGGTGGCAGTCAGCGGGCCGCCGTCACGGAGCCCGTCTGTGACCGTGCACTGCAGCACGGCCGGTTGCTCTCCGGGGCGCACGAGGCCGGGTGCAAGCCGCAGGATCGCGCCGATGTCGACCAGCTCGCCGCCGCGCGGCGGGCTCCACGCCCAGCGGTGGCCCCACCTGGCCAGCGCCCCCAGCACCGGCATGAGGTCCCGTGCGCTGGCCGTCAGCTCGTAGTCGACTCGCGGTGGCACCTCGCGGTAGCGGGTGCGCGTCAGCAGGCCATCCGCCACCATCCGGTTCAGGCGGGAGCGCAGCTGCTCGGTCGAGATGCCGGGCAGGACGCGTTGCAGCTGAACAAAGCGACGTGGCCCCGACGCCAGGTCGCGGATGATCAGCAGCGTCCACTTGTCGCCGACCAAGTCCAGTGCACGGGCATCTGGAGACCACTGGTCGTATGGATGTCGCTTCGGCGGTGGGAGTTGCGGCATTTTGGCCTCCATCCGGTCGAAAGACTCAGTTCAGAGTCTACGACCGCGCCCGCCTGTCTGTAAGAAAACCTGCGTTATGTGAGGCTACGCCATGTGCACTCCGACGCCGAGCTCGCACACCTCTAGCCCCCACGCGGGGGATAGGATGCGTGCGCGGATGGAAGCGGTGAACGAGCTCCACGGCGGCTGGCTGATCGCGAAGCGGTTGCGAGCCCACGGCGTCAGCGCGCTGTTCACGCTCTCCGGTGGGCACCTCTTCTCGGTCTACGACGGCTGCCGCGCCGAGGGGATCGCCGTGGTCGACGTGCGTCATGAGCAGACCGCCGCTTTTGCCGCCGAGGGTTGGGCCAAGACGACGCGTGAGCTGGGCGTCTGCGCGCTGACCGCCGGGCCGGGGGTCACCAACGGCCTCAGTGCGGTCGGCTCCGCACAGCAGAACAACTCGCCACTGCTGGTGATCGGCGGCCGCGCGCCCGCGTGGCGTTGGGGGCAGGGGTCGCTGCAGGAGATCGACCACGTCCCCTTCGTGCGGCCGCTGGTCAAGCTGGCGGCCACCGCCGGCTCCGCCGCTGAGATCCAGGATCTGGTCGACGAGGCGATCGCGGCCGCGCTGCGTCCGCCGTCCGGCCCGGTCTTCCTCGACTTTCCGCTCGACCACGTGTTCTCCTCGGCACCCGATCGCGCCCGCGACGCGGCCCGGGCGGAGCTTGCGCCATGGCGAGCCGGCAGGCTCGACAGCGCCGCCGTCGCTCGCGCCGCGACCCTGCTGCGCGAGGCTGAGCGCCCGGTGGTCATGGCCGGGACCGGTCTTTACTGGGGGCGTGGCGAGCAGGCGCTGCGTGAGCTGGCCAACGGGCTCGGGATACCCGTGTTTCTCAACGGGCTCGGCCGTGGCTGTCTACCTGCCGACCACGAGCTGTGCTTTTCGCGCGCGCGAGCCACGGCTCTGGCCGGAGCCGATGTCGCGCTGGTGATCGGCGTCCCGCTCGACTTCCGCCTCGGGTTCGGTGCCGCCTTTGGTGAGGATGCAGCCGTTGTGATCCTCGATTCGTGCGCCCCGCAGCGAGCCCACCCGCGCACGCCCGCGGCCGAGTGCTACGGCCCGCTCCCCGAGCTCATCCACGAGCTGCTGCTCGCCGCCACCGGAGCCGCCGCCACCGGAGCCGCCCCGGGCGGCGATGTGGCGCGCGCGCGTGACCGCGTGCGGTGGCTTGACTCGCTGCGCGCGATCGAGCGCGAGCAGCGGCAGGCGGAGCGCGCGAGCCTCACAGACGCCCGCGTCCCGATCCATCCCGCCCGCGTCTACGGGGAGCTCGCGCCGCTGCTTGACCGCGACGCGATCGTCGTCTGCGACGGCGGGGACTTCGCTTCCTTCGCCGGTCGCCTGATCGACTCCTACGAGCCGGGCTGCTGGCTTGACCCGGGACCGTTCGGCTGCCTTGGCTCGGGTCCCGGCTACGCGCTGGCTGCCAAGCTGGCTCACCCCGCCCGTCAGGTCGTGCTGTTCCAGGGCGACGGCGCGTTTGGCTTCTCGGCCATGGAGTGGGACACGCTTGTGCGCCACCGCGTGCAGGTGGTGGCGGTGGTCGGCAACAACGGCATCTGGGGGCTCGAGAAGCACCCGATGGAGATGCTCTACGGCTACTCGCTCGCCGCCGAGCTGCAGCCCGGCCTGCGCTATGACCAGCTGGCGGCGGTGATGGGCGCCCACGGTGAGCTCGTGCGCACGCCGCAGGAGCTGCGCCCCGCCTTCCAGCGCGCCCTGAGCTCCGGCCGCCCGGCGGTGATCAACGTGATCACCGACCCCGGTGTCGCCTACCCGCGCCGTTCGAGCCTGGCCTGA
>JAJYHG010000097.1 GCA_021784895.1 Actinomycetes bacterium
GGCCATCGGCGAGCACCCGCAGGCCGCCTCGACGGTCGGCCTGCGGGTGATGGCGACCCGCTACTCCGCGGTTGCCGTCTCGGGCGTGCTGGCGGCGCTCGGCGGCGTCTACCTGGCCGACGGCTTTGACGGCTCGTTCAACTTCCAGATGACCGACGGTCGCGGCTTCATCGCCCTGGCAGCGGTGATCTTCGGCAAGTGGAACCCGGTCGGCGCACTCGGCGCCACGATCCTGTTCGGCTTCTCGAGTGCGCTGGCCTACCGCATGGAGACCTTCTCGGCGACGCTCGGCACGCTCTTCCAGGCGCTCCCCTACGTGCTGACCCTGATCGCGGTCGCGGGCCTGATCGGGCGCTCGCGCCCGCCCGCCGCCGACGGGGTCCCGTACGTCAAGGAGTAGCGTGTCGGTCGCCAGACTCTCGATCACGAGCCTCACCGACAGCGGCGGGCGGCTCTCAGACGAAGTCGAGCTCTACCAGCGCACCTACTCGACGCTGCTGCGCTCCAGCGGCGAGACGCGGCTGCGGGTGCTCGAGTCCTCACACCGGGCGATGCGCTCGAGCCTGCACGCGCTCGCCGACAGCGAGCAGCTCGACATGGGCGCGTTCCTCTACGCCGTGAGCCGCCTGCCGGAGGGGATCGCCGGCGCGCGCAGGGTAATCATGGGCCAGTCAGCGGAGGCGCTCGTCGCCGACGGGCTCGACGTGACCCACTGGCCACAGGCCGAGGCGCCAGCCCGGCGCCGCCGCTGGTACGTGGGCCCCGACGGGACCCTCGCGGTGCTGCTGGCCAGCTCCTCCGACGTGGATGACCTGGTGCCGACGCTGGTCGCCTATCAGATCGAATGGAACAAGATGCACCTGCGCCTGACGGGCGCCGCCGGCCAGCTTGGCGAGCGCCCGGACCCGGCAAGCTGCGCGCGGCTGCTGAGCGGCAGCGCCGATGACTGGCAGCGGCTGGCGGAGGCGTGGGGAACCGCATTTGCGCAGCGCCTGGCGGCAGTCGCCGCAGACCACCTGTCGCTGCGCATCAGAATGCTCGGCGGCAGCAACGCCGGCTACGCCCGCATGACGCGACGCTGGTGGTCTCCGGTCCAGGCCGAGCTGGCCGTCCACCACCAGCCTGACAACGCCGCCACTGGCCAGCGGGCCAGTGGCGGCGAGGACGCGCCCCTGTACTTCGTCTCCTCCAACACCCACAGCCTGGTGAACATCGCCACCGGAGTGGCGCACGACCGCGAGCAGCAGCTGGTCGAGTTCGTCGGGTCGCTCCCCGCCGATGACGTCCTGCACGAGGAGCTCGACCGCTTCCGGGCCGGGGAGAGCGAGGGCTCGTGGGAGAACTTCCTCTACTTCGCCGCGCGGCAGTGGTTTGGCGCGCGCGGCGCGCAGGGCCTCGCGGAACGGCGCGCGGCGGAGGCGGCCTACGGGGTCAGGCATCTGCGCAGCAGCACCGCGCTGCGCGTGTCAGCGCAGCTGATCCCGCTGGCAGCGCTGAGCGTGCAGTCGCTGGATCCGCGGCTGGGCGAGGTCGATCCCAGCGCCCTGGCGGCGAGCCGTGCGCGGATCGTCAACATCGACTACCCGCTCGGGGTGGCGGCCTACAACATCCTGCGCGAGGTTGCCATTGACAGCACCGCGCTGTGCGGCGTCTACGTGCTGGGCAAGGCGGCAACGCTCAACGCCGACGTCGGTGACGTCCTGATCTCAAGCGTCGTGCACGACGAGCACTCGCGCTCCACCTACTGGCTGGACAACGCCTTCAGCGTGGATGACCTCGCCGGCGACCTGCGCTTCGGCACCGGCCTCGACAACCAGCGCGCCGTGACCGTGAAGTCCACCTTCCTGCAGAACCGCGCCTACCTCGACTTCTACTACCGGGAGGCATTCACGGTCGTCGAGATGGAGGCGGGCCCGTTCCTGAACGCCGTCTACGAGCTCGCTGACCCGGACCGCTTCCCGGTCGGCGAGGCGGTCAACTTCTCCAAGCTGCCGATCGACCTGGGGATCATCCACTACGCCTCGGACACCCCCTACACGCAGGCGCGCACACTCGGGGCGCGGGGGCTCTCCTACTACGGGATGGACTCGACCTACGCCTCCTCGCTGGCGATCCTGAGAAGGATCCTCAAGCTCGAGGGGATCCTGGCCTGACCTGGCCCGCGGCGAGCCAAGACCACCATGCGCAGAGCCTTTGTGATCGTGCTCGACGCCTGCGGGGTGGGCGCCCTGCCGGACGCCGCCGACTACGGTGACAGCCCTGACTCAGACACGCTGGCGCACGTCGCGCAGCTGGCGGGCGGGCTCGAGCTGCCGGTGCTGGGCGCGCTCGGCCTCGGCTCGATCGAGCCGATCCTGGGCGTGCCGCCGTCAGCGGCGCCGGTCTTGCACGGCCGCCTCGCTCCGCGCGGGCCTGGCAAGGAGTCGGTCACCGGCCACTGGGAGATGATGGGAGTGATCCCCAAGACGCGGCTTCCGACCTATCCGGATGGTTTCGCGCCCGAGGTGGTGCGCGCGCTGGAAGAGGCAACCGGCCGGCGTTTCTGCTGCAACCGCCCCTACAGCGGCACGCTCGCGCTGGAGGACTTTGGCGAGCACCATCTGCGCAGCGGCGAGCTGATCCTCTACACCTCGGCTGACTCGGTGCTGCAGATCGCGGGCCACCACGACGTGATCTCCGAAGCGCAGCTGCAGCAGGTGTGCGCCGCCGCGCGCACGGTGATGACCGGCGAGCACGCCGTCGGGCGGGTGATCGCCCGGCCGTTCACCGGCACGCCGGGCGCCTTTGCGCGCACCGCCGGGCGCCACGACTACGCGCTCCAGCCGCCCAGCCGCTCCTACCTGGAGGAGCTGCGGGACGCGCACGTGCCGGTTCACGGGGTGGGCAAGATCCGTGACCTGTTCGCTGGGGTCGGGATCGACCACTCGCACCCCGGCGCGACCAACGCACAGGCGCTTGAATCCACCAGCGAGCTGGTCGAGCGGCTCGAAGCTGGCCTCGTGTTCACCAACCTGGTCGACACCGACCAGGTTTACGGCCACCGTCACGACGTGCCCGGGTTCGCCGCGGCGCTGCGCGAGATCGACGCCGCCGTCGGCCGCTGGCTGACGCAACTGGGAGACGATGACCTGCTGGTGCTGACCTCCGACCACGGTGTCGACCCGACCTCCGGTCACACCGACCACACGCGCGAGCACTCGCTGCTCCTGGCGCGCTTTGCCGGCGCTGACGGCCGCCGGCACGACGGCCCTCTGGCTGACATCGGCGCGAGCGTGCTGCGCTGGCTGGCCGGCCGCGACGCGCCCGCGCTGCCCGGTCAGGCGTTCGTCTGAGGCGGCGGGTTGGGGAGCGGCGGGGTCGGGGTCGGCGGGGTCGGGGTCGGCGGGGTCGGGGTCGGCGGGCTTAGCGCAGGCGGGCTGGGGCGCTGGGCGGCCGCAGGTTCACATTGAGCCGTAGCCGATCCGCAGCCAGCGTGCGTGACACAAACGGCTGCGGGCATGAAGTTGCCGGACGCGGCCAACCGGCACCGGCCCCGGCCGCTCCCAACTGTCCCACGCATCGTTGCACGTACCAGCCGTGGGGCCATGTACCATGTAGTCATGCGTGTAACACTCAAGACTGACAAGCGTGGCCGAGTCACGCTGCCGCCCGACGTGCGGGCCGCTGCGGGCTTCACGCCGCACATGGATTTGGTCGTCGAGGTCGACGACAACACGGTGACGCTGAGGGATGCGGCGGCTGAGCGCAAGCAGACACTGAAGGCTGCGCGCGGCCAGTTCGCCGGTGTCGGCGGCGGCACGACGGAACTGTTCGCTAACAGGCGAGCGGAGTTCGTGAAGGAAGAGGCCGAACGGCGGGGGCGCAGTGCCCACGGTTCTTGACGCGAGCGCGATTCTGGCTTTCCTACTGGATGAAGAGGGCGCCGATCGCGTGGAGGAGCACCTGGACCGGGCGACTGGCAGCGCGACGCCTGGCCTCGTGTGCATCGTGAACCTGACCGAGGTCCTCGAGCTGCTGCCCAATGCTCTGACGAGCCCCTTGTTCGGGCCAAGCGGGCTTGTTGAGGTGGTCGGGATCACCCAGGCGCAGGCGCAATGGGCCGCCTCGATCAAAGAGAAGACCCGCGTAGCGGGCCTCTCGCTCGCCGACCGCCTTTGCCTCGCGGTGGCTCATGACACCAACCAAAGTGTTCTGACAGCAGACCGGGCATGGTCCGAAGTGGCCCTCGGGGTGAGCATTGTGCAGATCCGAGGGAGAGTTTGATCAGCGGCGCACCGATCACGCCGCAGTCGCTGCAAGCGAACACCACCCGGAGACGGCCCAGAATGACCGACGATTCCAACGCCGGCCCGGTTCGCTCCCCTCGGGCTTGTTGACAGTCACCGCGCTCCGCTCACCGCGGAGCGCATCGCCGCAAGCTCGGGCTCGTAGATGTGCGCCGATTTGACGATGAAGTCAAGCTCCCCGACCGGGAGTGCGAGCGCATCCGCCACGGTCTGCATCAGCCCCGCGATCTGCACCAGGTTGCCGTAGCCCTTGGTGCCGAAGTCGATCGAGTGCGCGTAGACGGCTGCTCGCAGAGCACCGTCAGAGAGCCAGAAGTCAAACAGGCTGACGCATGGAATGTAGGAGCTGTCGAGCAGCGGCTCGAGTGTCGTGATCGTCGCCGAGCGCGACGCCGGGTCGGCGCGCAGACGGTCGATCACCCACTGCGCCTGGTCGCGTCCGGCACCGCCGTAGTCGTAGAGCCGGCTCGCGTAGCTGCGCGCCATCCCGAGCTCACGGACCGGCGAGCGGTCAGAGAAGTTGGCCTGCATCCACTGAAGGCGCTCCGGGTCGCCGTGCGCGGCGATCAGCGGGTCACTTGTGCGCGGCTCGCTGATCGTCAGCGTGACCAGCTCCAGCTCGAGAATCGGCCTGCCGTCGTAGATCCGCTCGGCGCCCCGCTCGAGGATCGCACGGGCGGCTGCAAGCCAGGCTGCCCCGATCGTCGGCGCCGCCAGCGTCAGGCGCCGCGGCGGCGGAACGTGACCGTCACCTACACGCCGACCGGGTGCCACGCGGTTTTGAGCTCGGTCAGCGCGACGATTCGCTCCAGTGCCGGCTCGGTCGCCTGCTCGTAGGTGCAGGCGCCGGGATGGTGGCTGGCACGCTTGATCGTCTCGGCAGCGAGCCGGTCGAGCTCGGCACCAAGCTCCCGGTCGCCGGAGGCGTCGACGATCGCGTTCAGGTCGCGGTGGGCGCCGAGCGCGGCAGCCGCCTCCGCGAGCCGGCCGGAGAGCAGGTTGACCACACCTGCCGGCATGTCCGAGACGCCGAGCGCCTCGGCAAAGTCCAGCGCCGCCCGTGGCGCTGTGCGCGAGACGAGCGCCACCACGGCGTTGCCGGCCGCCAGCGCCGGCGCAAGCTCCGCCACCAGCCCCAGCAGCGCCGGCCGGTCGGCGGCAACGACCCCAACCACGCCGGTCGGCTCGGGCAGCGAGAAGGAGAGAAACGGCGAGGCAACCGGGTTCACACCGCCGAGCACCGAGTGCAGCTTGTCGGTCCAGCCGGCGTAGTGCACGAGCACGTCGCAGGCCGCATCCAACTCCGCCTTGGCATCAGCGTCGCCCGCACCATCCTCGCGCAGCACCGCCTCGATCTGGGCGCGGCGCGACTCGAGCGCCTCGGCGGCGCGGTACAGGATCTGGCCGCGGTTGTAGGCGGTCAGCGAGGCCCAGCGAGCCTGCGCCTTGCGTGCGGCCACCATCGCGTCGCGCACATCCTTGCGCGAGGCGCGCGGGATGTTGGTCTCGCCAAGCAGATCTGACCGTCCTGACTCCGAGCGCACAAACGCACCCCCGATGTAGAGCTTGTAGGTCTTGCGGACCGTGAGCCGTGGCACCGCTAGCGCACCACCCGCAGGTACGGGCGCAGACCGGCGGGCCCGCCCTCGCGCCCGAAGCCCGACTCCTTGTAGCCGCCAAAGGCGGCCGTCGGGTCAAAGTGGTTGTAGGTGTTCTGCCAGATCACCCCGGCGCGCAGCGCCGATGCAACCTGGAAGGCCTTGGCGCCCTTGTCGGTCCAGATCCCGGCGGCGAGCCCGGAGACCGAGTTGTTGGTCTTGGCGATCGCCTCCTCCACGGTCCTGAAGGTGAGCACTGAGACGACTGGCCCGAAGATCTCCTCGACCGCGATCCGGTGCACCGGCGAGACGTCTGTGAACATCGTCGGGGCAAACCAGAAGCCGCGATCGGGCAGCTCGCAGGCGATGCTGCGGCGCACCGCGCCCTCCTGCTCGCCGGCTTGCACGAGCTCCTGGATCCGCTCGAGCTGCGCGGCCGAGTTGACCGCGCCGACGTCGGTGTTCTTGTCCAGCGGGTCGCCGACGCGCAGCCGCAGCATGCGCGCCCAGAGCTTGGCGATCACCTCCTCAGCGACGCTCTCCTGAACCAGCAGGCGTGAGCCGGCGCAGCAGACGTGGCCCTGGTTGAAGAAGATGCCGTTGACGATGCCCTCAACCGCCTGGTCGATCGCCGCGTCCTCAAAGACGATGTTTGCGGACTTGCCGCCCAGCTCGAGCGTCAGGGCGATGTCGCGCCCAGCCAGCGCTGACTGGATGTCGCGTCCAACCGCTGTTGAGCCGGTGAACGCCACCTTGTCGATCCCAGGCGCGCGCACCAGCGCCGCGCCGGTAGCGCCATCACCCGGGAGGATCGCGACCACGCCTTCAGGCAGCTCCGCCTCCTGGCAGATCTCCGCCAAGAGCAGCGCCGTGAGCGGCGTGGTCTCGGCGGGCTTGAGGATCGCGGTGTTGCCGCAGGCGAGCGCCGGCGCGAGCTTCCAGGCCGCCATCAGCAGCGGGAAGTTCCAGGGGACGATCTGCGCCACGACACCGAGCGGGGCGACCTCGCGGGCAACGACACCGTAGCGCAGCTTGTCCGCCCAGCCGGCGTAGTGGAAGAAGTGCGCGGCCGCGAGCGGGATGTCCACGTCGCGCGATTCGCGCAGCGGCTTGCCGCCGTCGAGCGTCTCGGTGACCGCCAGCTCGCGCGCGCGCTCCTGGATCAGCCGGGCGATCCGGAAGATGTACTTGGCGCGCTCGCGCGCGGGCAGCGCAGCCCAGCGGGGCTGCGCTGCCCGCGCAGCCTCCACCGCCCGCTGGATGTCCTCCGCGCCTGCCCAGGCGACCTCCGCGATCGGTTCTTCGCTGGCCGGATTGATGGTCGGCTCGTAGCGCGAGTCGGCGGGCTCGCGGAACTCGCCCGCGATGAACAGGCCGTAGCGATCACGCAAGCGCAGATGGTCGGTCGCCTCGGGTGCGGGCGCGTAATCCCAGACGAGCGCTTGGCGTGGCTCCACGGTCATTCGAGCGAAAAGTCCTCGCCGCGAGCGTATCGCCCGGTCTGCGTCTTGGCGTACTGCATCAGCAGGTCGTTGAGCGCCGAGGAGGCGCCAATCCGCAGCCGCTCCGGGGTCAGCCACTCGTCGCCCAGGGTCTCCTTGACGAGCACCAACCGGTGCAGCGCCGCCTTGGTGTTCGACACGCCTCCGGCCGCCTTGAACCCGACGATCCTGGCGGTCCGCTCCACGTAGTCGCGGATCGCCTCCAACATCACCAGGCAGACCTCCGGCGTCGCACCGGCCGCCGCCTTGCCGGTCGAGGTTTTGATGAAATCGGCGCCCGCCTCCATCGCGAGCATTGACGCGTGGCGCACGTGCTCGTAGGAGCCGAGCTCAGCGGTCTCAATGATCACCTTCAGATGGGCCGCCCCGCCGCAAGCCTCCTTGACGGTCTCGATCTCGCGCATCACGCGCGCGTCGTCACCTTCCAGGAAGGCCTCGCGCGAGATCACCATGTCCACCTCCTGCGCCCCGGCCTGGACGGCGTCGGCGGTGTCCTTGAGCTTGGCGGCAAGCGACACCTGGCCAGCGGGAAAACCGGTGGCCACCGATGCGGTGCGCACGCCGGTCCCGGCGAGTGCCTCGCGCGCGACCCAGACCAGCGCCGGGTACACGCAGACG
>JAJYHG010000217.1 GCA_021784895.1 Actinomycetes bacterium
TCGTGAGGGGCTTCCCGCGCAAATCTCTACGAGCTCTCAGAACGGCTCCGGGAAGTGCCGCCTGCGGTGCACCGACTTATCGGCCGAGAACGTCGCAGCTACGAGCCTGGCCTTGTACGGAGGCACCGTCTACGGTTTCTACGGGCTTGAGGGCGCGGGTCAGTCTGAGTTGCTCAGCGTTCTGGCAGGCGCCGCAGCCCCAACCGGTGGCTCTATGGAGGTGGACGGCCGAGCCGTGAGGTTCCGAGCGCCCGCCGACGCGGCCCGCGCAGGGATCGTCTACCTGTCGGGCGACCGCGCCCAGATGCTTGTCAAGACGATGACCGGCAGCGACAACCTCCTGCTCGTGCAGATGGCCTCAAAGCCGTTGTGGAGCATCGCCCCCACGCGTAAACAGAGGCAGCAGGCTGCCCGCGAGCTGGTCGCGCAGCTCGACGTCAAAGGGGATTGGCATGGCTTGGCTACCGGACTCAGCGGTGGCAATCAGCAGAAGCTGGTGATCGGCCGCGCGCTCCAGAGGCCGCCGGCCATAGCGTTGATGGAAGGACCCACACTCGGGGTGGATGTCGCGGCTCGAGCTCAGATCGTGTCGATGATCCGAGAGCTCGCGGCGAGTAACAGCTCCGCCGTGTGCCTCGCGAGTACAGACGAGGATGAGGTGCTCGACGCCTGCGACCAGATTTTCGTGATGGTCGGTGGCCACGTGGCCGGCCACCTAGACGTGACGCCAGATCTCGGCAAGGAGCAACTGCGGGCTGCGGCCGTTGCAACTGGCTCGCCAGCGACAATCAGAGCAGGAGAGAGGAGAGATGGCCGTGGCTGATGAGCCTCAAACCGGTAAGACAACCGGTGGAACCGATAAGCACGCTGGACGCTTCACGGGCCGTGGGCGCCCCCTGGTCAAAGACGCCATCAGCAAGCCGGAGTCCGGCACCGTGATCCTGATTCTCCTCATTGGCCTCGGCTTTGCGCTGCTCAACAGCCACTTCTTCACGAGCGGAAATCTCGCAACTTTGAGTCTTGATGCGACGGTCGTCATGTCACTCGCGATTGGCCAGGCATTTGTCCTGCTCACCGGCAACATCGACCTATCGAGCGGGTCGCTCGCGGCGTTCGGTGGTGTGCTGGTGGCGATCATCGCGAACGCGGGCGTGCCCTGGGAGCTGGCCATCCTGCTCGCATGCCTGACGACCGCGGCTGCCGGAGTTGTGAATGGCGTCATCACCTACTACGCGCGAATCCCATCCTTTCTGGCAACCTTCGGGATGTTGGGCGTGGGAGAGACCTTGGCGCTGCTGCTCTCGCACGCCACCAGTGTTCAGGTCAACAACATCTCGTTCGCGTATCTGGGGGTGAGCGCGATCGGTGGTGTGCCGGTGGCGGTTGTGATCGTCGTGGGAATCATGCTGGTCGCTGAGATAATCCTGCGGCGCACGGTGTTCGGCTTTGACCTCTACGCGATCGGTGGCAACCAGCGCGGTGCCGAGCTTGCCGGTATTCGTGTCGGCCGTGTAACGATCGGCGCATTTGCGTTCAGTGGCCTGCTCGCAGGATTCGGAGGTTGCATCACCACCTCACAGCTCATGGCTGGATATCCATCGAGCGGGACCGGCGACACCTTGTTCGACGCGATCGCCGGTGCCGTGGTTGGCGGAGTGAGTCTGTTCGGTGGCGTTGGATCCGCGCTAGGCGCGTTTCTGGGGGCATTGCTGATCGGCACTATCCAGGACGGGCTGAACGTGGTCGCGATCTCCTACTCATGGCAGCCGTTGATCATCGGTGTGGTGATCGTGATCGGCGTCTTCTACGACGTCACCGCTAGGCGTACGCACATCGGTGCCCGCCTTCGCGCGTTTGCCACCCTGCGCGGCGGGAAGCGTCCGGCTGGCTCAGCCGGACCGCCGCTCGATGCCGGGCCGCAACCAGATCAGGTGGGTGCGCCCGCCACCACGGGGGCAGAGCCGTGAGTCTCCGCTGACGCTGGGCACGTAGCTATTCGCCCAGCGGCTGATGGGCTGGCGTGACCTTTGTAAGCCTGCGGGAACGCTGGGAAGGTAGTCGCCGTCGTGCCTGTGCCGACGTTGTCCTCCGTACAATGGACCGCTGCCCCCTGGAGGCGGCTATCCGCGCGGGCGTGGCGAAATTGGTAGACGCGCCGGCTTTAGGTGCCGGTGGCTTTGGCCTTGGGGGTTCGAGTCCCTCCGCCCGCATAGCGGATCTTGCCACGAACTTTCCAAGCAGTCGCGTGAGAGGTTCTACGGCCGTTGACACGGGGCGCCAGATTTCAGGATTCACTCCTCCTGGGCGAGCCCTGCCCGGTGAGCGGCGGGTCTGCCGTGAGCCCTCAGGAACCGAGCAGCCAGACCAGCAGCCCTGTGGGCAACGCTCGGACCGGTTCGTAGGAACCAGCGCCGCCAACGATGCCAAGCGGCGTGCGTGTGGCGAGCACCCCTCGACCGTAGTGGGCGACCATGGTCTGCGCTCCACGCTTCCATGG
Source organism: Actinomycetes bacterium (assembly GCA_021784895.1). Taxonomy (GTDB): domain Bacteria; phylum Actinomycetota; class Thermoleophilia; order Solirubrobacterales; family Solirubrobacteraceae; genus Palsa-465. Next base: position 2,498 of record JAJYHG010000217.1, read on the forward strand.
GCCGTCCTCGTACTTTGACTCGAACGGTATGCCGAGCTCCGGACCGAGGAAGTCGACTTCGGAGTTCCCCTGGAAACGGGCGTACACCACCCGGCCGGAGTCTACGAACGCGCTTGGGCGGTCGAGCGACACAGTGCCCGCGCCCCCTGGTACCTCACCAAGCACACCCCATCGTTCCACGACACGCAAGCCAAGCTCCGCCGAACGATCATCTCCAGCCAATATCACCCCGAACAGGCCCTGGCCCCCACAACCCGAGAAATCAGCCAGGTCCAACAAGCATGGGCCGCCGCAGGCGTATGAACCGCGAAAGCCGAGGTTTGCTCGCCCGGCCGCGTTTACCGACAGCGGGGCGACGGGTGGCTCAGTAACTCGCGTGCATCGGTCAGGGCATCGAGGGTGGCATTCAGAAGGTGGGTCAGTGGTGGGGCTTGTCCTTTGTGACTGTGCTCAGTGTGGAGATGGACTCGATTCAGGTGGCTGCGTCTGGGTCGATCAGCCCGGCCAGCTTGAGCATGGTCTCGTGATGCCCGTTGACGGGGCGTAGGGCGATGGTTTCTTGGTGAGCGAGCCTGTTGCGGAAAGGGACGAGCGCGGCCATGATCGTTGCTATCTCGCGGCGGTCTCCGGTCCCGTGCGGGAACGCTTGATGCAGATGCGTGATCCAGAGCTGTTGGTACCTGCGGTCGAACAGGGCTCGCCAGAACCCGAACGAGACACCCGCGACCACGCGCCCCCTGGTTGCGGTGCGTCCGCCGCGTTGGACTCGGCGGATCGTTTCATCGACTCGCTGTCGTGAATATACGTTCAGGACCGTTGGATCGCACAGCCACGATCGGGTAGCGGGCGCGTGGTGATCGACCGGCGTGAACTGCGCGTCGATCGCGTTGCGCAGGAGCACTTCGACGTGGTGCAGCGTCTCCATCAGCGAGGCGGCGACCTGTGCGTTCCACACGTATAGCTCGACCGCAAGCTCGTGATCGCCGCCTGCGGCGTGCAAATAGGGCGCGAATCGGGGTTCACTGACCCACCGGTTGGCTTGTGACGGCTGCACGATGTTCCCTGCATGAAGCGGGTGGTTGGCGCTAGACTACTGAGCGTATGCCCCAGGTAAGGCTCTTTCGCTCCGGCGGAATCCTCCTGGGGCTCTGTCGTCCATACCCGAGAACCCGACACTACGGCTTCGGGCTCATGCGGAGTGAGAGCAGTGCGAGGTCGAGCAGGTCGTTCAGGCCGGTGTCGCCGTCGATGGTGCGTGGTTCGTGCAGGTGGCCGGTGATCTGGAGTTGCGTGAGGCCGTGGAGCAGCACCCAGACGACGGTCGCAAGCTCGCGCGGCGGCTGGGCGGGGTCGAGGGTACCGAGCGCTTGGGCGGTTTCGACGAGTTCTTGCACGGATTGCATTGCTTCGTCGGCCGCGGCTTCCAGCTCGCGGGGCGGCTCGGTGATCGGTGCGTCACCGAAGATGAGCTGATAGTGGTGCGGACGCTCGAGCGCGAACGCGACATACGCGCCGCATCCCCGGCGTAGTGCCGAGGCTTCGTCGCCGGTCGTGGCGTCGTGGCGGATGCGGCGGGCCATATCAAGCAAGGTCTGCGTGGCGAGTGCGCGGAGCAGCGCGGCTTTGTCCTCGTAATGCCGGTACGCGGCGGAGCGCGACACGCCTGCTGCCGCACCGACTGATCGCAGGGTCACGGCTTCCGGGCCGCCTTCCTCCAGGAGTTCTCCGGCGGCGGTGAGGATCGCGGTGCGGGTCGGCTCCGGGTTCCGTGGACTCATGGCTTCCAAGCGTAGGCCCTCCACCGACCGTAAGTTGATGACGTCCACTAACCCGGTATGCTGACAACGTCAACAAACCTTTGGAAAGGAAACAGCCACTCATGACCACCACCGGATTAACCGACTTCGACCACGACTACCTGCGGACCTGGACCGAACCCGACCCTGCACAGCGCCGTGCGATCATCGATCAGCTGTGGTCACCAACCGGGCGGATGTCCGTCTCGTCGCTCGGGACCACGATCGAGGGTGTTGAGAACATCGCGGGGCACATCGCTCAGGTGCATGACGACCTGATCGCGGGCAAGGGTCTTGTGTTCAGCTACGACCAGCACGTCGAATCAGGAGACGTGACCTTGCTCCGGTGGTCGATGACCGCCGCGAACGGCCAGATCGTCGGACGCGGCGCTGATGTGATCTTCCGCGACGGTGACGGTCTCATCATGGCCGTTCACATGTTCATGGGCGTCAACTGAGGGCACCGCAGCATGGATTTGCAACTCGCGGGCAAGACCGCGATCGTCATGGGCGCGAGCCGTGGCATCGGCCTCGCCACCGTTCAGGCACTCATCAACGAGGGTGTCCAGGTCGTCGGTGCGGCCCGCCAGGTTACTGCCGAGCTGGCCGTTTCCGGCGCGACCGGTGTTGCCGTGGACTTCACTGGTCCGGCCAGTGCCCAGCGCCTCATCGACACCGCCGTCGAGGCTCATGGTGGCATCGATCTGCTCGTCAACAACCTCGGCGGAAGTGATGACCTCACGCTCTCCGGGTTCCTCGACCTCACCGACGAACAGTGGTCGCGCGCGCTGGACGTCAACCTCCTGGCGACCGTCCGCGTGACCCGCGCCGCGCTCCCACATCTCATCCAAAGCGGCGGCGTGGTCGTGAACGTGTCCTCACTCGGAGCGTGGCAGCCAGACCAGCCGCCACTGTCGTACAACGTCGCCAAAGCGGCACTGAAAGCGCTCGGTCGAGGACTCGCGACCGACTTCGGGCCACAAGGTGTCCGTGCTCTCACCGTCACCCCAGGACCGACCCGCACAGCGACGTGGGACCAATACGCGAACCTCGTCGGAGCACCGGTCGAGCACATCCTCGCCGCCATCCCCGAACGATTTCTGTTCCTGCTGCTTGGCTTTCTGTGCCGTGAACTGGCTCGTGATTGCGCCCATGAGCGCCCTCCGTCTCTTTCAAGACGCAGGTACGTTTGCCGTCCCACGGCTCGGCCTGCTTGAAGTGCTCGCGCACCCCGGCCCGATTTCGGTGCCTATCTTGCGCCAGCGCCCGCGCCGAGACAGCGACTTGGCATCGGCGAGGGTGCATCTCCAGCGAGGTCGTCCGTCTCAGTGATTCCCGTGGGTGGCATCCAGGCGCGCCCAGACGCCGCCAAACCGCGCAGTACTAATTTGTAAGTTGTAAGGTCCAAGTGATAGCGCGGCCTGAGCGCCGTCTGGCCGGTCAGGCGGCGGACGGTGTGTCACCGCCGTTGCCGCGTCCGCCGCCGCGGTTGCGCAGCCAGTCGGCCACCTGGTCGGCGACGCCGCCCATCTGGCTGCCGAGGCTGGTGACGTTCTCGCCCAGGTCGCGGAAGGCGGCGCGGAAGCGCTCGCCGTAGAACTCCATCGCGTCGCTGGCCTCGGCGCGCACGTCGGTCTCCTGGTCGCGGGTGCGGTAGTCGCCGCGGAGGATGCGGTCGTAGTCGCCGCTCTGCACCCAGCGCATGACCTCAGAGACGCGCTTGACCGCGTAGGGGTGGGTGACGTTGATCTCCCAGAAGAAGCGCCGCACGCGGTCGGAGGGGTCGTCCCAGTTCTCGTACTGCATCGCCTGAGCCATGAACGCGTCGAGGTTGAGCTCGTCCGCGGGCAGGCCCGAGGCGGCGACCATCAGCATGCGGCAGACGATCTGGGGGTCGCGCACCACCAGCGTCGCGGCGCGGTCGGCGCTGAGCTCGGCGGCCCGATACCACTCGAGCAGCACCGTCTTGACCGCCCGGAACGGCAGGCCGAGCAGCACCGGCAGCGAGCCACCCGCCGCCAGCAGGATGTTCAGCGCCGTGATGTAGAGCACGTGGTCTGAGAGCACGTGTCCGAGCTCGTGGCCGAGCAGCACGCGCTGCTCACCGGCGCCGAGCCGCTTGAGCACGGCCGAGTCGATCACGACGATCGGCTTGCGCGACCCGATCGTCACTGCCGTGCCGAGCACCGGTGTGGTCAGGTAGAGGTCGTAGATCTCCGGCAGGTCGAGGATCCGCGTGGCCGCCGTGTGAGAGGCCCACAGATCCGTGCACTGAGTGTCTGAGACCTTTAGGGAGGTGCCCAGGTAGAACTGGCGCAGGGCACGCTCGTAGCGCCACTCGATCAGCCTGCGCACGAGCGTATCCAGCATCGGGATCGCCTTCAGGGCGGCCGTGGCGGCGCGATCCGCCGGGTGCTCGTAGGCCTTGGGCGAGATGTTGGTGTACGGCTCGACGTGATCCAGAGAGACGCCAGTCACCGCCTACAAGCCTATAGCGCCCGGGGCGCTCTCTGCGATATTGCTGGTCTGGTGGTACCCAAACCGGCTCCGCGGGTAGACCGACGCTGAATAATCGGCCCATGAGCAAAGCGACCAAAGCAACACCTCTGCGCGGCGGGATCGACCTCGGCGGCACCAAGATCGAGGCGATCGTGGTGGACGACGCCAACAAGGTCCTGGGGTCCGCGCGCCACCCGACGCCGACCAGCGGCGGTCCGGAGGACGTCGCGAGGGCGATGGCGGCGGCGGTCAGGGAGGCCGCCCAGGCGGCGGGCACAGCCACCGAGGCGCTCGCCGGCGTCGGTGTGGGGTCGCCGGGCTCCGTCGACGCGCAGGCGGGGACCGTCGCCAGTGCCCGCAACCTGCCCGGCTGGGACGGCAGCTTCGCGCTGGGCGCAGAGCTGGGAAGGACGCTGGGAACCAGCGTGGCGGTCGGTAACGACGTCCAGGTGGCGATCACGGCCGAGTTCGAGCTCGGTGCCGCTAAGCAGTATTCGTCGCTGCTGGGCCTCTTCTGGGGTACCGGGGTCGGAGGCGGATTGATCCTGGACGGCAAGCCGTGGCACGGCCGCGGCGGCGCGGGGGAGATCGGTCACATGGTGATCCACCGCGGCGGCCGCCGCTGCCCGTGCGGCAACGAGGGCTGTGTCGAGGCCTACGCCGGGCGCGCGGCGATGGAGGCACACGCGCGGCACGAGATCGAGCACGGCCGCAAGTCGGACCTGATCAAGATCATGGAGCGCAAGGGGCGCGAGCGCTTCACCAGCGCGGTCTGGGCGACCGCCATCGAGGACGGTGACGAGCTCGCGACCGAGCTGATCGACGACGCCGTCAAGGCGCTCGGGGCGGGCGCGGCATCGGCGGTCAACCTGCTTGACCTCGAGGCGGTTGTGATCGGTGGCGGGCTTGGTGTGCGCTTCGGCGATGACTACGTAGAGCGGATCCGCAAGGCGATGCACGAGCACCTGTTCCCGGGGCACAAGATGCCGGCGGTGCGGCTGGTCTCACTGGGTGATCTGGGAGGTGCGCTTGGAGCCGCGCTGCTGGTGGCTGATGGAGCCGTCTGAGGTAGGCGAGCTGGAGGTGAGCCGATGATCCTCGCAGAGCGTTACGAGCTGCTCGAGGTGCTCGGGCGGGGCGGGATGGGCGTTGTTCACCGCGCCAGGGACCGGGAGCTCGACCGCGTGGTCGCGGTCAAGCT
>JAJYHG010000284.1 GCA_021784895.1 Actinomycetes bacterium
CCGACGCTGACGCTTGCGTGGATCAGCCGCGCGCCCCGTCCGCCGGTCTCTCCACACACTTCGTATGCGACCTTCGCGCGGTCCGACTCTGCAGACAGCTCTCAGTCTCTCCTCATAACCGGCTTCGGCGGTGGCTTTCAGCACAGTTGTGGCGGGTCCTCACATACCGAGTTCTCCGCTCGCAAGGTCCACCGTGCGCGGTCCGATGAGGCCGGCGCGGCGGCCGTCAGATCTCTGGCTCGAGTCCTGCCGGCGGGCCCCGCCCAAGATCCCGCCGGCGGTGCACAGTGATGCCGACGTTCGTGCCTTGATCCGGGATCTGCTCCTGCCCTCGCTCGAGGTCTGGGTGGCCACTGAGGGTGGCGTGTTGGCGGGCATGATCGCGTTGAGCGAGGAGTGGGTCGAACAGCCGTATGTCCCGCCGTCCAGACAGCGTCGAGGCCATGGCTCGCTCCCGCTGGGACTGGTTCAGGCGAGTCGAGGCCGCCTGGAGCTATGGACATTCGAGTGCAACCTGGGCGCCCGCGGGTTCTACGGGGCAGATGGCTTCAGACAGGTTGGCCAACCGCGCAGCTAGAACGAGGAACGCGCGCCCGATCTGCGGTACGGCTGGCGGCGGTCGGTGGCAGCTACCTGGTAGCTGTCTACCACAACGCCACGAGTCCGGGCCGGTTCCCGCGCTACGACACGGCAGGCAGTCGCTGCTCAAGCCCCCGTCGGTGCTTGGGAGATCCGGACGCTCCGGACGCTTGCGGCCGACGCCCCGGGGGTCCAGATCCGTACCTCCACCGCTGCGACGGCGGGTGGCGACACCGGCGTGTAGGAGAACGGAAATTGCCCCGCCTGCGCCGCGCTGTGATCGGCCGCGGAGACTCGGAAGGGAATGCTCAGCCTGTGGGCGCCCGCCGAACTCAGCACGACCCGGTTGAGCAGTTGATCGCCGGAGGCGCGATCGTTCCAAACCTCCACGTTCGTCCGAGACTTGACGGACAGCGAAACGCGCGCCAGGTAGCGTCCTGGATGCAGGTACCAGATGTCGCCCGACAGGATGTAACCCTGGCCGCCAGTGGACCGCAGCGTCCATGTGCGTGCCGGGCCTGCCAGCTTGGCTTGGCCAGCAGCCCCGGCACTGACCCATCCCGGTATAGGCAGACCAGGGCCTCCGACGGCCACAGATCGTGTGCCCGCCGGCGGCGTCCACCGAAACATCCACACACCATCGACGGAGCGGACCAGCCTCGCGTCGGGGAGTGACGCCACTGAGGCGATCGCCTGGTAAGTGGCGGCCGTGCTGGGCGCCTCGATCCCCTGGTCCGCTGACAGCACGAACCAGACCGTGCGGGCGCCGATCTGGAACAGCTCCGGTCCTTGCAGCCTGTCCTGCGGACCGCCGAACACATGCACATCGAGCCGATTGGCAAAGGCCCCGACGAAGCCCTGCGAGGCGATAACTTCCGCCGAGCTCGGGATCTCCTGAGCAGTGAGGCGTATGGCCGCTGCTGCCGGTTCGCTGATCCTGAGGAATTGCGTACCGGTCTGCGGCAGCCAGATCGCGCACCAGGCCGCCGCGTTGGCGATCACAAGGCAGGCGAGCGCCACTCCCAGCCGGCGACGGCGGCGCAGCAGCGTTGCTACGACCAGCGCGCTACCGACCGCCATCGCGGGGTAAACGATCATGTTCGAGAAGCCCGGATAGCTGAAGTCCTGCCCTTTGAGGACGCTGTTCTCGAGCAGAGTCGGCACGGACAGAAAGAAGCCGGGAACCGAAGCCAGGCCGATCACGCCCCCGGGAGAGACGTTTGCCCAGATGTTCAGAGCGTGTGAGCCCAGCACCGACACAACGGCGAGCGGGTGAGTCAGCGCACGCGTGGCGGTGTGGATCAGGGTATCGCCAGCTCCCGTGCCGCGGCCGATGAGGTAGGCCAGATCCTGGTGGACCACCGACCAGCTGGAGGAGACCGAGCGAGTTGCGTGCATCAGGCTCAGGGCGAACTCCCAGGCCACCCCTGCAGCCGTGACGGTCAGTGGCCGCACCGGGCTGTCCATCGCGGAACCTACGGGAACAGCGGCGTTGTCACGCGCGGCGCGCCGATGCATAAGCCACCAAGCGACACCGGCCAGCCCTGCGCTGATCAGGTAGATGGTCTCAGCGGCGCCACTCAAAAGCGTCAATGCGGCCCACACCCAAACGGAGTTGCGGTGCTGGGTTAGCGCGCGCAGTGTGAGTACCGCGAACAGCGCACCAAACGGCTCGAGGTGCACCGCAAACGTCGCCGTCCAATACGTCCACGGGTCAAGCAGCAGCAGCCAGAGCGCAACCAGCCACGTGAGAGCGACGAAGCGGTTCTCATGCCACGGACGTTCATCACGCCAAGGGACGAGTTCGGTGATCCAGCGAAAGCACACTGCGGTGATCCCGGTGAGTGCGAAGTCCTGAAGCCACCAAAAGCCGAGCTGATGGTCTGGGAACAGCCAGTAAAGCGGCGCGAGCAGCCAGATCAGGAACTCTCCGTTGTCCTGCCAGAAGGGAAACTCCCGGATCAGGCCGGGCGTCATCGCTGTGAGGGGATTCAGGTGTCCGTGCGCGATCGCCCAGAAAGCCTGGTAATAGGTCAGGATGTCCCAGGTGAGGCTGGCGGAACGTTCGACCCTCGTGCTCCACCACATCAGACCGAGCAGTTGCAGGGCAACCAGGGTCCAGCCAATGCGTAACATGACGCGCCGCGAGGAGTGGCTCGCGTCGGTGGGGCGGCGTTCCAGCTTCAGTGGTGCCACATCCGTGCTCATGCCGGCCGGTGCGCCCCGCTGATGACTGTGGTGATGTGTTCAGTGAGCGCCGGCAGGGCCACGCCGCTTCCCTCCATGTTCCGGAGTCTCGCAGTGCGGTCAAGCAACGAAGAAGCCCGCCCCGGCTTGGTCGCGAGGTGGCTGGCGATCTGGTGGTCGGCTGACTCGGGGTCGGGCGGCGTCATTGGACCGGGTTCAGTGCACTGGGGTACCGCCGCCCAGTACAGTGAGCACCGCCATCGCGCTCGTCAGCGCCAGCGGCGCCGACAGCAGCCCGAGGCCCGTCGCGGCGCGCAGTGACGGCTGTGCCCGCGCGGTCTGTGCCGAGCGCCACCACAGCACCCACGCCAGCGACCCGCTCACGAACAGGTTCGGCCCGACGTTCAGGCCGACCAGCAGCGCAAAGGGGTGGGGCAGCGCGCGCGCTGACAGCAGCGACGCGGCCGGGAGGTTGTTGACCAGGACAGCGGCGCCGGCGGCGAGTGCGGCCGTTGCCCAGGAATCAAGATGGGAGAGCAGCATCGCCGGCCCGGTCCAGGCACGGCCGAGCGTGCCGAGCGCGACCGCGATCCCGAACAGCCCGACCAGCACCGGTGCTCCAAGGATCTCGCGCGCCCGCGCCAGCGCCTCTCGCGACAGGCCGAGGCGAGCCGTCACCGCGAGGATGCCTACGGCCGCGACCGGGAGTGCGGCGTTGCGCAGGACCACCACGAGCACGGTGGCGCCGAGCACGGCCAGGAGGCCGACGCCGAGCCGCGCCTCACCCGCAGGCACACGCGGTGCTGTCATCTGCGCGTGGAGCTGAGCATGGTGGCGCGCGGCGATCACGCCCGCGGTAACAAGCACCGCGACCGCGTCCGCCGGCGCCATGCGCCTGAAGAAGGCGCCGCCGCTCATGTGCACGTGGCCGAGCACAATCAGGTTCGTCAGGTTCGAGCCGGGCAGCACCAACGACCCGGCGTTGGCCAGCAGGATGCTCCCGTAGAGCAGCGGCGCTTCACCCTCACCCCGGCTGCGCGCCGCGTACACGAGCACCGGCGTCAGGAATGCGACCGAGGTGTCGAGGTTCAGGAGCGCCGTGACCACGGCGATCATCAGCACCGCCCCCGCGTAGAGCGCCACGCCGCTGCCCGCCCGGCGCGCCAGCAGATGGCCACCGGCGGCGAACAGCCCGTCCTCTTGGCTGACGAGGCCGATCAGGAGCAACCCGGAGACGAGCACGAACGGCGGCCAGTCCTGGGCCGCAGCGGCGCCCGCGTCGGCCGGCCCAAGGGTGGCCGCTGCCGCGAGGGCGAGCAGTCCGGCTGCACCGAGAATCCAGGCGCCGCGTTTGCCGGTCAGCGCCTGAGCGAACCAAGCCTGCATAGGGGTCAAGGCTACGCGGCCTGCTGGCTGGATGTTTCCGGTGCGGCCGCCAGCCACCACGCTCCAGCCGCCAGCAGTGGATCCCGCCCGTGGCCCTTTGCCACCCTCAGCTCGCCTGCCCGCCGAGTCAGCCCGGCGGGCGGCCGGGCTGACTCCATCTGCCACACCGCCCTGGCGTTTGCTCATGCAGCTGCCGGCTGGTCTCACGGATCTTCGGGGCAAGCTGCTCGCCGGAATCCCCGGCCTCGACGGCCGGGCGTGGCCCATCGCGGCCGGCAGCACGCCGGCTCCGGAGCGCGCGCCGGAAGCTGTGGACGTCATAGCTCAGAAATGTGCTATTTCATCCATGCCTTCGACCTCGCACCTGTGACCCCAGTCCGGCAGCGCGCCGCCGTGGTTCACTGGGCCTCGAGCACGCTCTCAATCGAGCACGCTCTCAAATATCTGTGAGCGGCTCAGACCCGCGTCCCGGCAGCGTCCTGCCCTTGGCCTCTGGAGCCACACCGGCTGTGCCCGTCAGCTCGCCTTCCCCGCCGCCGAACGCTGGCGAGGAGCCCTCGATGTTGAGCTCTGGCAGCCGCGCGTCCAGCCACGTCGGCAGCTTCCAGGTGACGCCGCCCAGCAGCTGCAGCACGGCCGGCAGCAGCACGCAGCGCACCACCAGCGCGTCCAGGAAGACCGCGATCGCCAGCCCGAAGCCGAACTCCTTGATCGTGCGCTCATCCCCGAGCATGAAGGACAAGAACACGCACACCATGATCGCCGCGGCCGCTGTGATCACTCGCCCTGTGAACGCGATCCCGTCGGCCACGGCGCCAGTGGCGTCGCCACGGTGCACCCACTCCTCGCGCACGCGCGAGATCAGGAAGACCTCGTAGTCCATCGACAACCCGAACACGACCGCGAACATCAGCACTGGCATCCAGGGCTCGATCGGCCCGGGCGAGAGCCCGAACAGGTTGCCGAGCCAGCCCCACTGGAACACGGCCACGGTCGCGCCCAGGGCACCGCCGATGCTGAGCAGGTTCATCACGGCCGCCTGCAGCGGGATCACCAGCGAGCGGAAGATCACGAACAAAAGTAGTGCCGAGACGGCCACCACCAGCCCGATGAAGAGCGGCAGCTTGACCGACAGCACGTGGGAGAAGTCGATCGAGCCGGCGGTGAAGCCGCCGACCGCGGCCTGCACTCCGAGCCGGTGCTCGAGCGGCGGGAATACCTGGTCTCGCAGCCGGTTCACCAGCGTCACCGTGGCGGCCGCCTGGGGCGAGGAGTGCGGGTATGCCTCCATCACCGCCACCACCCCGGAGGGCGAAAAGCGCGGCGGTGTGACGGCCACCACGTCGGTGGTCTGCTGAAGCGCCGCGCGGACCTGGCCGACCGCGGCTGCGGCGCCGCCCGCGGAGGCCCCATGTGGCAGCTGCACAGCGACCAGCAGCGGCCCGTTGAAGCCGGCGCCAAAGCCCTGAGAGAGCAGGTTGAAGGCCAGGCGAGTGGTCGTTCCGGCCGGATCGTTGCCGGCGTCTGAGGTGTCGAGCCGGAGCGAGAAGAACGGGATCAAGCAGGTGACCATGACCGCCAGCGAGACCAGCGCGAGCGTCTTGGGCCGCGACTGCACGAGCAGGCTCCAGCGGCGCCAGCGTGACTCGGTGGCTGCGTTGGGCACCGTGGCCGCGTTGGGCACCGTGGCCGCGTTGGGCAGCCCGGCTGCGGCGCCGCCGGCCTCATGCGCTGGCCCCGCAGCGGGGTGGCGCCGGACCCGCCGCCCCGGTGCCACCAGCCGGTCACCGAAGCGCGACAGCAGCGCCGGCACCACCGTCAGCGACGCGAGCAGCACCAGCAGCACCGCGATGATCGAGGCGATAGAGAGCCCGTACATGAAGGACACGCCGGTTGCGAACATGCCGAGCAGCGCGATCACCACGGTCGAGCCGGCCAGCAGGATCGCGCGCCCCGAGGTGTCCATCGCCTCGACCACGGCTGCCTGCACGTCACCGCCGCGCGCGAAGCTCTCGCGAAAGCGCGTGACGATGAAGAGTGCGTAGTCGACGCCGACACCCAGCCCGATCATCAGCGCCATGTCCGGGGCGACGTTGGACATGCTGGTGAAGTGCGTCGCCACGCCGACCAGCGCGGTGCCGCTGATCAGCCCGAAGCCGGCTGTCAGCAGCGGCAGTCCAGCACCGACCAGCGAGCCGAACGTCATCAGCAGGATCACCATCGCGGCGATCACGCCGACGACCGTCGCCGGGCCCACGCTGAAGCCCTCGGCCTGCTCCATCACCTGCCCGCCCGCGGCCACCTGAAGCCCGGGAATGTGCACCGCCTTGACCTGCCTGATCACGACCTTGCCGGTGCTGTCGGGCAGCAGGTTGGCCCGCTTGGAGTAGTGAACGGTCGCGAAGGCGGTATGCCCATCCGCGGATACCTGCAGCGCGCCGCGGCGCGAATACGGGCTGAGCACGCTGACCACGTGCGGATCGTGCGCGACCTGCGCGAGCAGCGCCTCGATCGCGGGTTTCACGGCCGGCGCGTTGTAGCGGCCGTGCGCGTAGCGGAACACGATCGTGTCGACGTCACCACTCTGAGCCTTGAACTGGCTCGTCAGCAGGTCGGTGACGCGCTGGGACTGCGTCCCCGGCAGCGTGAAGTTGGTCGCGTAATGCGGCCCCACGACGGCGGAGACCACGTTGGTGGCGATGACGATCGCCACCCAGGCAGCCACCACCAGGCGGCGATGGCGCATGCACCAGCGGGTGAAGGAGATCATGTCGCGGCAGCTTCCTAGAGGAGAGAGTAGGAGGTTGGCGCGCCGCACTCTAGCAAATTACTGAGCGCCAGCTCAGTCTTTCGCCCCCTCGCCGCTGCTTCGGGGGCTCACCCGACCGTGGCCGCGGCTCAAACAGCCGAAGCGAGAAGCTCGGCACCATCGTCGGGAGAGTGGCTGTAGGCCTAGACGGTCAGCTCGTCACGGCCGTGGTTGACCGTCTGAAGCGGCGTTCCGGCCGGCACGTTGACCACCGCACCCGTGGGGAGGTCGATTCGCTCCGGGGGCTCGCCGTCGGCATGCGGGCGTGTGGTCCAACCAAGCTCACCGGGGGTGAGCGCCCGCAATGACGGCGGTCACGGGGCGCCAGCCTCCAGGCCTTCCTCGATCGCGGCAGCGAAGCTCACGGCTGCCGCGTCCAACGCCGCCGCCGTACGCCCGGGCGCCGCGTGCCAGGCCCAGTACATGTTGGTGTGTGCGACCACCTGCTCGGGGGACGGCGCTCCGTGGGCGGAGCGGTCGGATGTGGTGTGTCCGTCCGTCACCAGCGTCACGTCGTAGCCGCGCGTGAAGGCGCCGTGCAGCATGGACCGGATGCACGCATCGGTCTGGGCGCCGGTCACCACGAGGTGCCCGATCCCACGCTGGGCGAGCAGTCGCTCGAGATCGGCCCCTTCGAGCGCGTCGCCGTAGCCCTTGTCGACCAGCGGCTCGCCCTCGGCACGGACGAGCTCGGGCACGTACCGCCAGCTCGCCGATCCGGGCGATCACGCCATCGCGGTCCACGGTCCCGGCCATGACGCCGTTCTGGACGTCGATCACGAGCAGCGCGGTGTTGGGGCGGTTGTGTAGGGTGGTCACGGCGCTCCCAGCTCCTGCTTGGGCGCGATCCACTTCAGGCG
>JAJYHG010000037.1 GCA_021784895.1 Actinomycetes bacterium
CGAACACGCGATGGGCATCGGCTCAGACGGCGTGCAGCTGCTCGGCGGCCACGGCTACACGACCGAGCACCCGGTGCAGCGGTGGTACCGGGACCTGCGCGCCGCCGGCATGCTCGAGGGAGGGCTGGCGCTATGACGATCGACCTCGAGGTACCGGCCAAGCTCGAGACGCTCAGCTACCAGGCGCACATGGCCGCCCTGCACGTGCTGCGGCCGATATCGCGCAAGTACGACCGGGCCGAGCACACCTACCCGGCCGAGCTGGACGCACTGGCCGAACTGATCGTCCAGGCTAACGCCGCCCAGGCCGGCCTCAACCTCAGCGAGGCCGCGGCCCAGCCCGCCGCCACAGCTCCGCAGGGCAATGTGAACGGCCGCAATCTGGCGAGCCTGGTGGGTCTGATCGAGATGTGCTGGGGTGACGCCGGGCTGATGCTGACCATGCCCAAGCAGGGCCTGGGCCAGGCGGCGATCAGCGCGGTCGGGACCGCCGAGCAGCTCGAGCGCTTCGGCGGGCGCTGGGCGGCGATGGCGATCACCGAGCCCGAGGCCGGATCTGACTCGGCGGCGATCCGCACCACGGCCGTGCTCGACGGCGAGGAGTACGTGCTCAACGGCGAGAAGATCTATGTGACCTCGGGTGACCGCGCCGAGCTGATGGTGGTCTGGGCGACGCTCGACCCCTCGGCCGGCCGCGGCGCCATCAAGCCGTTCGTGGTCGAGCGCGACAACCCGGGCCTGAAGCTCGAACGGCTCGAGCACAAGCTCGGCATCCGCGCCTCCGACACCGCCAACTTCGTGCTCGACAACTGCCGGGTGCCGCGGGGCAACCTGCTCGGCTCAGCTGAGATCTCCGGGACCCGGGAGGGCTTCGCGGGGGCCATGCAGACGTTCGACAACACCCGCCCGATGGTCGCCGGGATGGCCGTCGGCGTCGCCCGCGCAGCGATCGAGCGGACCCGTGAGCTGCTGGATGAGGCCGGCGTCACGATCGACTACGACCGCCCGCTCACCTGCCAGAGCGCAGCCGCAGCAGAGTTCGTACGGCTCGAAGCGGAGCTGGAGGCTGCGCGCCTGCTGACGATGAAGGCAGCCTGGATGGCTGACAACCGGATGCCGAACACGGTCGCAGCGTCGATCGCCAAGGCCAAGGCGGGGCGGGTCGCAACCGACATCGCGCTGCGCTGCGTGGCGCTCTGCGGCGCAGCCGGCTACGGCGAGGATGAGCTGCTGGAGAAGTGGGCCCGGGACGCGAAGATCCTCGACATCTTCGAGGGTACACAGCAGATCCAGCTGCTGGTGATCGCGCGCGGGCTGCTCGGCAAGCGCTCGTCCGAGCTGCGCTGACCGGGCCGCGGCACCGTGCTCACAGGGTCGGGCCGACCACCTCGAACACGATTCCGGCCCGCTCCAGGCGCTCGATCAGCGGCCAGCCGAGCGCCAGTGCCGGCGTCCACTGGCCACCACCCCGGTTGGGGAGGTTTGAGTCAAAGGCGAGCGCAAACGCCGACTCGGCCAGCATCTTGGCGGTCTCCCCATAGCCCGGATCGCCGCCCCGCACCTGAGTTATCAAACGCCCGCGATGGTCGGGGTAGCCGTAGTCGGCCACGAACCGCACCCTGAAGAACGACCGCGCGCGGCGCTCTGCGCTCGGGCCGCTGCCGCGTGGCCGCAGACGGAGGATCAGCCTCTTGGTGGGCTCGAACTGCGCCATCGTGACCACCACGCCGAGCCCGGCGGCCGCCGCGATGGTCCTGCTCAGGCGCCTGGTGACGATGTAGTGCGCGTAGGTGAAGTCCGGCCCATAGGCGGGGTCGAGCCGCGCCGAGCGCAGCACGTGGTCGGGGTCGATCGTCGGCGCAGGCGCGACCCAGCCGCCCGCCAGCGGCTCCTTGTGAGGACGGCGGCCAGCGCCACGCACCGTGCGCCCCTCGGCGATCGCTCCGTCGGGAGCGTGACGCTCGATCGCCCGGCGCTGCCGCGAGATGCGGCCGGCCTCCTGGAACCTGGCGATCGCGTTGACGGCCGAGTGCAGCGTCCCGCCGGAGATCGCGCCGCTGGCCAGGCCGAAGCCCTGCAGCGCGATCGGCACGCCGGCGGGCAGCCGGCTGACCGTGAACAGCGCCCCGAGGTCATAGGGGATCGAGTCAAACCCGCAGGAGTGCACGAGACGTGCGCCGCTGTCGCGGGCGCTCGCGTGGTGACGCAGGTACATGAGGTCGACGAACTCTGGCTCCCCGGCCAGGTCGACATAGTCGGTTCCGGCGGCGGCGCAGGCGGCAACCAGTGGCTCTCCGTGGAGCAGATACGGGCCGACCGTCGAGACCACCACCCGCGTCGCGGCGGCCAGCTCAGCGAGCGAGCCGGGCTCAGTCGCGTCCGCGAGCAGCACCCCCATCCCTGCCGCCCCGAGCCGATCCCGGAGCGCCTCGAGCTTTGCGGCCCCACGCCCGGCGATCGCCAGCCGCGCGCCAGCGGGCGCGTGGCTGTGCAGGTATTCGGCCACGAGCTCACCGGTATAGCCGGTGGCGCCGAACAGGACGATGTCAAAGCTGCGCTGCATCGGCCGCGACTTTATAGCTCCCCGCCTTGATCGGCGAGAATCAGGACATGGTGATACGCCACGCCGACCCCGACGACGCCGCCGGCTGCCTGGCGATCTACAGCCCGTTCGTGGAGACCAGCGCCGTCAGCTTCGAGGACTCCACGCCGCCGGTCGAGCAGTTCCGCCAGCGGATCCTCCGCAGCTCGCGCTCGCACGCGTTTCTGGTGGCGCAGGACGCGGGCCAGATTGCCGGCTTCGCCTACGCCGGCCCGCACCGTGAGCGCACCGCCTACCGGTGGGCCGCTGAGGTGAGCGTCTACTTGGGTGAGCGCCACCGTGGGCAGGGACTCGGCCGGGCGCTGTATGAGAACCTGTTCTCACTGCTCGAGCAGCAGGGCTACCGCACGCTGCTGGCGGCGATCGCCCTGCCCAACCCGGCGAGCGTGGCCCTGCACCGCGCGCTCGGATTCACCGAGGTGGGCGTCTTCAAAGAGATCGGCTGGAAGCTCGGCGCCTGGCACGACGTGCTCTGGCTGGCCCGCAGGCTCGGCCCCGCCGAGGAGCCGGTGGGCGTGCGGCCGCGATCACCAGGGCCGCCGGTCAGGCTGGCGGCGCCGGTCGCGCTCTGAGCGCCCTGAACGCCTGCGGGTGTGCGCGCACGCCGAGCGGCACGCGGCGCTGGTCACGCAGCGCGAAGCCGTCCGCAGAGCTGCCGTCCGGAGCCGGCGCCAGCAGCTCGGCGATCGTCGCTGCCGCCTGCACATGGCAGAGCGCTAGCGCCAGCGGGCCGACCGCCCGTACCACGCGCACCCCGGGAAGCGGCGCGCTCACGTGAAAGTTGTCACTGCTCGCGCGCGAGCCGCCGCTGCCGCGTTCGGCAGCGGCGCTCAGGCCAGCGGCCAGCCAGCGCTCGCGCACATCGCAGGGGCCGCCGAGCAGCGCTTGCGCCGCCGCCAGCAGCCGCTGGCCGGAGCGCTCGTTGCCGAACGGCGAGGGGACGGTCTCCGGCACAGAGCTCGGCCCGACGATCAGCTCACCGCCCGGCAGCTGGGTGATGACCGGAGCCACGCCGTGCTCGATCAGCTGCTCGTGCTCGAGCTCGATCCGGGCACGCAGCGCTTCGGCACCCGGGAGGCCTGCGAACCCCGGCTGCTCGAGCAGCGTCAGGCTCGTGGCGAGCGCCGGCCGGTAGCGCCGGTGCCCCGGAGGCGCCACCCTCAGCATGTGCACGCGCTGGCGCCGGAGTGTCCCCTCCCCGCCGAGCGCCACCGGGATCTCGCGGGTCTCAGCGCCGGGGCAGACGACCACGGCTCGGGCCCGCAGCCGCAGCTCCCCGGCCAGGACCAGGCCCGGCTCCACGATCTGTGCCGGCGTGCGCCACTCGATCCGCACAGCCGGATCGCGCGCGAGCAGCCGGGCGATCGCCGCCGCCACCGTGCGCGGGTCCACACGCAGGTCGCCCAGCCCGTGGAGGGCGCCCGCCAGGCCGCGCGTCGGGATCGGGACCAGTTTCGCCACCTGCGCTGGCGACAGCATCCGTGCACTCCCCGGACGGTCCCGCACGGCGGCCGCCATGACGGCAAGCTCGTCGTCGCTGCGCGCGACGATCACGGTGCCGCAGTCATCGCTGAACGCTCCCGCCCGCGCAAGCAGCTCACTCCAGCTCGCCCGCGCCTGGGCGGCGAGCTGACTGGCCTCACCCGGCAGCGCCGAGAAGAACAGATGGCCGCCGTGCCGGATGCTCCCGCCAAGCGGGCGGGAATCCCGCTCCAGCACCACCACGCTGAGGCCACGCCCGCGCGCCGCATGGGCGTGGGCGAGGCCGAGCAGCCCGCCACCAACAACGCAGACATCGGCTTCGATCGTTCTGTAGGTGCTGTGCACAGGTGGTGATGGCCGATGGTGTCCTCGTCGCCGCCAGCGTCGCCGGCGGCGTGTCACGCACCGCTGCGAGCCCAGGGCATCTAGCCCAAGGGCCACTTCGATAACCGCACCTGAGTCCCTGCAAGATGGCGCCCATTCTTCGCCACTGCATACCCTGGCCGCCATTCCGCCGGGCGATGCGCTTCCATCTCTGCCGATGACGCCAACGCTCGAGGGGGGCCAGGGGCGTCGGCGCGCCGCCACAGGCCGCGGCTTGACTCTGATCGTGGCCCTGGCAGCGGCCGCATGCCTGTCCCTGACGCAGCTCGCCGGCGTGGCGCGGGCGGACGGGGGCCAGCTCTGTGACGGCTACGCAGGCTGCAGCGCCGGTGCTTTCACAGTCCATGGCTACCAGAGCGCCGCGGCCAGCTCCTGGTGGCGGATGTTCCCTGGCGTCAACTGCACCAACTACGCGGCCTTTGTCGAATCCCAGGTCTACGGGGTGCCTGCCCCCGCAGCGCTGCTCGGCAACGCCTACCAGTGGGCTGCCAGCGCCGCCGCGGCGGGCATCCCGGTCGACAACACGCCGACGGTGGGCGCCGTGGCGGTGTGGGCAGCCGGTGGCGCCGGCATCGGCAGCCTCGGCCACGTCGCGGTGGTGGAGGCGGTGGGGCCGGGCGGTAGCTACATCGACATCTCGCAGAGCGGGATCGGGAGCGCCACCGACGGCTACGACTGGCAGCAGATCGCGCGCGGGTCCAGCTCATGGGAGCCCTGGCCGACGAGCTTCATCCACTTCCAGGGCCCCGGCATACCGGGCACGCTGCCGCCACCGGGGCAGCGCGTCGCGGGCGCCGAGCCGATCATGGCGGGGTACCCGTAGCCCGCGCGAACGCTCCCCGGCAGCTACGATCCGCAGATGCAGCTCTACAACGCCGCGGTCTCGGGCAACTGCTACAAGGTCAGGCTGCTGGCGGCGCAGCTCGGGATCGCGCTCGAGCTGCACGAACTCGACGTGGTCGACCGCAGCGACCGGCCGGCGGTGCTCGGCCAGCTCAGCCCGGTCCTGCGCGTGCCGGTGCTGGTGCTCGACGACGGGCGGGCGATGTTCGAGTCAAACGCGATCATCGACTACCTCGCCGAGGGCACGCCCTACATGCCCTCCGACCCATACGAGCGCCAGCAGGTGCTCGCCTGGCAGTTCTTCGAGCAGTACGAGATCGAGCCCAACCTGGCGGTGGCACGGTTCTTTCAGATCTTCGGCCTGGAGCCACCGGCCGGCCTGATGCGCCAGAAGCAGGACGCAGGGCGCAGGGGCCTCGAGGCGCTGGAACGCGGCCTCACCGGCCGGTCGTTTCTGGTCGCCGATAGGTACACGGTCGCCGACATCAGCCTCTACGGCTATACGCACGTCGGCGCCGAGGGAGGCTTCGACCTGGGTCCCTATCCGGCGATTCTCGCCTGGCTCGACCGGGTGGCGAGCCAGCCCGGCCACATCAGCATCAGCGGCTGAACCACCGCGACGCCGCCTCTCTGGCAAAGACCTTCGGTTCGATCTTCGCGACCAGCCCGGCGAGTTCGTGGCGTTTGCGCTCCGGCAGGCTGCCCGGCGCCCCCCGCGCCTCGCGCACGAGCAGCACCAGCCGGCGGCGCTCGGCCGGGCTGAGGCGCTCGAAGTGAGCCTTGGCCAGCATCACTAGCTCTGCCAGGAGCACCAGGCGCGCGAGCGGCAGGCGCCGCAGCAGCGGCAGGCGCTGCGCGGCCCGTGCCGCCGCGAGGCTCGTCACTAGCGAGGGCATCCAAAGGGATTCTACGTTCGCACCAGCGCCCCTCCCTTCCCCAGCCCGCAAACGGCGCGGCCGAGCGCGAAGCTAGCCATCGGGGGTGCAGTGCGCTAGCGCGCGATACTCGCCGCAGCGGCACGCGGCTCAGGCGACGGCGCAGCGGCAGGCGCCGTCCACAGCGCATCACCGCCCAGCGGATGGCGCCGAGCCCTCCCCTCCCACACCAGGCCGATCAGCGCCCGTTCTGCCGCCGGGCGGTCTGGGAGCGCGTTGTTGGGGGCCAGGATCGCGGCTGCCTCAGCCGTCGTCAGCCCGAGCGGAAAGCGCTCGAGCAGCTCACCTGGATCCTCTGGAGGCGCCTGGCGGTCGAGCGCCGGGTCGAGGTTGGCGACCAGCACGTCATAGGCCTCGGCCGGCTGCATGCCACCGGCCTCGAGCGAGAGCCCGTCCGCGAGCCGGGTGAAGATGACCGAAGGCGCGGTGTAGCGCACCTGCCCGTCGGTGTTGCCGGCCTTACCCTGCAGCTCGGTCGCCGAGCCCGCGGCGGTGCGGGTCTGCGCCTTGTCGCGCTCGTACTCGGCAACCACGCCGGCGTCATCGATCAGGCCGATCAGGCGGCCGGCGTCGATGCCGTGAAGCTCGCCGAGCGCCGCTCGCAGATCCTGATCGTCGTCGAGCAAGAGCGGCGTGGTGAAGTTCGCCAGCTGCAGCGTGCGGAACACCGCCCACTCGCTGCCGGGCCACTGCCGCCGGGCCGCGATCACCGCCCGGCAGGCGCGCGAGGAGGCCGCCAGGCGTGCCTTGGGCGCCGGCGCAAACGGCATCCCCCAGCGGTCGCGGAACATCACTGTCCCCTGGGCCTGGCGCGCGGGGGTGTAGCCGCTCGAGGCGTAGCGCTCGGTGTTCTCGCTGAGGCCGACGAGCACCAGCCGCCAGTCGATCTGGTTGCCGTAGCGCCACTCGATCACGCGCAGCGCCGGGTTGGCGGAGTAGGCGAATGGGCAGGCGGGGTCGCTGAACAGCGTGGCTTGGATCGAGGCTTGCATCAAGGGGAGGTTAGAGGAGCGCTGCGGCGGGCCGGCGGAGCAGCGGCGAGCCGGCCCAGGGATCAGCTTCCGAGCGGCGCGCCCGACACGTCGCGCGTCACCAGGGTCGCGTAGAGGCCGCCGCGCTCGAGCAGCTCGTCGTGGGTGCCGCACTCGGCGACCCTGCCCTGGTCGAGCACGACGATCTGGTCGGCGTCGCGGACCGTCGAAAGCCGGTGGGCGATGGTGATCGTGGTACGGCCCTGCGCGAGACGCTCGAGCTCGGCCTGCACCGCGGCCTCGGTCTGGGTGTCAAGCGACGATGTCGCCTCGTCGAGGATCAGCACCGGCGGGTTGCGCAGGATCGTGCGGGCGATCGCCATGCGCTGCTTCTCACCGCCCGAGAAGCGGTAGCCGCGCTCACCGACGACCGTGTCGTAGCCATCCGGCAGCGATGCGATCAGCTCGTGGATGCGAGCGGTGCGGGCCGCCTCCTCGATCTCCGCGTCACTGGCGTCGGGCTTGGCGAAGCGCAGGTTCTCGCGCACGCTGGCGTGGAACAGGTAGGTCTCCTGGGAGACGACGCCGACGGTGGCGGCCAGC
>JAJYHG010000274.1 GCA_021784895.1 Actinomycetes bacterium
GACCCAGAGCAGCACCCCGTCGGCGTCGGAGACGACCAGCAGCTGGCCGTCCCCGTCGGCGATCGGGCTCATGCACGCACAGATGAGGTCACTGACCGCAGCGAGCGGATGCTCCTCCCAGCGGGCGGCGGTTTCCGCATAGTCCACCTTCACCGGTGCCACCAGCCTCGCAACCGGATCGACGCCAGCAGCGAACGATCGGCGCCAGGAGTCTGCGATCGGCTCTCGCACCTCGGGAGGGTCGCCGTCTGACATGTATTCCTCCCACACCTGCTTGAGCTCGCGCGCACGGACGTACGGCACCGTGCCGGTGTCGATCGCAAGCCACGGGTTATGGGGTCCAGTCAAGGTCCTCCGTCAAGGTCCTCCGCTCCAGACGCAGGGTACCGCCGCACACCAGATCCGCCAAACCGGATGAAACGCAGATGTAACGCGTGCCGGTCTACACCTTACCCCCGCAAACCGCGGTCCACCTAGACGGAGGAGAGAACGCATGAGCAGGGCCAGCATCACCAAGTCGCACCAGAAGATTCAGGAACTCGCCTGGGAGCCCACGTTCGTCTCGCCGGTTGAGAAGTTCGCGACCGACTACACGTTCGAGAAGGCACAGAAGAAGGATCCGCTCAAGCAGATCCTGCGCTCGTATTTCCCAATGGAAGAGGAGAAGGACAACCGGGTGTTCGGCGCGATGGACGGCGCCATCCGGGGCAACATGTTCCGCCAGGTCCAGGAGCGGTGGATGGAGTGGCAGAAGCTGTTTTTGTCGATCATCCCCTTCCCGGAGATCTCTGCGGCGCGCGCGATGCCGCTGGTCATCAACGCGGTCCCCAACCCGGAGGTCCACAACGGCCTGGCGATTCAGATGATCGACGAGGTTCGGCACTCGACGATCCAGATGAACCTCAAGCGGCTGTACATGAACCACTACATTGACCCGGCCGGCTTCGACAACACACTCAAGGCGTTCCAGAACAACTACGCGGGAACGATCGGCCGCCAGTTCGGCGAGGGCTTCATCACCGGCGACGCGGTCACCGCCGCCAACGTCTACCTGACGATCGTCGCCGAGACGGCGTTCACCAACGTGCTGTTCGTGGCGATGCCCGCGGAGGCGGCAGCCAACGGCGACTACCTGCTGCCAACCGTGTTCCACTCGGTCCAGTCGGATGAGTCGCGGCACATCTCAAACGGCTACTCGATCATCCTGATGGCGCTATCGGATGAGCGCAACCGCCAGCTGCTCGAACGCGATCTGCGCTACGCCTGGTGGAACAACCACGCGGTTGTGGATGCGGCGATCGGCACGTTCATCGAGTACGGCACCAAGGACCGCCGCAAGGATCGCGAAAGCTACGCCGAGATGTGGCGCCGGTGGATCTACGACGACTACTACCGCAGCTACCTCGTGCCGCTGGAGAAGTACGGGCTGGTGATCCCACACGACCTCGTTGAGGAGGCCTGGAACCGGATCTGGAACAAGGGCTACGTGCACGAGGTCGCGCAGTTCTTCGCGACCGGCTGGGCGGCGAACTACTGGCGGATCGATGGCATGGACGACACCGACTTTGAGTGGTTCGAGCACAAGTACCCCGGCTGGTACAACAAGTACGGCAAGTGGTGGGAGGCCTACAGCGCGCTGTCCAAGCGCAACGGCCACAAGCCGATCATGTTCGAGGGCGATGCCGCGAACTACGAGTACCCGCACCGCTGCTGGACGTGCATGGTTCCCTGCCTGATCCGCGAGGACACGGTCGTCGACGAGGTCGACGGTCAGGTGCGCACGTACTGCTCGGAGACCTGCCACTGGACTGACGCGGTTGCCTTCCGGCCCGAATACGAGGGACGCCCGACGCCGGCCATGGGCCGGCTCACCGGCAAGCGCGAGTGGGAAGGGCTCTACCACGGCTGGGACTACGCAGACGTGATCCGCGACCTCGGCTACCTGCGCGACGACGGCAAGACCCTGATCCCGCAGCCGCATCTGAACCTCGACCCCAAGGAGATGTGGACCATCGACTCGGTTGAGGGCATCACGATGCAGAGCCCGAATGTGCTGCTCAACGCGATGAGCCCCGAGGAGCGGGAAGCGCACATTGCCAAGTACAAGCGCGGTGGCCCGGCCGGACGGCCGGCGCCGGCAGAGGCCGCTGCCTAGCCGGCACTGAGCGATGGGGTGAGCGCCGGCCTGACTGAAGTCAGGCCGGCGCTCACCCCACGGCCTCAAGGACACAACACCATGGGTGATACGCACACCGTCCGGCTCGAGCCGGTCGGGATGGATTTCGAGGTTGACGAGGACGAGACGATCCTCGCCGGCGCCTTCCGGCAGGGGCTGATGCTGATGCACGGCTGCAAGGAGGGGCAGTGCGCAGCCTGCAAGTCATTCCTGCTGGACGGAGAGGTCGAGCTGGACCGCTACTCCACCTTCGCGCTCAACGACTTTGAGCGCGAAGAAGGATGGACGCTGCTGTGCCGCGCCCACGCGCTATCAGACCTCGAGGTCGAGCTGATCAACTACGACGAAGAGATCCTGCGCAGCGGAATCGCGCTGCAGACAGTCGCCGCCGAGGTCGAGGCGATTGAGGCGCTGACCCACGACATCTACCGGCTGGTGCTGGCAGTGGCGCCAGAGCAGGCACTGAGCTTCCACCCCGGTCAGTACGTCGACATCGAGATACCGGGCAGCGATGAGCACCGCTCGTTCTCGATGGCGAACCTGCCGTGCGATGACGGGCGGCTCGAGTTCATGATCAAGTGTTACCCCGGCGGGCGCTTTTCCGGGCTGCTCGCAGACGGTGGGATCGCCGTCGGCCAGCAGCTCACCGTCCGCGGGCCCTACGGCGTCTTCACCCTGCGGGAGAAGTCGCAGCGGCCGCTTGTGTTCATCGGCGGCGGCGCGGGGATGGCCCCGATCCTATCCCTGCTGCGTTCGCTCGCCCAGCGGGGAACGAGCAGGCCCGTCGTCTACTACTACGGCGCCCGCACGTGTGCGGACCTGTTCCATCTCGAGGAGCTCGCCGAGCTGGGATCGGTGCTTCCCAAACTCCGCTTCGTGCCGGCCCTCTCAGAAGAGAGCGACCCCAGCTGGACCGGAGAGACGGGGCTGGTCACCGACGTGGTCTCAAGACTCGAGCCGGACCTAGCCGCAGCAGACGCCTATCTCTGTGGCCCACCGCCGATGGTCGATGCCGCGATCGCGCTGCTCGAAAGCAGCGGCTTGCCGGCTTCGAACATCTACTACGACAAGTTCACAACCACCGCCGATACGGAGGAGAGCAGCCGGACATGAGCACCACCACACCAGAGAAGGTCCGCAGTGTCCCCAAGCCGGTATTCACCGACGCGGAGGCAGGGGCGCGCGAGTTTCCCTCCTCAACCAGTCGTCACTACAACTACTTTGTTCCCGCTAGGCGACGCGCGACGGTTTACGAGGACGTCACTGTCGACGTACAACCAGACCCGGAGCGTCACCTCTCCCAGGGCTGGCTGTACGGCTTCGCCAACGGCGTCGGCGGTTACCCGCACGACTGGACCAAGCTGAAGTCGAGCAACTGGCATGAGTTCCTCGACCCCAACGAGGAGTGGGAGCAGACGATCTACCGCAACAACGCCAACGTCGTGCGGCAGGTTCAGCAGACGATCGCCAACGCCAAGGCCGCTGGCTCCTTCCTGACAGAGAACCAGAGCTGGCTGTCGGTGCTCGAAAAGCACGTGAGTGCCCTGGCGCACGCCGAGCACGGGATCGGCATGTACGTCTACACGGCCTGTCAGCGGGACGCGCCAACGAACATGATCAACAACGCGATCGCGGTCGCCGCGGCACACAAGCTCCGCTTCGCGCAGGATCTGATCCTCTACAACCTCGAGGTCTCCGAGCAGGTTCCCGGCTTCGACGGCTCGATCCACAAAGCGGTCTGGCAGTCAGACCCGGCGTGGCAGCCAACGCGTGAGAACGTCGAGCAGCTGACCGGCACCCGAGACTGGGCGGAGGCGTTCTTCGCCACCGCGATCGTGTTTGAGCCGCTTGTCGGGGAGCTGTTCCGCAGCCACCTGCTGATGCAGGTCGCAGCCGTTCACGGTGACTACGTCACGCCGACCGTGATCGGCGTCGGCGAAGCCGACGTGGCCCGTGACCAGGCCGGAGCACGACGGCTCTTCAGCCTGCTGGCTAACGATCCCGTGCACGGCGCCGCAAACCGCGCCGTGATGGAGGGATGGCTTGCGAGCTGGGTGCCGCGCAGCATCGCGGCCGGCCGAGGGCTGCAGCCGATCTGGTCGCAGCTGTCAGAGAAGGTCGTCACCTTCGACGAGTCTGCGACCCGCGCCAAGACCCGTTTCACCGAGCTCCTGACCGAGCTCGGCCTCACCTACGACAAGGAGCTGTGATCAATGACCGCTGAACGCTTCAAGGCCGACCCGACCTCCTCCAACATGGCCGGCGTCACGCTGATGAACAACCAGGTCGGATACGTCGTGGCGCAGGTGATGACCGGCAAGCCGGGCGTGACCGTCACTGACATGCCGTCGATGATCCGCGTCGACGGCAAAGGCAAGTTCGAGTTCAACTACGCCGAGATTGCCGAGGCGCTCGGGTGGGATGAGTTCGGCAACGACGACTTCGAGGAGATCATGTCGACCCACTACGGCCGCATGGTCGTGCTGGACGACAAGACCGTGATGTTCGCCAATCCCGAGGACGCGGCCGAGTACATCTCCTTCGACCTGACACCGGTTTCCTGAGGAGGAGCAATGTACGAAAAGGACGGAGAAAAGTACTTCATCGTCGATGGTCACCTCCACTTCTGGGACGCAAGCCCGTCCAACTGGGTGCCCGGAGCCGAGCAGTACGCCAAGGGATGGATCGAATGCTTCCACGCCTACCAGAGCCTCGGCCCCAAGGAGACGCACTGGCCGCTCGACAAGTTCCAGAAGTACACCGAGGCTGACTTCGAGCGAGACGTCTTTGAGGACGGCCACGTCGATGTAGGCATCTTCCAGTCGACGTATCTCAACGAGTGGTACACGGATGGCTTCAACACGGCCCGTAAGAACGCAACGCTCGCCGCCAAGCATCCCGGGCGGCTGATCACCAACGGCCGCTGGGATCCGCGTGAGGGCGAGGCCGGGCTGAGGCAGCTGGAGGAGGACGCGAAGCGATACGGCCTCAAGGGCGCAAAGCTCTACACCGCGGAGTGGCATCAGGGCTCGCGCGGCTGGACGCTTCGGCAGCCGGAAGCGAGACCCTTCCTCGACAAGTGCGTGGAACTCGGGATCAAGAACATCCACGTCCACAAGGGCCCGACGATCTGGCCACTGGACAAGGACGCGTTCGACGTCGCCGACGTCGACTACGCGGCGACGACCTATCCCGAGCTCAACTTCATCGTCGAGCACGTCGGCCTGCCGCGGATCGAGGACTTCTGCTTCATGGCTACGCAGGAGCCCAATGTCTACGCCGGCTGCGCGGTCGTGATCGGCGGACTGATGCACGCCCGGCCGCGCTTCTTCGCAAAGGTCATGGGTGAGCTGCTGTTCTGGGTTGGCGAGGACAAGATCCTGTTCGGCTCCGACTACGCGATCTGGGAGCCCAAGTGGCAGATTGAGGGTTTCGTCGACTGGAACTACCCGGACGACGAGTTCTCCGACTACCCCGCCGTCACGACCGAAACCAAGAAGAAGATCCTCGGGCTCAATGCAGCCAGGCTCTACGGGATCGACGTGCCAGCCGAGCTGCGGCTGCCGGCCCAGGCAGGCAGCCACAGCGGCCAGAAGGATGCACCGCTCGTCGGGGGAGCGGCGTAGCGATGGGCGACCGCGCACATGTGCTGGCCGCGCTCGACGAGGTCTATGACCCGGAGCTCGACGAGCCCATCACCACGCTCCGGTTCGTGTCCTCATGCGAGGTGTCGCCGGACGGGGATGTCGACATCCGCCTGCGCTTGCCGACACCCCTGTGCGCGCCCAACTTCTCATACCTGATGGCAGCCGGCGCACGCGACGCCGTGCGCCGGCTGCCCGGGCTGCGCCACGTCAACGTCGTGCTCGAGGACCACTACACCGGCGAGGAGATCAGCACCTCACTGCACCGCGGCTCCGGCTTCGCCGGAGCCTTCCCCGGCGAGACCGACGAGACGGAGCTCGACGACCTGCGCAACCTGTTCTTGCGCAAGGCGCTGGTCGCCCGGCAGGCGCGGGTCTGCGCGTCGCTGCTCGGCACCGGCGCCTGCGAGGATGCAGTCGCCTCACTGACAGTCGGCCAGCTTCCCGACAGCCCCGACGCCCGCCGCTGTCGGGAGCTGCGCGACCAGCTCGGCATCGGCTCCGCCGATGATGCGCGCGCGTTCGTCACGCCCGCAGGCGAGCCGATCGCCGCGGGCGACCTGCGCCGATGGCTGCGCACCGCACGCCTCGTGGGGATGAGCCTCGAGGCAAACGGCGGCATCTGCCGCTCGCTCCTACAGCACCGTTACGACCATGTGACCAGCCAGGAGGTGTCTGCGAAATGAAGGCCGCGAGACTCCACCAGTACCACCAGCGGCTCAAGCTCGACGATGTCAGCGAGCCGGATATCGACGGGCCGCTGGATGTGATCGTCCGCATTGGCGCGGCTGGACTGTGCCGCACCGACCTTCACATCCAGGAGGGCCAATGGGCGCAGAAGTCGGGCGTGGCGCTGCCCTACACGCCGGGGCACGAGAACGCGGGCTGGGTGCACGCAATCGGCCCGGCGGTCACAAACGTGGAGGTCGGCGACACGGTGATCGTCCACCCCTTCATCTCCTGCGGGCTGTGCGGTCCCTGCCGCCAGGGCAACGACATGCACTGCCTCAACGGGTCTTTCCCGGGAATCAACCGCGACGGCGGCTTCGCCGATCTGCTGAAGACCTCCGCACGCTCGCTCGTGAAGCTCAACACCGGCCTGCAGCCGAAGGACATCGCAGCGCTCGCCGACGCCGGGCTGACGGCGATCCACGCCGTCAAGAAGGCAATCCCGGTGCTCGGCCCGGGCACGCGCGTAGTCGTGATCGGCGCCGGCGGCCTCGGCCACATCGGGATCCAGTGCCTCAAGGCGCTGACACCCGCTGAGATCATCGTGGTGGACCCATCCGAGCGAGCGCTGATGCTCGCAGGCGAACTTGGCGCCGACCACACCGTCAGGGCCGACGGCATCCAGCGCAACACCGTCGCCGAGCTCACCGACGGCCACGGCGCCGAGGCGATCATCGACTTTGTCGGCGAGCGGGGCGCGATCGAAGACGGCATCGCGATGGTCCGCGACGGCGGCTTCTACTACGTCGTCGGCTATGGCGAAAACATCGACATCCCGACGATCGACGTGATCTCCAGGGAGATCTCCTTCATCGGCAACCTGGTCGGCACCTACAACGACCTGCACGAGCTGATGACCCTGACCGCCCAAGGGCAGGTCAGCCTGCACACGACCACCTATCCGCTCGAGGCGATCAACGACGCGATGGCCGACCTCGACGGCGGACGGCTTCAGGGGCGCGGGATCCTGATCCCGGCCGGCGCCTGACACGACCCGAGGAGACAACGACCGATGGCCAAAACGCTGCACTTCAACCACGACGCCCGCCAGCGGCTGCAGGCGGGCGTCAACGAGCTCGCCGATGCCGTCAAGGTGACGCTGGGGCCAAAGGGCCGAAACGTCGTGCTCGAACGGCTGGCTGGGCCGCCGACGATCACCAACGACGGGGTGACGATCGCTCGCGAGATCGAGCTGCCTGACCCGTTCAAGAACATGGGCGCGCAGCTCGTG
>JAJYHG010000051.1 GCA_021784895.1 Actinomycetes bacterium
AGGCGTTGAGCACAGCCCCGTTGCGCTCAGCTGCCTCATTGATGTCGCGGTAGGTGCGGTACTTCTCGCCGCCCTTGAAGACCAGGTGCTCGAGGAAGTGCGCCATGCCGTTCTCCTCGGCCCGCTCGGTACGGGCGCCGGCGTCAAAGGCCACCATCACCGTCACCGCACGCGTCCCTTCCATCGGTATCCGGTGCAGTGGCAGGCCGTTGCCGAGCACTGAGGTTGTGATCGCCGTCATGCAGGGAAGGTAGCGCTCGAAGGCAGCGCCCGGCTTGCGGCCAGCGGCTCGCGGGCCGCGGCGCGAGCGCAACTGGGTGTGCTGGTTTCCACACACAGCAGCCTGCAAATCTGCTTGCATGCAGACACGCCGCTGGAGGCTGTGGCCGACACCCCGCTACTCTGGCCCAACCCCATGGCGAACACCGAGTCACAGCACCGAGGGCGCCGGCAGGTGCTCCGCACAGATGCAGCACGCAGTTACCACCGACCCGCCCCAAACCTCAAGCGGCCCGCGCAGGCCGTCTCTGCAAACACCGTGATCGAGTTCAGTGGCGTTAGCAAGAAGTACGGCACCGGTGCCTTCGGGCTCGACCAGGCGACCTTCGCCGTGGATCGCGAGGACTTCGTCTTCCTGATCGGCTCGACGGGCTCGGGCAAGTCGACGGTGATGCGGCTGCTGATCAAGGAGCTCGAGCCGACCGACGGCACGATCACGGTGGCGGGACGCGACCTGAAGACGATCAGCCGCCGGCAGGTTCCGTTCTACCGGCGCAACATCGGCGTGGTCTTCCAGGACTTCAAGCTGCTCCCGAGCCGCACTGTCTACGACAACGTCGCCTACGCGCTCCAGGTCACGGGCCACTCCCGTAAGGAGATCCGCGCCAAGGTTCCCGACATCCTCCGCCTCACCGGCCTGTCGACGAAGCTGCACAACTACCCGGACCAGCTATCGGGCGGCGAGCAGCAGCGCGTCTCCATCGCCCGGGCCTTTGTCAACCACCCGCCGCTGCTGCTCGCGGACGAGCCCACCGGGAACCTCGATCCCGAGACCAGCATCGACATCATGCGCCTGCTCTACCGGATCAACCGGACCGGCACCACCGTGCTGGTTGCCACCCATGATCATGCGATGGTCGACAAGATGCGCCGCCGCGTGCTCGAGCTCTCGCGCGGCCGGGTCGTGCGCGACGAGGCGACCGGGCTCTACACCCGCGACGAGTCCACGCGCGAGTTCGCGCAGCGCCTGCGCGGCCCCAGCGAGACCCCGCAGATCCTCTAGCCGGCGATGCAGCACAGCCTGGGCTTCTTCCTCCGCGAGTCGCTTCGCGCCATGCGGCGCAACGCGGCGCCGAGCTTCGCGGCGCTCGCAACGATCACAGTCACGCTGATCGTCCTCGGTGTTTTCATCCCGATCGTGCAGGCCACGCGCGGCGCGGCCGGCAGCGCCGCCGGCAAGGTGATGGTCGACGTCTACATGAAGCAGAACGCCACGGCCGCTGCCGACCACCGTGTGATGGGTGAGCTGCGGGCGCTCCCGCACGTCAGACGAGTGGTGTTCGAGTCCAAGGCCCAGGCGCTCGCCCAGCAGCGCAAGCAGGATCCGCTCGCCTTCGAGCTGCTGTCGGGCAACCCGCTGCCCGACACCTTCCACGTCTACCCGACAACGCCTGGGGCTGTGCTCGCCGTCCGTGCCGAGATCGACGGCAGCGGCAGCAGCAGCGGGCGGATGCTCGACGCCGCCATCGCCAGCGTCTCGAACCGCACCCAGGACACCAAGAAGCTCTTGACCGTGACCCGCCTGGTGACGATCACCGCCGCGCTGCTGGCAGCGCTCCTGGTGGCCGCCTCGATCCTCCTGATCGGCAACACCATCCGGCTCTCCCTGTACGCGCGCCGTCGCGAGGTCGAGGTGATGAAGCTGGTCGGCGCGACCGACTGGTTCATCCGCTGGCCGTTCGTGATCGAGGGCGTGATCGTGGGCGCGATTGGCGCCGTGCTGGCGGTGGTCGTGCTCACGGCCGCGAAGATTCTGGTGCTGGACCCGCTCGCCAGCAACTGGCGCCTGATCTCCACGCCCCACACGATTGCGCTCGTGCCGCTGATGCTCGTGCTGCTCGCCGCCGGCGTGGCCGTCTCGGCACTCGGCTCGGGACTCTCGCTGCGCCGCTTCCTGCGGGTCTGACCGGCAGTGGCCCCGCTGGGCCACTGCCGTGGCTACGCTGGCAGTTGTTGTCCGCACGCTCGAAAGCTCTCCTGCGGCGCTGGCTCACGGGGCTCGGCGCACTGATCCTGCTGCTCGTCGGGGTCTGGTTCGGTGGTCATCCGGGCTGGCTGCCCGGTCCGCTTGCCAGCGTGTTCGTCTCAAAGACCGCGGACGAGCGGCTGGTACAGACCACGCTCGAGTTGATCGGCAAGGACTACT
The DNA here is from genome assembly GCA_021784895.1 of Actinomycetes bacterium. GTDB lineage: Bacteria > Actinomycetota > Thermoleophilia > Solirubrobacterales > Solirubrobacteraceae > Palsa-465. The sequence goes on from JAJYHG010000051.1 coordinate 2,426, forward strand.
ACCGGCCGGTCGATACCCAGAAGCTGCTGGACACCGGGCTCGAACAGGCCGTCGCGAGCCTCCACGACCCCTACTCGCACTTCTTCCCGCCGGCGCTCTACAGCTCCTTTCAGCAGCAGACCAACCCGCAGGTGAGCGGCATCGGGGTCGAGGTCGCGCCACAGCCCGTTGACGGCGGGATCGAGGTCGAGGAGGTGATCCAGGGTTCTCCCGCCGCGCACGCGGGCCTGGCGCACGGCGACATCATCACCGCGGTCGGCACGCATTCGCTTGCCGGTCAGTCGGTCGCCGCCGGCTCTGAGCTGATCCGCGGCAGAGCCGGCACCAAGGTCACGCTGACCGTTCGGCACGGCTCCAGCTCTAGCCGCGTCACCATCACCCGTGCGCAGATCAGCGTTCCGGTCGCTGCCTCCAAGCTGCTGCACTACCACGGCAAGCGGCTTGGCTACCTCTATCTGACTCAGTTCGCACCCAACGCCGGCGCCGAGCTGCGGGCGCAGGTCGAGCGCATGCTCCGTGATCATGCCCAGGGCCTGATCCTCGATCTGCGCAACAACCCGGGTGGTCTGCTCACGCAGGCGGTCGCCGTCGCCAGCCTGTTCCTCGACCACGGCACGATCGTCACCACGCGCGGGCGCAGCCAGCCGACCAACGTCTACCTCGCACTGGGCGACGCGATCGCCCCGCGCATCCCGATGGTCGTGCTGGTCGACCGCGGCACCGCCTCATCAGCTGAGATCGTGACCGCGGCGCTCAAGGACCACGGCCGCGCCAAGGTGGTCGGCACACACACGTTCGGCAAGGGTGTCTTTCAGGAGCTGATGCCGCTGGCCGGCGGGGCGGCGCTGGACATCACCGTTGGCGAGTTCTACACCCCCAACGGACAGAACCTGGGCGGTGGCGGCGTCAAGGAGGGCAAGGGCATCACCCCCAACGTCTACGTCTACGACAACCCCAATGCCCCGGGCAAACACGCGCTCGCGGTCGCGGAGCAGACCGTCGCCGCCGAGATCCGCTGAAGCCGCCCCGCGAGGGCTGGTCGCGGTGGTCGAGCGCCGCGGCAAGTTCCTGGTCGCCGAGCCGTTCTTCGGTCCCGGGCCGCGGCTGGCGCTGAGCCGTGACTCGCGCTACGACGTGGGCGATCTGGTGCTCGTCGCCGCGGGTCCATCCGGCCGCCATGGACGCGGCTCACGGGCACGCGTCAGGCGGCGGATCGGGCGCCCTGACAACGCCCGCGATGTGATCGAGGCGCTGCTGCTTCACCGCGGGCTCGCGCGCGAGTTCGAGCCGGCAGCTCTGCGCGCGGCGTCTGAGGTCGCGGGCGCGGTGGTGTCCGCGGGCGCCGGCCGCCGCGATCTGCGTGCGCTTGAGACCTTCACAATCGACCCCGTGAGCGCGCGTGACTATGACGACGCGATCTCATGCCGCGCGGACGCAGACGGGTTCACGGTCTGGGTGCACATCGCCGACGTGAGCGCCTACGTGGTGCCGCGGTCGGCACTCGACCGTGAGGCGTATCGCCGCGGCACGAGCGTCTACGTGCCCGGCGCGGTCGAACCGATGCTGCCGCCGGAGCTCTCAAACGGGGTCTGCTCGCTCGCGCCCGCACAGGATCGGTTCGCGGTCACGGTCGAGATGGCGGTTCGTGGCTCGGATGTCGCGAGCGTCTCCTTCTACCGCTCCGTGATCCGCTCTGACGCGCGTCTCAGCTACGAGCAGGCCGACCGCATCTTCGCCGGGACCGCTCGGGCTGACGGGGCGTGGGGGGAGGCACTGGCCAGCGCCCGTGCAGCGGCACGGGCGCTGGAACAGCGGCGCGCCGCCAAGGCCGCGCTGGTGCTGGAGTCGGCCGAGCCCGAGTTTGCCTTTGACGGCGGCGGCAACGTCGTCGGGGTCACGCCGCTGGTGCAGACCGAGGCGCACCGCCTGATCGAGCACCTGATGATCGCCGCCAACGAGCAGGTGGCGCGCTTTCTGGAGGCTCGCCGGCTGCCGGCGCTCTACCGCGTGCACGAGCCGCCGGAGGCGATGGCGGTCGAGCGGATGCTCGACCAGCTGAGCAGCCTGGGCGTGCCGACACCACCCATGCCTGGTGGCGCGCTCACGCCGCGACAGGCGGCTGAGGTCGCCGGAGAGGCTTCGCAGCTCGTCGCCGACTGGGTTCTGGCCCGCGGCGGACGGCCCGCGCGGGCGCTCAACCGGATCGTGCTGCGGTCGCTCAAGCAGGCCTACTATGACGAGCGCAACCGCGGTCACTCGGGCCTGCAGCTCGCCAGCTACTGCCACTTCACATCGCCGATCCGCCGTTATCCGGACCTCATCTGCCACCGTGCGCTGCTGTCGGCCGTGACTGGCGAGCTGTCGCCACCGGAGGTCTCCTGGGTGGCGCAGTCCGCGCCCTGGCTGTCTGAGCGCGAGCGGGCGGCGATGGCGATCGAGCGTGACGCCGACGACGTGGCGCGCTGCTTCCTGCTCGAGGCGGTGCTGGCCAGCGCGCCGCACGGGGGGCTCGGGGCCGTTTTTGAGGGCGAGGTCGTGGGCCTGATCGGCGCCGGCGCGTTCGTGGCGTTCGGCGAGGGCGGCGAGTTTGAGGGGCTGCTGCCAGTCCGCCGCATGCGCGAGGACTGGTGGGAGCTAAACGAGCACGCGACCGCGCTGATCGGCACGCGCAGCGGGCGCGCGCTGCGGCTCGGCGACCCGCTCGCAGTCCGTGTCGGCGGAGTCGACCCGCCGCGCGGTAGGGTGGACCTGTTACCTGCCGATTGGGAATGAGGAATGGCCAAGGGCAAGAAGCGCAAAGCGGCGCCGGGGGATGTGGCGACCAACCGCCAGGCGGCGTTCAGATACAACCTGCTTGAACGGTTCGAGTGCGGGATCGTTTTGACCGGCACCGAGGTGAAGGCGCTACGGGCGGGCGGCGCGCAGCTGAAGGACTCCTACGCCACCGTCAAGGACGGTGAGCTGTGGCTGATCGGTGCCTACATCGCCCCGTACGCGGCGGCGGCGCGGGAGAACCACGACCCCGAGCGCACGCGCAAGCTGCTGATGCACCGGAGTGAGATCCAGCGGCTGACTGGGCGGCTGAACGAGCGCGGCTTCACGCTGGTGCCGACCCGCATCTACTTTGGCGGTGAGCGCCAGCGGGTCAAGGTCGAGCTCGCCCTCGCGCGCGGCAAGGACCTCTACGACAAGCGCGAGGCGATCAAGTCGCGCGACACCGCGCGCGAGGTCGCGCGGGAGCTGCGCGACGCGGCGCGGTAGGCCGGGGGCCAGCTGGTGGTGGCCACCAGCGCGGGCGGCGACGCGACCCTGCCGCCGAGGGAGATCTGGTGGCGGACCGGTCGAGGGAGGCGTTTGCGTCCGTAGGGGACGGAAACCCCTCCCTCACCCAGGTCGGCTCTCGCTCCACCGGCCCTCGGGCGGGTTTCAGGGCCAGGCGAGGGACATTGAGATCCACGCCCGCGAGACCCTCGCGCTGCGCGAGCGAATCGATGCGATCTACGCGCCGCACAGCGGCCAGGACCAGGAGCGGGTCCGCGAGGACATGAAACGCGGCCGCTTCTTCGCAGCCGAGCAGGCGCTCGCCTACGGGCTGATCGACAGGGTCATCACCGCGCACGATCTCACCCGCGCTGGAGCGGGCTACACGGCGGCGCTAGCATATCTGGTGCTTACCCCTGGGGACGACAGGCTTCGACGTGGTCGGATCGTAGGGGTGGTTGCGAGTCGAGGTTCTCAGGCGGCCTCGTAAAACACCTGGGAAACCATAAGTGCGGACACGCACAACTTTGATCTTGGCCTCGCTGCCTAACACCGGCTAGCCAAGACTCATCTCGCCCCCCGTTAGCTCACGGCGGAGGACCCGGGATCAACAGTGAGCTCGCTCGGGGAGGATTTGTTCCCTCCGATCCGAGGACCACCAAAGGGAACTGGCTGCCCCCAACCCCGCCGGCGAGGCGAGGGGGGAGCGAGACCAGAGCGCCGGCTACGCTCGTAGACGCCACTTCTTACGCGACCGCGGACGGGGGTTCAATTCCCCCCGTCTCCACTGGTTGAACTGGCTGCGAAAGACCCCGAAAAGGGGCGATTTGCAGCCAGTTCGGTTGCGACCGACCGCGACCCACCGCGCACAGATGAGCCCAGTATTTCCAGGCCTTCTGGGGGTGTGGGGTCGCAGATGGGTCGCAACAGCGGCGAACCTGGGTCGCAGAGGCCGTGTCGCCGGTGTGGCGCGATCGAGACGTGCGCTGACTGCCTGTCGGCCCTGCGGACGGATCGGCAGAGGGACTGGGGTATCTGGGTCGCGTGTGACCGGGCGGTTGCAGCGGCAGGGCTGGCGCTCGAGGAGCGGCAACGGCTGTACGGAGGGCAAGCGCCTCGACCTGAGCCTCTCCGCAGGCGCCCGCGTGACCGCTCCGGCTACGGGGCAGGGGTGCGTCCCAGACGCGCTCTGTCCCGAGCAGACGCCGCAGAGTACGGCGTCAGTAACGGCGTGCTCGTGAACCTCCGAACCGGCGAAGTGGCGCGGTCCGATGGCTGAGGTCTGTCCAAGCCGGCGCCTGGTACATGGGTACCGGATGAACTGCAAGAAGCGCACGTGCAGCCATTGCGGCAACGTGTGGGCTGGCGACGTTCGGGTGATGCTGCTGCAGAACCTCAACAGCGGCTACGGCGGCGCGGTCGACATGGTGACGATCACGGCTCCGGGGCAGGCCGTCTCGCCGCACGTGCATTCGGAGGGCGGGCGGTTGGTTGTCGAACGGCGGGCTGCAGAGGCCTGGAACCTAGCGGCACCGAAGCGATGGTCGTGTCTCTGGCACGAGGCGAAGTACCTGCTGGCTCGGCGCGGCCAGGTGCGACCGGTGCTGCTCAGCTACGTGATCGCGTACCAGCGCCGTGGGGTCATCCACTACCACCTGGCGCTCGCTGCGGATACGGAAGACCGCCGGCGTGCGAACCGATGGCTGGTCGATCTGATGAAAGGTGCGCCGGCGGCCGTCGCACTGTTCAGAGCGAGGTCAGGGACGCTCGAGCGGAAGTCGGTTCGTCCGGAGGGGCTCGCAGCTACCTGGGGCTTCGGCTTCGTCTCTCTCGAGGCCGCGCGCTATGGATCGGCAGGCGTGGCGGGCTACTTCTGCAAGTACGTCGCGAAGGACGGGATGAGCGGGCGGCCGGAGATTCAGGAGACTGAGCCGGACCGGGTTCGACGGAGACTGTTTTAGTAGGTTCTTGATGGTTGGTGGTGGTCTGATCCTAGTGTCAGAGAGACCAGCTGGGAGGTTTCGTCGA
>JAJYHG010000191.1 GCA_021784895.1 Actinomycetes bacterium
CGTCCCGCCGGATGCGCCAAGAGTTCCCCGACCTCGCCAAGCACTACTGGCGTGCGAACCGGCTGTGGTCAGGCAGCTACTTCGCCGGGTCCGTCGGCGGAGCGCCAATCAGCATCCTCCGCGCCTACATCGAACAGCAACAACGACCCGTCTGACACCGGGCACAGCGATTCACCACCGCCCTAAAGGACGGTGCCCTCTCGCCGCTCTCCGGTAGCGGTAGACGGCCAGCTGCCAGAACGGCCGCGGCGCTACCGTTCGAGAGGTGATGACCGCCAAGCAGCAGCTACGCCAGCTCGTTGACGAACTCTCAGAGGTCGAGGCCGCCGAAGCGCTCAGCATCCTCGCGTCCCGCCGTCGGCGTGACTCGCTGAGCGAGCTGCTGGACAATGCCCCTGAGGACGACGAGCCGACCACCCCAGAGGAAGAAGCACTCGTCGCTGAGGCGTTCGAGGCGATCGAGCGCGGCGAGACGATCACCCTCGAGGAGCTCCGCGCCGAGCTCGGGCTTCAGTGACGCCCGAAGAGCCCTGGCGGGTTGAGGTCACCAAACCTGCACTGAAGGACCTCAAACGGCTCGACAAGCCCGTTCAGGAACGGATCCTGTCGGCGCTCGATGGTCTCAAGACCGAGCCCGCGCAAGGTGACATCAAGCACCTCACCAACAGCCGCCCGCCGCAATGGCGGCTGCGGGTCGGTGACTGGCGGCTCCGGTTCACCCGCGACCATGAGACCCGGATGGTCCGGATACTCCGTGTGCTGCCGCGCGGCCGCGCCTACCGCGACCGGTACCAGGCGGCGCAGAGGCTCGCAGCAGTGCCTCATACAGCACCGTCTTGCTGGCCCCTACCAGGCTGGCAGCCTCACGGACGCTCATCCCCTCGGCTTTGCGTGCGAGCGCCCCGCGCAGGTGCGCGGCACCACGTCCAGCTCAACCGTCCCGGTGCTCAGGTCCGCGTCGCCAGGTACCAGGTAGGGTCGACTGACTGACGTTATCAGCCACCCACCACCGCGGCTCAAGCCCATAGGCCCCCTGTCCGGCAAACGTTGAACGCCCTGCGGCGCGGGCGATCGCGGCGGTGGGGAGGGCGCCGAGCACGACGATCGCGGCTATCCCCGGCCACAGCGGCAGCTGCCGTGGTGCTCGGCGTCGGCCAGCGCGTAGGTCACGATCCAGTTGGCGGCTGAGGCGAGCAGCTCCGCTGCGGTCATCAGGACAGCGCCGGCCACCAGCAGCGCCGTGGCTGCTACCGCTGGCGCGTAGTGGGCGGCAAGGAACGCCGTGCCCGCACCTGCAGCACCACCAACAGAGCTGTGTTGAGCGCGAACAGCAGTCCGACCAGCTCGCGCGGAGCGTGCGTGAAGAGCACGACCCAGAGCGGCAGCGCGACCTGGAGCGCGACCTGATGAAAGCTCGTGAGGCCGTCGAGCAGCCCGAGCGCGACGAAGCGCCGGTCGGCGAACACGGTGCGTAGCGTGACCCGTGACCGGCAGCCATGAGCGCGATCGCCCCCGCGATCGTCATGCCGGTCCCGACGAGTTCGACCGGCAGGTGCACGCCAACCACGAAGTACAGGATCATGAGCGGGGCGATCAGGCCGGTACCGGCGGCGTTGAGGATCGCGGCCGACACGAGCGCGGCTGTGCGAGCATCGCCTGCGATGGCCGACAGCGACTACACGATCTGCCGCGTGGCGGTGGCGCGCACGCTGGCGCTGCGCAAGGCGGTGCTGCGCCCCCACCTGTCCGCGGACGAGGCCTACCTGCCGCCGGACGCGACCGCCGCGAGCACGATCGCCTACGCCGCGGTCAATGCGCTTGATGTGGTGATCGGCGCGGCCGTAATCACGCCGGATGAGCCGCCGTTTGGGACGACGGATGGCCGTGCCTGGCGCCTGCGGGGCATGGCGGTCGCGCCCGAGCACCGCAACCGCGGTGTCGGCCGCGCGGTGCTCGACGCGTTCATCGCCCACGTCGCTGGGCTCGGCGGCGGGATCCTGTGGTGCAACGCCCGGCTCGCCGCGCGCGGGTTGTATGAGCGCGCCGGCATGAGTGCGTGGGGGGAGATCTTTGAGGAGCCGCTGATTGGGCCGCACGTCGTCATGTGGCGCTCCGTTGAGGGGCTGACGCTGGGCGAGCCGGTCGCGGGCGCCCAGCAACCGGGCGAGCAGGCGTGAGGGCCGTCCCGCTCCGCGCGCTCCCAGGCCCGGCCCGATGAGCTCCACCGGTCGCCCTGAAGACGGGTTCAAGCTGCGCTCGGTAGCGCTCGCAGCGTTCGCGCCGGCGGCGCTCTTTGGCCTTGCGTCCGGGGCGATGGTGCCGGTGATCGCCAGCTCGGCCTACGCGCGCGGCGCCGGCACGGCGCTTGCGGCGTTCATCCTGGCGCTGCTCGGTATCGGCTCGCTGCTCACGAACATCCCCGCGGGCGTGCTGGCGACGCGCATCGGCGAGCGCCGGGCGATGCTCGTCGCGGCGGCGGTCACGCTCACGGGCCTGATGTGCTGCCTGACCGACTTGGGACGGGGCCCGGGCTCGCTCGCGTTCTACGCGCTCGGGGTCTTCCTGGTCGGCTGCGCCAGCTCGGTGTACAACCTCGCGCGTCAGTCCTATCTCACCGAGCTTGTCCCGCCCAGCATGCGCGCCCGGGCACTCTCGACGCTCGGTGGCACGATGCGCATCGGCGTGTTCGCAGGGCCGTTCCTGGGTGCCGCCGCGACCGCCGTGGACGGGGTTGCGGCCGCCTATCTGGTGAGCGTCGCGTCGGTCCTGCTGGCGGCGGCGATGGTGCAGCGCGCGGCCGACATCAAGCGCACCCCGCAGCAGCGGCTGGCCGGGGCGGAGGTGACCACGCGCAGCGTGCTGCGCGAGCATTGGCGCATCTTTGCGACGCTCGGCGTCGGCGTGCTGCTGCTCTCGGCGATCCGCCAGACCCGGCAGACCGTGATCCCGCTGTGGGCGCACCACATCGGCCTCTCAGCAGCAGAGATCTCCGCTGTCTACGGGATCGCCGGAGCGGTTGACGCGCTGACCTTCTACCCGGCCGGGAAAGTCATGGACCTGCATGGGCGCCGCGTGGTTGCGGTCCCGTGTGTGCTGGTCATGGGCCTGGCCTGCATGCTGATGCCGCTGACCCACGGTCTGCTTGGCCTGGTGCTGGTCGCGATGATGATCGGCTTCGGCAACGGGATCGGCTCGGGGATCGTGATGACGCTCGCCGCCGACGTCTCGCCGGCGGCCGGCCGCCTCACCTTCCTGGGTGTGTGGCGCGAGCTGGTAGATGCTGGCGGCGCGGCTGGGCCGGTGCTGCTGTCGACCGTCACGGCCGCGGCCGGGCTGGGGACCGGCATTACCGCCAGCGGCCTGGTCGGGATCGCGGCCGCGGTCATGCTCTGGCGCTGGATACCGAGGGCTGGCGGCCACCGGTAGCGTCGGCGGGTCGCGCGGCCATCGCCATCATGTGCACATGGAGCGTGATCCGGTGCCGCGCGGCGTCTACATCCACGTGCCGTTCTGCGCCGCGCGCTGCGGCTACTGCGACTTCAACACCTACGTACCCAGCGATCCGTCGCAGCCGGGCGCCTACGTGCAGGCGGCGCTGCGTGAGATCGAGCTGGCGCGCCGTGAGCTCGGCGCCGGCCGTGTCTCGACGGTCTTCTTCGGCGGCGGCACGCCCACACTGCTCGGCGCGGGACCACTGCTTGCGCTGATCGACGCGGTGGCGGCGGCGTTCGGCTTCGAGGATGGGGTGGAGGTGACCACCGAGGCCAACCCAGAGTCGGTCTCTCCAGGACTGCTCTCAGCGCTCCGGCGGGGAGGGTTCACGAGGATCTCGCTGGGGATGCAGTCGGCGCGCGCGCATGTGCTGCGGACGCTCGACCGGGTGCACACGCCAGGCCGGGCGGTCGCCGCGGCGCGTGAGGCGCGGGAGGCCGGCTTCCCGCACGTCTCGCTGGATCTGATCTACGGCACCCCGGGTGAGACCGACGCTGACTGGCGGGCGTCGCTTGAGGCGGCGATCGATGCGCAGGTTGACCACATCTCCGCCTACGCGCTGACCGTCGAGCGGGGGACCGCGCTTGGTCGCGCGGTCGCGAGCGGCGCGATCGCGGCGCCAAACGACGGCGACCAGGCGCGGCGCTACGCGCTCGCAGACGAGCTGCTGGGCCGCCACGGGTATGAGTGGTATGAGCTGAGCTCCTGGGCACTGCGCCCGCAAGCGCAGTGCCGCCACAACCTCGGCTACTGGCGCTCTTACGACTGGTGGGGGATCGGGCCGGGTGCGCATTCGCACGTCGCGGGTGTGCGCTGGTGGAACGTCGCGCTGCCGGCCACGTACGCCCGGCAACTGGGGGAGGGGCGCCTGCCGGTGGCGGGCAGAGAGACGCTGGGCGCCGAGCAGCTCGCGCTCGAGGCGGTGATGCTCGGCCTGCGTGAACGCAGGGGGGTGGCGCTCACCGCGTTGAGCGAAGCCGGCCGGCGCGCCGCCGAGATCGAGGTGGCACGCGGACGCACGGTGATCGCCGCTGGCCGCGTGGCGCTCACGCGGCGCGGGCGCCTGTTCGCCGACGCGGTCGTGCGCGCGCTGACGGTCTGAGCGCGGGCCGGCTCCGCGCGGATGGGCGTCAGCGCTCGTCGGTTTCCGGTGGCTGGCGTTGGCGCTTGCGCTCGGCGCGCAGGCGCTTCTCCTGCTCGCGGCGGCGCTCTGAGGCGAGCGTCGGCTGACTTGCCTTGCGCGGGGTCTCAACACGGAGCGCCTGCTCGAGCTTCTGCCCCAAGCGGGCCAGCGCAAGCTCGCGGTTGCGGGCCTGACTGCGCTCGTCCTGCGCCACAGCCACCACCCGCGGGCCGAGCCTGGTGATGATCCGCTGCTTCTGCGGCGCGCTGAGCGAGGTCGAGGCTTCCACGTCGAAGACCGCCTCCACGCGCGAGGCGGTGACGTTGGCGTGCTGGCCGCCCGGTCCCGACGAGCGCGAGCTGCGGATCGTGACCTCGCTGAGCGCGAGCGCGCCGTGGTCACCGAGCATCAGCGCTTGATTCACAGCGGCTACGGTAGCGCCGCGCCGAGCGCGGCCTGAAGGCGCGAGAGCACCGATTCCGGGTCGGCGCAGCCCACGATCCACTCGTTGAACGGGCCGTCGCCCAAACGGACACGGATGCCGCGCGGCGTGTCGTGGTGCACGGCGGCAAACAGGCGCTTGCTACGCCCCTTGATGCTGCCTACCTCGATCACGCCTGGGATGCGGGTGCCGAGCTTGACGCCCGCGCGGATCCCTGCCGGGCCGTGGGCGTCATCGAGCAGCTCGAGGCCGCTGACCGCCGACAGCGGGACGTGCAGGTCACCGTGGACGCCCTCGACTTTCTCGGCGGTCGTGAGCGCGAGCACCAGCTCGCCGTCGTGGACCTGTAAGTCTGCCATCGCGGTCTCCCTCCTTGCTCCGGTAGCTCGCTGTTGCGGGCCGTGGTGCATTGAACTCTCCCCGCCCTTACGGACGGGGATTCTCCGTGGGGTCTCATGCCGCCACCGCCGAGATTGACGCTTCATCGGGGCCGCTACTTCCGGCTGTCCCTCCACGTCCTGTGACCGCCGTTCCGGCGGCGAGAATGTTGATTGCGGCGTTGTGATCCGCGTTTCGCCGGTGGCCGCAGGCGACGCACCGGAAGTCCGCTTGGCTCTCGCGGTTCTCCGGTGCCGTATGCCCACACCCCGAGCATTTCTGGCTCGTGTACGCGGCGCTCACCGCGATCACTTGCACGCCGCAGGTAGCGGCCTTGTCCTGAATCCTGTGGCGAAGCATCGCCCATCCTTGCTGGTGGATGCTTCGGTTCAGCCCGGCCTTCTGTCGGACGTGCGAGCCTGGCTCGGTCACGGTCCCACGGGCCGAGCGGACCATGCTCTTGATCTTCAGATCCTCAAGCACGATCACGTCGTTCTCGCGCACAAGCCGGGTGGAGGTCTGCTCGATGAAGTCCTTGCGACGGTCAGCCTGCCGCACGTGCCAGCGTGCGATACACCGTTTCGTGCGCTCGCGCCGGTTTGACCCCTTCCGCTGCCGTGCTTTGCGCCGCTCCAGCCGACGCAGGCGCTGCTGCTCGCTCGCACGTGGCGCGGGCGCTCGCAGGCGCTCACCGTTAGACGTCGTGATCGTCGCTTTGACGCCGAGGTCGATCCCGACCGTCTGGCCGGTCACGGTGCGCAGCATGATCGGTTGCGGCGCGGTGAAGCTCACGTGCCAACGTCCCGCGCGGTCCATCGTGAACCTCGCCATCCCGTACTCGACAGGCAACGGCCGCGAGAGCCGGAAGCGCACCCACCCGCACTTTGGGACCAGGATCGCTGCGTTGTGACGGTCGTAGCGGCGGAGCTTCACGTCGCGGACCGTGAAGCTCTCGTGAATACCGCGACGCCACCAGCACGGGTAGCCGTGGGTACCGGCAAAGAAGCTAGCGACGGCACGGTCGAAGTCGCGGACGGCCTGCTGCTGCACCGCCGAGGATCCTTCCCGCAGCCACGGAAGCGCTTGGCGAGCATCAGCCAGTTCTCGCATCCGCTCTGCCGGGCCGGGGGTCGCGCCGAGCGCGGGGTTGTAGAGCTTGAACTGTTCCAGCAGCGCGTTCTTCACAAACCGTGTGTCCGAGCAGTGCCTAGCCAGCCAGCGGGACTGGTCGGTGTTCGCGACAGCACGGTAACGGTGTGCCACAAACCTATAATACGGCTGGTGGCGGCGGACCCTGATGATTTCCGCAACGGACGGCATGTGGTCTACCGTTTACACGCCCACGTAGTTCTCATCACGAAATACCGGCGCGGCGTGATGACAGACCGGGTGCGGGAACAGTTGATCGCCACCACCCGAGAAGTCTGCGAACGCCACGACGTAACGCTGGTAGAAGCAGACGGCGAAACAGACCACCTCCACCTCCTCTTGGACTACCCGCCGAGGATCAGCCTCTCCACCCTGGTTGGCGCGATCAAAACAAACACCAGCCGTGTGATCCGCCAGCAGCACTGGCCCGAAGTGACCCGCGCGCTATGGGGCCAGCACTTCTGGTCCCCGTCCTACTGTGTGCTCTCCACCGGGGGCGCGCCCATCCAAACCGTCCGCGAGTACATCACCAACCAACGCAACCCCAACCGCGCCCCAGGACGACCCCGGACGGGCTTGACCCCTCCCTCACGGAAGGGGCTTGCGCCCTAAATCAGGTCAAATGTAAGGCTCAAACGGTGCGTATGCACGGTCAAGCGCGAGGCTGAGGGTGAGGCGGATGCGCGCCCGCGGGCCGTCGAGGCGCTTCTCGAGCGTGACCCCGGCGGCGAGCAGGTCGTCCCAGGCGTGTGGGTATGAGTCCTCGGCCTGCACCGGACCGGAGCCGGTCCTTGTGGTGAGCACCACCGGAACCAGCGCGCTCACCGCGATCACATCCGCTTTGACTGCGGCCGGCACCGAGCCGGCGCCGAGCGCCTCGATCACAACCCCGTCGGCGCCGCCGACAGCGGCCCTGAACTGTCTGCGGCCAGGGCTGCCGGTGAGCCTGACATAGGCGACCGCGTCAGCACTGGGAGCGGCGGCTGGGATCGCGTTCAGCCAGTTGAACTGAAGCGGCCGGGAGAGCAGCCGCAGCTGGCGGTCGTGGACCGTGCCGATCCGCGTGCCGTGCCTGGTGGAGAACGAGTCGAGCGCCACCGAGTCGCGCTTGATCACATCCCATGCCGGCAGGACCTCGTGGTTCATCACCACCACCGTGCCGAGCCCAGGCGCGAGCGGCGAGCGCGCCACGCTGATCGCGTCAAGCAGGTTGCGCCCGCCGTCGTAGCCGACGGTGCCGGGGGGCTGCATCGCGCCGCAGAACGCAACCGGGTGGCGCGGCAGGCATTCGCTGAGGAAGAACGCCGCCTCCTCCATGGTGTCGGTGCCGTGCATCACCACCACGCCCGCGTGGCCGGGGGCAAGCTGCTCAACCTCGCGCGCGAGCGTCAGCCAGTGCTCGAAGGTGGCGTCCTCGCTCGCGATCGCGTAGGGCTGCGAGTGGGCGAGCGGCACATCGAGGCCGCTGATCCGGGCTGCGAGCTGAGCGCCACTGAGGATCGGCCGGCGCAGGCCGGAGCCGGGGTCCGTAGCCATCGCGATCGTGCCGCCGGTGGCGATCACCGCGGTGGGCCGCTCGGCGGCGTGGGTGGAGGGTTCGGAGACCGTGGCTCGAGCCGGTCGGGCCGGCGGGTCGACTGGGACCTGGGGAAGGTACGGTAGCCGAACGGCGCGCTGCCCGGCTGGCTCTGGCGCTGGCGGCTGGTCCGGGCAGCCGGTCGTCACTGACAGGTTCGTGTTGCGGTCAGGCGCGGGTCGGGTGCGGCACAATCAGTCGCTTCACGGAGCTCGCTGGCCCCGTGGGTGATCCGGCACAGGCGGCCCGGGCACTTGAAGAACTTGACGTCACCGCCGCCCAGGCGAGCAAGCGCACGCGCGACGGGCGCACCAACCAGATCCAAACGATCGCCTACAAGGTCACGTCTGGTTTGCCGGTGAGCGCCGCCACGAGTGGGTGCCGGCGTCGAGCTTGGGCGGGGAGCCGGAGCAGGTGCTCTGCGAGCTCTGCCGGCGCAAGGCCGCGCTGTAGCCGGCCGGCGCTGCTCAGCGCCCGTCCGGAGGGCGCGTGAGCGGCCAAGAAGTGTTGAGGGGTCGCGGACCGGTTGTCCGCGACCCCTCCAAGGTCAGCTCTGTTTGAGCGCTCGCGCTCAGGAGTGGCTCTTGTGCTCGCTGGCGCGCAGCTTGGCCGCGCCCGTCACGCACACGCTGAACGGCGTGCCCTTGCTTCCTGCAACGTGCTTCTTGCTCTCGGTCTTGCAGCCCGCGGTGGCGGACATCTTGGGCTGATGTGCCATTTTGGCCATGTCGGTGATGCACACGCTGAACGGCGTGCCCGGGGTCCCTGCAACGTGCTTGCGACTTTCGGTGTTGCAGTACCTGCCGTAAGCCTTGGCCTTCTGAGGCATCGTCATGGTCGTGGTGGTAGTGGTGGTGGTGGTCCTGGTTTGCCCAGGGGCGCTGCCTGACTTGCCGTGCCCGCTGGCGAGGGCGACCGCCGGCGTCGCCCCGATCACGACCGCAGCCGCAGCGACCGCGAAAGTCCGTGTGATGTTCATCGCTCCTCCTGGAGGGTGTGATGGCCCTGCGGATCGCTGCTTCCTGCGCGGTCCGCTGCCCGTTGTCATTTGTGTTAACGCCCCTGCTTCATGAAAGTCAGGACGTAGTTGTCGTATCGGCAGAGTTTTGTGAGTTCACAAGATTCTGGCCACTCGCCTGGCCACCGCCGGCGTTTCCGTGTCCCGGGCTCGTACCGGCAGCTGGTGCGCCGCTGGAACCGCTCGAAGATGCGCTGCCAGGCGCGCGGCGGCGGCGATGCCGCCTCACCGTCACCGGCCTGGCCCGCTTCAGCCGCGTCCGCTTGGCCCGGTGGACCGCCTTGCGCCCATGGCGGGTGATCAGGGTCGGCTTGGGCGCGTGCGCGGCGGGTGAGCTCGCCTGGCTGCCGTGCGTGCCGGCGCCCGCACCGGACTGGCTGGCTGGCGGCACTCCATGCCCGCTCGCGTGTGCACCAGCCTGGCCGTGCAAGCCGTGACCGCCGCTGACGCCCGGCTCGTGATGCGCGGGATGTACCTTCAAGCTGGCTCCGAGCGCCCCGGGCGTCGTGTTCTGAGCCCCGTGCCTTACACCACGGACGCGCACCGACTGGGCCCGTACCCCGCTCAGTGGCGGAGCGGCGCTTGCAGCTCGGTGCTGTGAGCCGTGTTCTGTCACCGGGGTCCCAGATACAGCATGAGGCGCACGGGCCGCGGGAGCTACCGGGGCGTGATGCAGCACGGTGAACGTTCCCGCGGCGACGGTTGCAAGTGCGGCGGCGCCAAACGCCGCCGCCTTGATTGAGACGGCTGTTCCCACACCCTTGGCGGTCGTGCTTGCGGCCAGCGTTGTCGCACCGCCACCCGCATGGCCGGAAGAGGCGCCGGTGACACGTGCCAGCAGGCCGGCGGCACCGGCCGCTGGTAGCGCTGGCCACAACGCCAGCATCTCGGCTCGGCGTTGCGGAACCGCCTCGGCGAAGGCGGCGCAGGCCGGGCAGCCCTGCAGATGCGCTCTCACCCGACGGCTGCGCAGAGACCGGCGGTCGTCGGCTGAGATCAGCTCCTCAATCTGGCTGCAGGCGGCGGCACGGCCCTCGGCAAACTCCTGCAGTGACCGCCTTGCTTCGAGGATCGTCTGCTTGGCGGCGCCAACTGAGATCTTCAGCACCTCAGCGATCTCCTCGTGCGACAGGCCCGAAAGCTCGCGCAGCACCAGGGCCGCGCGCTGGTTCTCTGAGAGCTCGTGCAGATCCCGCAGCAGGGTGGCAAACCGTTCGTTGCTCTCGATCACCTCTGGCAGCCGCTGCGAAGCCTCCAGCTCGGGCGGGAGCTCGGCCGTAGCAGCGCGCGAGCGGATCACGCTGACCGACTCGTTGTGGGCGATGCGGAAGAGCCACGGCCGCAACGGCGCGTTCCGCTTTCCGTTCCTCAGCGCCAGCAGCGCCTTGGTGAGCGCCGACTGCAGCGCATCCTGTGCGTCCTGGTCGTTGCCGACCAGCGAGCGGCAGTACCGGTAAAGCGGCTGATGGTGGCGGTGAAACAGCACCGTGAACGCCGACTCGCGCCCCGACTCGATCTCGCGGGCCAGCCGCTCGTCGCTCAGCAGGCGAGCAGGTAGGCCTACCGGCTTGATCTGGGCGGACGGTGACGTTGCCTCGACCTCCATTGGTCACATTACTCGTTACGTTGGCGAGAGCTGAAAGTCAGGATCTACCGGCTCGAGACGGCGCGCATGGGCGTCGCGCCGCGTCGTGCTCACTTATCGGCAGCCGGCCCGAGCTTGGTTAGCCCACTCGACACAAAGCCCCACACGCCGGCGCCGCCATCATCGCTCGCTGCGAGCGATCGCAGCTGCTGGCCCGTACCTCCTCAGCAGACGCCCTCGACGGCATAGCGATCCCTGTCGGCTACTTTGTCCCTGGGGACACGACCCCAAGGAGAGGGCCATCAAGAAGCTGTCAGGGACTGGGCACGAGGCCAGCTCCAACTGCCTGCGCTCAGCCCCGTGAGGCCGACGGTGCGAACCACTCGATCCGGCACTCAGGGCCCGTGGCCTGCTTGAGTCGTGCGTCGGTTGTCAGCAGCGTTGCATCGAGTACCTCCGCCAGCGCCACGTACATTGCGTCCCAGCCGCGCACGTTCTCCCTCAACTCCCACGCTCTGGCCAGGAGCATCTGATGCGAGAAGCGTTCGCCAGGCCAGTCGGAGAGGTCATCGACCGCTTGCATGGCAGCAGTTTGGTCCAGACGGCCGGTGCGGCGCTGATCGCGAATGAGGCTGAAGACCTCCACATCGATGACATGCGGAGCAGCCCAATCCTGATCGACAAGCAGGCGCGCGCGTATCGACTCAGCTTCCGCGGTTCCCGCGAGTACCTCGAACAGACAGCCAGCGTCAACTACCAGCATCGGGCCATGGGCCGCGGCGTTCATCCAGCGCAGCGATGACGTCGCGCCTCGTGATTTCTGTGCTGCCGGTCCGCCGGCGCGTACGCTCGAGCCACTCTCGAGCCGACGGCCTTGCTGCGATCCGTGCCGCCTCGGCGCGCAGCAGCTCGGGCACACTGATCCCGGCCTCGCTCGCTCGCGCCGCGAGCACCTTGTACACCTCGTCATCGACATCGCGAATCTGGATTGTCTTGGGCATTGACAAAGTCTACTATGCGTCCGCGCATGACATCATGCGCTGGCGCATGTCATGACGCGATACCGCATGTCTGCGGGCTCGACGAGGCGGAGGCGGGCGGAACTCACATTGGGAAAGCTCGGGACTGGATCGCCGCTGAGCAAGGACGCCCGCGAGACCGGCTGCGTACGCCGCGACGGTGTTCGGGCACCGCTCGTTGTGCGTCAGCCACGGCAGATACTCGTCGACCTCGACCACCGGCCGCAGATCCGGGCCGACCAACATCCACGACTCCAGGCCAAAGCTCAGCATCACCAGCCGAGGTGCCAGAGGCGACGCTCTACATATGGCTACACATAACATGCATTATCGAGCGCAACAAGCGCGGCGTCGAGTGGCCGCCCTTTCGCGTCTCCTGCGCCGGTCGTCACCGCGGCCTCGCGGCGTGCGGCAAAACCGGCGCCGATCTCGAAGCCGAGCAGGCCGCCGCCCAAGATCGCATAGCGGTGACCGTGCTCCGCGATGATCGTGTCGAGCACATCAACCACCGTCTCGAGTGGCTTCTTCTTCGCGCCCATGATCGCCTTCAGCGACGGGTAGCGCGGCTCGTTGATCGCATCGCCGACCGAGATGACGGCCGGGAGCGTCACCCTGACCGCGTCTTACACGTACTCCGCCTGGCGCTCCAGCCCCAGAGTCGCCGGCGCTTCCGGTGAGGCTGCCGGCTCGACGTCGAGCTTGACGACCTGGGTCAGCGACGGCATCTGCAGATGGTCTGCGAGCACCGCGCCGATCGTGTAGCACTCGCCGTCATCGGCCGCCGGCCGAGCAGCACGAGGTCAGGCCACTCGTGCGCCTGGAGCGGTGTCTGTGGGCTTCGCGGCTAGATCTCACTGGCGGTCGTCAGTGCTTCGAGGGTGGCCTCCTCGACGGTGCGTGGCGTGACGCAGTCGCCGATCGGGGTCGCGTCTATGCCGGCGTTCAGCAGCGCGTCGAGCAGGCTGGTGTTCGGAGTTTGCCCGCAGGCGAGCACTAGGCCGCTGATCTCCTCCAGCGCGATGATCTCGTCTGTGAGGGTGTGCTGGAGGTACACGCTGTCGCTGTCCACGCCGCGCGGCCGCATCAACGGCAGGACGGAGATCTTGTCTTTGTGCAGCTCGGCGAGCGCCTGGTCGCGCACGTACTGTTGGAGGAACTCGCCCGCGTTGTAGCCGTCGACTGCGAGAGTGACCTTGTGGTGTGCCGCGGCCAAGAGGCGTGCGACGCCGATCCCGATCCAGTCCCCGCGCCAGTCGGCTACGATCACGTGCCCGGCAGGCATCGCCTCACCGCGGATGATCTGCCAGGCGTCTTTGACGACGGGGGTGCCTTGCGTTTCGAGCTCTGGCCTGTATGGCGTCGCTCCGGTCGAAACGATGATCGTGTCGGCGTTCTCCGCACGCACGGCGTCCGCATCCATTTCGTGGCCGAGGAGCAGCTCGACGCCGGCGCGCTCAACTTCACGGGCGAGGTTGGTCGCCGCGCCGCCGAACTCCGCGCGGCCCGGCAGCCGCTCCGCGAGCAGAACCTGCCCCCCGAGACGGTTCGACATCTCACATAGTCGAACATGGTGTCCGCGCGTGGCTGCGATCGCTGCTGCCTTCATGCCCGCAGGCCCTGCGCCGATCACCAGCACCCGCTTTTTCGTCTTTGCGGCCTTCGGCTTGCCGTAGCGCAGCTCCCGTCCGCTCTCGGGACGTTGGATGCACGAGATTGGGAAGCCAGCGTGGAAGTGGCCGATGCACGCCTGGTTGCATCCGATGCACGCGCGGATGTCGTCCACCTTGCCGGCCTTCGCGAGGCGTGGAAGCTCAGGGTCGGAGATCAACGCCCGAGTCATGATGCACGCGTCGACGTCACCGGAGGAGATGAATCGCTCCGCCTCCTGCGGCTGGTTGATGCGGCCAGCGACCATGACCGGGACGTCACAGACGACCTGCTTGACCTCGCGCGCTTTCGGGACTGCGTATCCATTGGACCAGCTCATGTCTGGCACAATGTGGTCTGACCCGGCGAGCGTCGCCGACGTCCCGACGGTCACGCTCACATAGTCCAGCAGGCCTGCCGATGCAAGCTGCGCGCAGGCTTGGATGGCCGTATCTTCCGCGACCCCGGCGGGGTCGCGCTCGCCGATCGAGATTCGTAGGCCGACCGCAATCTTCCCGCCCACGCGATCGTGCACGGTCTGCGCGACGTCTTTGAGGAATCGGATCCGGTTCTCGTCGGACCCCCCGTAGCGGTCGTCGCGTAGGTTGACCTGCGGGTTCAGGAACTGGGCCGGCAGATAGCCGTGGCTCGCGACGATCTCGACGCCGTCGAGGCCCGCCGTCTGCAGGCGGATGGCCGCGCTGCCGTACCCGTCGATGATCTCTTCGACCTCGGTCAAAGTAAGCGCGCGCGGCATGACGTGGAAGCGCTCCTGCGGCACCGACGACGGCGCCACCGGCGACTGCGCTGAGCCATCCGGGAGGCGATCCATCACCTCGCGGCCGGGGTGAAACAGCTGCCCGAACAGCTTGGTCCCGAACGGGTGGACCGCCATTGCGATCCGCGTATAGCCCGGGATACAGGCGTCGTCTGACGCCATCAGCACGTGACTGGTGTACCTCGCGGTCTCGTGGATGCCTGCGGCCTGCACGACGATCAGCCCGACACCACCTTCCGCGCGCGCGGCGTGATAGGCGACGAGCTGGTCGGTGACCTCGCCGTTCTCGGTCATGACCGTGTCGTGCGCGGAGGACACGATCCGGTTCTGGATCGTTATCGGACCTAGGGTGAGCGGCGAAAACAGCGCCGGAAACATCGCGGATTCGGACATCATCTTCCCTTACTCAAGAGCTATACGAGTCGGCCGCGGCGCATCTCCTGCGACCAGGGCCCGCTTCCAGTAACTGGCGGCCGGTACGTCAGTGCCGTCGACGCTGATTTGACCGGGTACAGTACGCCTGTCGCTACTACGGGTCGGTCACCTGCCTTATCGGGCTCTCTCTCGCTGGCGGTCGGTGGTCGCCGCGCGAGCACAGATCAGCGAGAGCTTCCTGATCCAGCTCGAGCGCGGCTTGACCGGCGCCAGCCTCGACTGCGCTGCAGCGGCTGACCGGAGTGCTCGGGTTACAGGGTCGCGGAACTCTTCGAGCCGCGACCCGTCGACGCGCCCGCACCCGCCAGCCGGCGACAACGCCTGGTGATACATCCTCAAAGACGTGCGGGCCGATGCGCTCCAGTCGCGATCCTGCGCTTCGACTCCTAGCCGAGCCGGTCCGGCCCGCGCTCCCACTCCGTAACGTTCTCCGCAAGCCACGCGGTGGGTTGATCAGCTCAGCCACCGTGCAGTCCCGGGATGCAAGGTCGGCGCGAGTAGCATCCTGCAAACTGCGTGTTCAGAACGTGCAGGTGGCCCCGACGATCTCAGCGGGCGCAGCCTGAGCCCGAATTGGCGGCTAGTGACACAATGCTTACCAGAACCCCATGACCTACACCATCGTGAACCTTGAAGAAGTCCCGGATGCTGCGCCCGGATTCGGCATGAGCGACATCCAGCAGGCCCGTTTTGCCCGTGAGCCGCTGCAAGCGACCGACACTGGCCTCGCCTTCCACCGCATCCAGCCGGGCCGACGGCAGGGCTTTGCTCACCGCCACCGCAACGCAGAGGAGATTTACGTCGTGCTGGCTGGCTCCGGCGCAGTCGTCCTTGACGGAGACGTGCGAGAGCTCACGCGCCTGGATGCGGTCCGTGTCGCTCCAGCAGTCCTGCGTGCGTTCGAGGCCGGGCCGGACGGAATGGAACTGCTCGCCTTCGGCCCTCACCACGAGGCTGACGGTGAGATGGTCCACGAGGGGTTTTGGCCCGACGCAGGCTGAACGCCTCCTCTGCCAGGCGACTGGCCGCCTTCTGAGGGCGGCCGCAGAGACACCGCTGGCGGTCTGTGGTTGACCCCTCTGATCACGTCCTGCTGCAGCCTAGCCCCTCCCCTGCCTCAGCTATCGATTCCCCACCGTGAGACGGTCGACCAGGCGGAGGACGGCGACCGTGTCTGTGGGTGAGCCGACGACTATGACTCTGAGGCGGCGGCGCTCAGAGTCATAGATCGGCTCGATGCGCAGAGGCTGCTGCCGCTCACCCAACCCGCTGTTGCAAGCTGCTACAAGCGTGCGTTCCAGCTGCGAGCTCGCCTCGGCGTCGATGGCGTCGATCTCAATCACTGCCGAGACCTCAACAGCGCTCGTCGCCTGCACCGGGCCGCTGCTCCTGAGCGTCTGTCCTGCGGCGGCATCTGCTCCGGTGAACGCCTCGAGGTCCGCCCGCGCGATCCGGTATTGCTTGCCGATCCGCACCCCGGCCAGCCGCCCTTCCCGGACGTAGTTGCGGACAGTCCGGACCCCCAGGCCGAGCACCTTGGCGGCCTCCTCGGCTGAATACAGCTGGTCGGTCATACCTGCTGCGCAATGTTATGTCACCAGACCGCCGCGTGTGGCGTCATATATGGCTGTTTACAGATGTTTTAGTTAGAAACATGCAGTTATAACCAGCTGTTAACGGTAGTCCCGATCGAGTTATATGGCCAATCACCGTCGGTTATAGACTCTGCGCGCGGGTCCAGTCCTAACCTCAGCGGTTGATCTGCCATAACCAATGAGCATTGCGACCCGCCTTCCCGTAGGAAACCGCCATGCCATGTCGTTATGGCGCTCGTCAACTCCGGTTGCGCCCAGGCGAGGCCCAGCTCACAAGCGCTGAGAGCGGCCTCAGCCCACGCTACGACCGCCTGACCGAGGACGCCGTTGCTCAGCGCGACCGGCGCGCCGCAGCGCGTCAGCGCAAACCGGATGCCTCAACCACCGAGGCGATGATCTGCGAGAGCTGGCTGCCCTGCCAGGCGACCGGCGATCGCCCCGGCTCGTCAGTGACCAAGCGCGCGCCGCGGATGGCTGCGGCGTAGGCACGGCCCAGCTCCTCGGGGTGCTCTGGGTCAGCCGTGTCGCTGGAGACGACGACCGCGGCTGGAACCGTAATCGCCCCCAGCTCTGCGAGTGAGCCGAAGGGCTGCGAGCGCGGCACGGCAGAGAGCGCGTCCGCCAGCGCGTCTGGGTGCTCATGCTGCTCGAGGCGCTGCCTGGTGACCGTCAGGACGGTGCGAGCGAACGCAGGTGAGCCACCGGGCCTGCCGTAAGCCTCCATAAAGCCGGCCACGCCGCCGGTACGCAGGCCCGCCGCCAGCCGGTCCCAGCGCTCAAGCCGCGCTTGCTCGAGTGCCTGCTCGCCGCTGTAGGCCGGGGTTATGACCACGATTCCGGCTACTCGCTCCGGGCAGCTCAGCGCGACCCTGAGCAACGTGTGCGCACCCATGGATGCGCCGGCCAGCACGGCCCGCTCGATGCCGCGGCTGTCCAGCACCGCAAGGGCGTCACCAGCCAACAGGTCGTAGCTGTATTCGTGCGGCGCCGGTGCCGGGGATGAGCGCCCGTGCGCGCGGGCATCGTATGCGACGACGCGGTGACCGGTCCGCTCCAGCAAGCGCGAGCCCATGACCACGTAGCGCCTGGTCGCGGTCAGGCCGTGGAGCAGGAGCACCGGCGCTCCCGCTCCCGCCTCCTCGCCTGAGAGCACAACCCCTTGGTGTTCTACGCTGAACGGCTCTGACACGCGCGAGACTCTAGGATGAATGAGAGATGGATGTAACCGAGCAGAACTTTGCATCAGCGGTAATCGAGCGCTCCAAAGAGGTGCCCGTGGTCGTCGACTTCTGGGCGGCGTGGTGCGGCCCGTGCCGGCAGCTCGGCCCGGTTCTCGAGCGCGCGGTGGCCGGACGTGCCGGCAAGGTGGAGCTCGTCAAGGTTGACACCGACACCAACCAGAACCTGGCGAGCCAGTTCCGGATTCAGGGGATACCGGCCGTCAAGGCCTTCAAGGACGGCGCCGTGGTTGCTGAGTTCACGGGGGCGTTGCCTGCGGCCGCGGTCGAGCGCTTCCTGGACGGCCTGGTGCCATCGGAGGCTGACGAACTTGTGGCGCGGGCAGATGAGAGCGCACTGCGCCGCGCGCTCGAGCTCGAGCCTGGACGCGCCGACGCGGCCCTGCCGCTGGCCAGGCTGCTGCTGGCCCGGGGCGAGCGGGACCAGGCTAGCGCCGTGCTCGCCAACGTGTCGGGCAGCTTTGGCGTGGACGGCTTGCGAGCGCGGCTCGAGCTCGAGCAAACGGACAACCCAGCGTTGCAGGACGCATTCGCGGCCCTTGACGCCGGCGCTACAGAGCGTGGCCTGAACCTGCTGATCGACGCCATTCCGACAGCCGACGGCACCCGGGACGAAATCCGCAAGGTGGTGGTCGGTGTGCTCGACGAGCTCGGGCCAGCTAGCGACCTAGCCCGAGCGGCCCGCCGCAGGCTTGCAAGCGCGCTGTACTGAGCAGCTCAGATCGCGAGCGCGAGCTGCTCCGAGCCACACCTCTCGGCGCTCAGCCCAGCCAGCCGCACACCCAGGAGACGTACGGGCCGCGGCGGCCCGAAACCGCGCAAGAGCTCGAGCGCGACGCGGCCGACGTCGGCTGGCTTGTTGACAGGCACCGCCAGCGTCTGGGACCGGGTGTGTGTGGTGAAGTCGTCAAGCCTGACCTTGATTGCGACCGTCCGCCCACGGCGCTGCTGCTCGCCCAATGCCGCACAGAGCTCGTCGACCAAGCGCGCGAGGACCTGCTCGAGCTCAGCGAAATCCAGAACATCGCTGTCGAACGTCCGCTCGCGAGATTCAGACACCACCCTCCGCTCCTGCGTGACTGCACCGTCGTGCTCGAACCTGGCAAGAGCCTGCATGTGTAGCGCGCCGCGAGCCGTGAAGTGCCGCCGCAGCAGGACGGTGTCGACGCAGGCGAGTTGGGCCACGGTCCGCACGCCGAGCGAGTCCAGGCGCTCGGCCGTCTTCCCGCCGATCCCCGGTATGAGCCTGCAGGGCGAGGCGGCAAAGCGCGCACAGGCCTCGGCGCGGCTGAGCATGACGAAACCGCGCGGCTTCTCCGCATCCGAGGCAACCTTCGCCACCAGCTTGTTGGGGCCGATGCCAACCGACGCCGTGAGCTGCGTCTCCCTCCGGATCTCTGCCACGATGCGCCGCATCGTGGCTTCCGGCGCTTCCTCTCCGCTCAGGTCGAGGTACACCTCATCCAGGCCCACCAGCTCAAGCTTCTCAACGCTGCGGCGGATGATCTGCATCACCTCAGCCGAGGCCGTCCGGTAACAGGGAAAGTCAGGCGCCAGTACCACCGCCTGCGGGCACAGCCGCCGCGCGCGCGCGGCAGGCATCGCCGATCCGACCCCGAAGCGTCGTGCCTCGTAGGAGGCTGTGGTCACCACCGCCCGCGGGCCGCCGCCCGCGACGATCACAGGCCTGCCGTGGAGCTCAGGACGGCGCCTGAGTTCAACCGACACATAGAACGCGTCCATATCCAGGTGTGCGACGCAGCGCTCGCTCATGCCGCAGATGCAATCGCACCGTCCGGACAGAACACGCGTTCGTGTTCGCAGGCGCCTCGCACCCCGCGACACTCCACGCTCGCGGAGCTACTGGTTGGTGGCTGACTTAGCGAGCTTGTAGTGCGGGCCGGTCACCCGGTTCGTGCCCCGCTCCACCAGCCCAACCGCGTACGCCGGCCAGAATTTGGCAATGGGTGGATCACCGACGCCGCAGGTTCCGTCGGAGTTGCCCGGGTCGTTGAACCACAGGAAGCCGTCGACGTACTCATATCCGGTAGACCAGCTCAGCGGCCCAGTCCCACGGCCCGACGGGTTGCAGAGCACCTCGTTGCCGTTCTTGGCACGGTCAGCAGGCACCAGCGGCCCGCGGCCGTTGTCATCGGTCTGCACGATGAAGTGCTTGCCGCCGGTCAGCCTGGCGATCTGCTGGCCGTATTTGACATCGGTGGTGGTCCAGTCGTAGTGCGTGGCGTTGACGAAGAACCCCTGAGCCTGCGCTACATCGGCCCGCCGCAGATAGGACGCCATCACCCGCGCGGAGCTCCACCCGTCGGGCGCGCCCGCGTCCATGTAGATGAGCAGATGCGGGTCGCGAGCGAGCGTCCTGACGGCGTAGGCAAGCTCCTGCAGGCGCACGCGCAGCTGCGCCTGCGTGAGGCAGTGGGTCTCCATCAGCGAGTCGACCTCGAGGTAGAGCACCACCCTGAAGTTGCCGATGCCGTCGGCGAGCTGCGTGATCCAGCGTTCGTAGCGGGACTTGATCGCGCTTGGGTTCTCGCAGACTCCGTGCACCAGCGAGTAAGTGCTGAGCGCCACCGTTGTGCCGGGCTGCGCGAGCTCCGCGTCCGCCAGGTACTTCTCCACTGCCGCCGCAAGGGTCGCGGTTTTGGTGTTCCACATCCAGAACCGGTAGCTCCAGGATCCCGGTGTATAAGCGAACTCGCGTAGAGCCGCGGCCCAAGCCGGATTTGAGGCTGCAAGCTGCGCCGCAGCCAGGCCTGGCGCCGTCTGTGCCCCGAACACGTACCACTTGACGAACTGCAGCGGGTTGCCATCAGTCGGCGCCCGTGCGTAGCCCAGCGGGTTCGCAGGGTTCCTCACCGCCAGCGGATCGTTCTGCAGCAGGTCGATGGTCGCCTGTTTGGGCAGGCCAAGCGGCTGCGGATGCGCGCCGTAAAGATAGGCCAGCGCGTGTCGCATGGGGCCGTGTATGCCCTGGTTCTCAACCTTTACGTAAAACGTGAAGGTGCTCTGCCCGGACGCAAAGCGCCCCTCAGTGTTGGGGATCTTGGTGAAGTTGACGCCGGTCTCCGAGCCCTTGTTGGTGACGCCGTAGTAGAACGTCTCCGGCGTGCTCAGGTTGCCCGTGCGATCGACCGTGACGGCGAACTCCCCGGCATCCTCGCCAGCGCGGTAGACGGAGCGCGAGAAGAAGACGCTGCCGCCTGCCGAGCCATCGTGTGCCCGGCGGGCGCCGGCCGTGCGCCTGCCTGCGCCCAGAGCCGGCGGGGCGAGCAGAAGCGAAGCGACGGCGGCAGCCGTGAGGAGCAGGCGGGGCGGCATGGACACTGCCACCATCGGCTGCGGCGGCCGATGGTCGACTGGCATGCACAATGGCTCGACGAGTGGACGACCTCCCAGCGGAACCTGTCACGCCGGCGGTACTCCGCTCACAACGAGGCGTAAACGAGCCCGACTCCCCACATGCCGAGGTAGGCGGCCGTGTTCTGGTTCAGGTCGAGCGTGCGGCCGTATACGTATGGACCGCGGTCATCGACGGTGGCCACGACCGTGCGGCCCGCGTAGTAGAGCGTCACCTTGGTCCCGCATGGCAGCGTCCGGCTGGCGATCCCGTAAGTCGCATGGAAGCCGCAGGCAGTGTTGCCACCGTCGTAATACCACGAGGCCACGACGGGCGCGAGCGTCATCAGGCTGCCCGCGGAAGCGGACGCCGGGCGAGCGCGGCGACTGCCTGCGAACACGACCCGGATCGGCGCCCGCTCAGAGCTGCGGACGCGGTAGCGGATGCCAAAGCGCCCGCTACGCCTGGTGCGCGCCCACGCCAGCGTGCGCCATCCCCCCGTGGTGCGCGCGACCAGCCGGACCCACGAGCCCCGGCGGGCGGGCATGAGAATCCCTGCGACCAGAACCGTGCTCCCGGGGGCCGCGGTGAGGTGATCACGGTGCACCATCAGCCGCGACGGGACCAGGCGGCGGCGCGATCTGCGGCCGTGCAACTGAGCAGCCCGCCCGTCGCGCCTGGGGAGCGGACTGCCAAGGGCAGCCGCCTTGGCGAGCGCACTGGCTGATAGCGCCGCTGCCAGGACCGCTGCACACACAACGCCACGCCCGCTGGCGCCGAACAGCAGCGGACGGCGCAGCAACCTGGATCCGGGCGCGCGATACGCCCACGATCTACGTCTGGCTCTCATGACCTGAGGGCCTCCTCTTTTCAATCTCGACTGGCGCCTGCGGAGTTAGCTGACGGGCTCGCGACGAGACGTGCGCTCTGGTTGTGCGCTCGCCCGCGCCGCTACGGGTTGCAGGCGGCCAATGAGGCCGGCGATCCGATTCGCCCCCGCCGGTCGCGCCACCATGGCCGACCGACAATGGTTCCCCCGCTCGCCCTCGCACCGAGCAAGGACGATTCGGCATGTCGTTTTATGACGCCGGGCAGGTTTGCACACCTGAGCGGGGTCGTGTGTGACACTGGTCACACACGACCCCGCCTACTTCCAGCCGCAGGTCACTTGCCAGAGAGGCCCTGGCCCACGCCGCAGCCGCGCCGCAGCCGCGCCAGACAACCACCTCAGTGGTCTGCGGCGAGTGTCTCCTGGCCGGGCGCGCGTACCTGAAGCGGCGCTCCGGGCGGAGGTCTGCGCACGGCGATCGTGACGCGCGACAGGGCGCAGGCACGGCCCTGGTCGTCAGCCATCTCGACTTCCCAGACCCAGGTGGTGCGACCAGCGTGCTTGCACGTCGCATGCGCGTGGATGGTGCCCGCGGTGACCGGCCGCAGAAAGCTGGTGTGGTTCGCAAGCCCGCTGGCCACAAGCCCGTCTGCCACCACCACAGACGCTGTAGACCACGATGCCAGGCCCTCGGCGATCGACGCATAGATGCCACCGTGCACGAGCCCGAACGGCTGTTTGTGCTCCTCGCGGACGACGAGCCGGCCGCGTGCGGCCCGCGCCCCGAGCTCGAGCAGCTCGAGCCCGTAGAACGCATCGAACCCACGGGTCTGCAGATACTCGCTGTGCTCAGCCATCGCCGACACCATAACGCGAGCGGAGCGCTGAGCGGCACGACACCAGCCACCAGCTGCGCCCCCGGGTCACTGGTATTTGATCAGCGAATGGACTTGGTAGTCCGAGAGCTGGCTCCGGCCGGCAAAGGACTCAAGCTCGACCAGGAACACGCACGCGAGCACCTCACCGCCGAGGTGGCCCACGAGCTCCGCCAGCGCGCGCGCCGTCCCGCCCGTGGCGAGGAGATCATCGTGGATGAGAACTCTGGCCCCCCCGGCAAAGGCGTCGGCATGCATCTCCAGCGCATCGATGCCGTACTCCAAGGCATACTCGGCGCTGACCGTGTCGTGCGGCAGCTTGCCACGCTTGCGCGCGGGGACGAACCCGGCATGCAGGCCACGGGCGATCGCCCCACCGAGGATGAAGCCACGGGCCTCGGCGGCGACCACGAAATCGATCTCGAGGTCCCGGGCGTAGCGCGTCAGCCGCGTGACGGCCGCGTCGAGCGCACGCGGGTCCAGCAGCAGCGGCGTGATGTCGCGAAACAGGATCCCCGGACTCGGAAAGTCGGGGATGTCGCGCACGTAGGTGCGGAGGTTGACACCCTCTTCAGAGGGGTCGGCAGGCATCAGGCGATCCTCACGTCGCGATCTTACGCAGGTCGCGAATCAGCAGCAGATGCTTGAGGTGGGTGGTCACCGAGGCGAGGTTCTCGAGCGCCTCGACAGCCTCACGGCGGCGATCGGGGTTGCGCGAACGCAGCGCCGGCGCGAGGATGCTCTGAAGCAGCTGTGCTTCACGGTCGGCCGAGGTCCGGAACACGCGCAGGTTGCGCCCGCCGACGCCGTAGCGCGCGAGCTCCGAGACAGCGCGCACGATCTCGCGCTCGGTGTCATCAAAGTAGCGCGTACCAGCCCTCAGCTCGCCTCTGATCACACCGAACTCGACGAGCTCAGCGATCAGCTTGGGCTCAGCGCCCGTCTCCTCCACCACGTCGCCAAGCGAGTACAGCGCGCCCGGATCGCGGCTGACAGAGGCACGGCGCAACGACCGCGAGTCGGGTGCCGGGGAGACATCGCGTTCACTGCGACCTCCCGCCAGCTCCTGCCTGATCACCCGCAGGGGCAGGAACTCGTCTCGCTGCAGGCGCAGGATCGTGCGCAGCCGCTGCACATCCTCGGGCGTGTAGAGCCTGTAGCCACCCTGGGTTCGCCGTGGCGTCAGCAGCTTCTGATCCTCCAGATAGCGGATCTTTGAGATCGAGATATCGGGAAACTCGAGCTCGAGCGCCTTGCAGACCGCTCCGATCGTCACCGCCTTGGCCCGTGGCCGCCCGTTGTCGGCCCCGACTGTCTCGGGCAACTCGACCGCCAGCTCATCGCGCTCGGCGCTCATCAACGCCCCAGAAAGGCGAGCTTATATTTCCCGATTTGCAGCTCGTCGCCGTCGTTGAGGCGCTGTGAATCGATTCGCCGCCGGTTTACGTAGGTTCCGTTCAGAGAGCCGCAATCATCGAGGTAGTAATGCTCACCCCGCTTGACCACCACGGCGTGGTCGCGCGAGACCGTCACGTCGTCCAGGAATATGTCGCTGTCGGGCCGGCGACCGACCGTGAGCCGGGTGCGCTCGAGCGGGAACGCCTCTCCTGCGCGGCCGCCACCGGCACGGATCACGAGCATGGCGGAGCGCTCGCTGGCGGAGTCGGCCGCAGCCCCCTCGATCTCGCCGGTCTCCGCGATCCGGTAGCTGGCGGTGGAGTCGGCGGCCTGGCTCTCTGACACACGCATGAAGGCGCCGCAGCGCTGGCAGTAGTTGGCTCCGTCAGCGTTGGCGAAGCCGCAATCGGGGCAGTGCTGTGCCACCGCCTTCAGCCTCCGTGGCCGGCCGGGCTGTCAGGCAGCTCCTCCGCCGGCGAGAAGTTGCCAGCGAGGATGTCGGTTAGCCGCTGCACGTCGGCGCCGGTGATCGCGAGCTCACCACTCTCGTCCATGCGCCGCAGGCGGCTGACCAGCTCCGCCCGCAGGATGTCGATCCTGCCGTGGAGAAGACGGCGCCGGTATGAGACCTCGAGCTCCTCGTTCTCCATCTCCTTGATGAGGTCCTTGAGCTCCTGATCAGTTAGTGAGCCGAGGTCTGGGAATGTCTCCATTGCGACTGCTCCTCCGTGCGACTGCGACTGCGACTGCGACTGCCGCGGCATTACCGGCGGCCCGAGGGACGGGAGTATAACCCTCCCGGCCACAGGGTCAATCTGAGCTTGAGACTTCGCCGCGAAGAGCAACGCCGCGGCGGACGTAGAGCGCGAGCGCCAGGAACCCCAGCAAGAGCCCGGCGTAGAGCATTACACGTGCCAGAGTCAACAGCCCGGCAATTGCAAAGAACGGTGCAGCCATGGTGGGGGCCACCCCCAGCCTACCAGCCCAGTTGATCCTGATCTCCAACCCGCGCCGCAGGCTGTAGCGGCTGAGCGCAAGGATCACGAGCTCTCGCGCGATCACCAGCGCCAGCGCCCACCGCGGCAGCAGCCGGAAATCCCATGCCACAACCATCCCGGAGATCACCAGCAGGCGGTCAATCACCGGATCGAGCAGGGCTCCAAGCCGGCTGAACTGGCCGGTCAACCGCGCCGCAAAGCCATCCAGGTAGTCACCCCAGCCCGCCGCCGCGAACACGGCCGCAGCGAGGGTGCTGTGTCCTGCGCGGCTGGAGAGCGCAGCCACCAGGAAAACCGGGATCAGCGCCAGCCGCGCGTAGCCGATCGCGTTCGGGATCGTGAATGGGCGCAGTGGCTGTCCGGCGCGCACCGCCTCCGGGGGCGGACCGGAGCGATCGGCGCCGATCAGGCGGCGGACGGTCAGGCCGCGAGGCGCCACAGCTCAGCGATCGCTGATGCCGCGCCCTCCAGCGGGAGGGCGCGGGAATCCTGGCCCCGGCGCACCTGCACCTCGATCTCACCGCTGTTGATCGTCCGCCGGCCGATCGTGACGCGTAGCGGACAGCCGAGCAGTTCGGCGTCGGCGAACTTCTCGCCCGCGCCATGCTCACGCTCGTCATAAAGCGTCTCCAGACCGGCACTGAGCAACTGCTCGTAGAGGCTGTCGGCGAGGGTGCGCTCAGCGCTTCCCTGCTTGCCGAGGCTGACCAGGTGCACGTCAAACGGCGAGATCGTGCGTGGCCAGGATATGCCCCGGTCATCCGCGAACTGCTCGACCGCGGCCGCGGCGATGCGGGCTGGACCGATGCCGTATGAGCCCATCCAGATGGGACGACTCGAGCCGTTCTGGTCCAGGTAGCTTGCGCCCAGCGGCTCGGAGTAGCGGACCCCGAGCTTGAAGATGTTGCCGACCTCGACCGCCGGCTCGATCCGGACTGTGACGCCACCGATGCTGTCGCCTGCCACGACCGTGCGGATGTCGGCGCGCTCGAACTGGAAGTCACGCCCCGGGACGACACCGCGCAGGTGGGTATCGGGGCGGTTGGCGCCGGCCACGTAACCACCGCCACCGGCCACCACGGCCTCGTCGAGCAGGATCTTTAGCTCTGCGCCCACCGGCCCGATCGACCCCGGCGGGCCGAGCCTGGCCTCTATCTCCGCCGCGCTGGCCTGGCGGAACTGCGAGCCGAGCGCGATGCGCAGCTTGATGTCGTTGACCTTGTGGTCGCCGCGCAGCACGACCAGCACGAGCGGCTCCCCACCGGGACTGTCTTCGACCATCACCGGGAACGCCTTCAGCAGCGCTCCCGCCGGCAGATTGAAGTGCCTTGCGACCTGATCGATCGTGGTCATCGCGGGCGTGTGCTCCGGCACCGGCGCGGGCGGAGCCTCTGGAAGCACCACCGGCTGGGGGTCGGCCGATGCGACCTCGATGTTGGCGGCGTACCCGGGCGCGAGCACGACGTCGTTCTCACCGGCGGCGCAGGGTGCCATGTACTCGTCGGAGCCGTGGCCGCCCATCGCGCCAACGTCTGCCTTCACGCTGTAGTACTCGAGACCACAGCGATCAAAGATCCGGTCATAGGCTCGGGCGAGCCGCGCGTAGGAGGCATCGAGCCCCTCGCGGTCGCAGTCGAAGCTGTAGGCGTCCTTCATCACGAACTCGCGCGTGCGCAGCACTCCGGCGCGCGGACGCGGCTCATCGCGCTCCTTGATCTGAAAGTGGTAGAGCACCTTGGGCAGATCACGGTAGGAGCGGATCAGCGACGCGGCATGGCTCGTGATCACCTCCTCGTGGGTCATGGCGAGCACCAGCGGCGCGTCGCGGCGGTCGCTGAGCTTGAAAAGCTCATCGATCCCGTAGCGGCCGCTGCGCTGCCACAGCTCGGCGGGCTGCAGCACCGGCATCAGCATCTCCATGGCGCCGGTGGCGTCCATCTCCTCGCGGATGATCTGCACGATCTTCTGGTGCGCACGCCAGCCCGCGGGAAGCCAGGTCCACAGGCCCGCGCCAACCTGCCGGATCAGGCCCGCGCGCACGAGCAGGCGGTGGCTGAGCGCCTCCGCATCGGCCGGCGGCTCGCGCTCGGTCGGCAGCAGGTACTCAGATAGGCGCGGCATGCCCTGCAAGGGTACCCGTGGCGGCGGCACCGTGCCCTGCGTGCACGGGCAGCCGCGGCGAGCACCGAGCATCGAGCATCGGCTGCGTGATAGAACCGCCTCTGGAGGCTCTCCCAGACAGACAACGCAGACAGGAGCGAGCATGGCCTTTTCCGTACCTGATCTCCCCTACGCCTTCGACGCGCTCGAGCCGCACATCGACGCGCTGACGATGGAGATTCATCACGACAAACACCACGGCGCTTACGTCGCCAACGCCAACGCCGCGCTTGCCGGCACCGAGTGGGCCGACACGGGCGTGGAGCAGGTCCTGACCAGCCTCGCCTCGCTGCCTGCGGACAAGCAGGCAGCGGTGCGCAACAACGCCGGCGGTCACTACAACCACACCCTGTTCTGGGAGTCCATGGGTCCCGGCAAGGGCGGTGAGCCGGACGGCGCACTGGCCGAGGCGATCGCCTCGACCTTCGGCTCCTTCGCTGATTTCCAGGCGCAGCTGAAGGCCGCTGGCGTGGGCCGCTTCGGCTCGGGCTGGGCATGGCTGGTCCACAACGGCTCGGGTCTCGCGATCGTCTCGACCCCCAACCAGGACAACCCGATCAGCGACGGGCTGACGCCGCTGGTCGGTGTCGACGTGTGGGAGCACGCCTACTACCTGAAGTACCAGAACCGCCGCCCCGACTACCTCGACGCATGGTGGAACACGGTCAACTGGGCGGTCGTGGCGGAACGGTTCGCAGCAGTGTCATAGCATCGAGCGTCCCGGCCTGCCGCAGGCGACGGGCGGCAGGCCGCTCAGACGCGGGTAAACCGTCTGCCCGCGACCGGTGACTCAGCCTCGCGCTTGGCCGCCTGCTTCTCCAGCGCGCCGAGGCGCTCCGGCGTCACCGCGGTGTCGTCCTCGTTCTCCGCCAGCCACTGCGCGGCCTCCGCGACCCTGGCCGCGTCGCGCGCGACGGTCTTGCCGGACGCGTAGTACTTGTCGATCTCGGCGAACAGCTCGTCCACCAGCCGCGCGGTCGGGACCTTGCGGATCAGCTCTCCCTTGGCGTAGATGACGCCCATGTCCTTGGCTCCCGCGATGCCGAAGTCGGCGTGGCGCGCCTCGCCAATCCCGTTGACGCCGCAGCCGAGCACCGAGACCTCAATCGCCTCCTCGTAGGCCTCCAGGCGCTGCTCCACCTCGGCCACCACGGTATCCATGTCGAACTGCAGCCGCCCGCAGGTGGGGCAGGCGATCAGCACCGGCCCGCGGCGGCGAAGCTTGAGCGCCTTGAGGATCTCCCAGCCAACCTTGATCTCCTCCTCGGCCTGGAAGGTGGACAGGGAGATCCTGATCGTGTCACCGATGCCGTCGGCCAGCAGCGTACCGAGCCCGACCGCCGACTTGAGCGATCCCGACCACTTGGTGCCGGCCTCGGTCACACCCAGGTGCAGTGGGTAGGGGATGCGCGCTGAGAGCATCCGGTTGGAGGCGATCGTGTCGGGGACGCTGGTCGACTTCATCGAGACCTTGAAGTTGGTGAAGTCCAGGCGTTCCATCAGCTCCACAAACTCGACCGTCGCAGTCACGAGCGCCTCGACCGGGTTCTCGTACTCCAGTTCGCGCAGATGCTTTGGCAGCGACCCGGAGTTGACACCTATCCGCAGCGGCGTGCCGAGCTGCTTAGCCCGCGCAGCGACCTCGGCCACCTTGTCGGGTCCGCCGATGTTGCCCGGGTTCAGGCGGATGCAGTGCGCGCCGGCGTCGAGCGCCTTGAGCGCCAGCGTGTGGTTGTAGTGGATGTCGGCGACCACCGGGATCGGAGACTCACGCACGATCGTCCGCAGCGCCTGCGCGTCCTCATCCCGCGGGACCGCGCAGCGCACGAGGTCCGCCCCGGCCTCGGCGACCCGCCTGATCTGTGCGAGCGTGGCCGCGATGTCGGCCGTCTCCGTCTTGGTCATCGTCTGCACGGCGACAGGCGCGCCACCGCCGATCGGGACGCTGCCGACGTGGATCTGATTCTTGGACGCCATCTACCCGGCCAGTCTAGTCGCTGACCCGATCACCTCCGCCCCGACACCCGTGCCCAGATACAGGAAACTTGCGCGATGGAGGCTGGTCACGAGCTGATCTTGCGCGCCCGGCGGATCTGCGGGCAGGCGCACGTGATCACCGACCCGTCGCTGCTGTCGGTATACCGCAGCGACG
The DNA here is from genome assembly GCA_021784895.1 of Actinomycetes bacterium. Lineage (GTDB taxonomy): Bacteria > Actinomycetota > Thermoleophilia > Solirubrobacterales > Solirubrobacteraceae > Palsa-465. The sequence goes on from JAJYHG010000191.1 coordinate 29,243, forward strand.
GCCAGCGCCGTGACGGCCCGCTCCCGCTGGCGGTGATCCTGCCCGGCAGCGCCGCCGAGGTGGCCGGCGTCGTGTCCGCCTGCACCGCGCTTGCGATCCGCTACGTCGTGCGCGGCGCTGGCACAAGCCGGGATGGCAGCTCGCTGCCGCACTCCGGCGAGGTACTGGTGGTAACCACCCGCATGCGGCAGGTTCTGGCGCTGCGCGGCACCGAGCTAACCGTCCAAACCGGCGCTCCGCTTGCCGGCGCGCTGCCAGGAGGCCCGCGCGCCTGGCTGGGCACTGACGAGCTGCTCGGGACTGTCGGCGGCTACGTGGCACGGTCAGCCAGCCTCACCAACCTGTGCGCGATCGAGCTTGTCGGCACCGACGGCAGGCTGATGCTGCTCGACGCGCGCCAGCCTGGATACGACCTGGTGGGAGCGTTCCCCGGGTCGCGCGGGCGGTGTGGGATCGCGGTGACGCTCACGCTCAGGCGGCTCAGCCAGCGATGAGCCTCCAGAATCCCGCCCGCCGCGAGCCGGTAGTTCCGCGAACCTTCAGTGAGGCGGCCGCCGCGCTCGCGGGCGCGGCGGCCCAGCGCCGCCCGGTCCGGTTCGTCGGCGGTGGCTCGAAGCTCGACTGGGGCTGCCCCACAGCGCCAGGCGCATTGCGCATCCACACCGGGGAGCTCAACCGCGTGATCGTCCACCCGGAGCGTGCCACCGCCACGATCAGTGCGGGCACACCTCTGGCCCGCGTGCAGGCGACACTGGCACGCGGCGGGATGATGCTCGCGCTCGACCCCCCGCTCGGCCGCCGGGGCCAGCGATCGGCGACCGTCGGCGGTGTGGTGGCCGCCGCCGACGCCGGCCCGCTCAGTCACCGCTACGGGCCGCCGGGCGCGCAGCTCGAGGGTGTCACCGTGGCGCTCTCAGACGGCACGATCCTCAGCACCGGGCCACGCGGCGGGTACACCCAGGACGGACATAACCTGACACGCCTGACCGCCGGCTCATTCGGCACGCTCGGCCTGATCCTCGAGCTCGAGGTGCGACTCGAGCCGCTACTCCTCGGCACGTTCACGGCGCTCGCTTCAAGCGATGACCCGGCCAAGCTGCTCGGTGGCGCCACAGCGCTCGCGCTCGAGCACACCGGCCTGCAGGCGCTTGACTACGCCTGGCGTGACGGCCGTGGCGGGCTGCTCGCCCAGCTGGCAGGAGAGCACGCCGCCGAGCGCGCCGCGCAGGTGGTATCGACGCTGCGTGGCTGCGGCCTTGACGACGCCTCCGTGCGGGCAGACGACGCCGGCCTGTGGGCGCGCCAGCGGGCCGGTCAGCGCGCACCTGATCCGTCGCTCGAGCGCTCCGGCGGGCTCGCGCTGCTCCGAGTCGCCCACCACCCCGACGAGCTCGGCGCGATCATCCGCCTGGCCGACACGGCCGGAGCGACAGCCGTGGGGCGAGCCGCCAGGGGGGTGAGCTACCTGACGCTGACGGCGGATCAGATCGCGCCCGTGCGCGCAGCGCTGCCGGAGGGTAGCTCAGGCGTCGCGCTCGATCTCCCGCTGGCGCAGCGGTCTGAGATCGACCCCTGGGCGTTTGCGGGCAGCCCTCACGCGGCGCTGATGCAGGCAGTCCGGGCACGCTTCGACCCGCACGGCATCTGCAACCCCGGCCTCTTTGACTGGGGCGGCTAGCGAGCCGTGCCGGCCACCCCTCCACCCGGCGCTGCGACCGCCTGCACCCGCTGTGGCTGCTGCCTCGAGAGCTGTCCGACATACACGCTCTCAGGCGCCGAGCTCGAGTCGCCGCGGGGGCGGATCGCGCTGATAGAGGACGCACTCCTCGGCCACAGCGCCATCACCGCCGCGGTCGCCGCCCACATCGACAGCTGCGTGGGCTGCTTGGCCTGCGTTACCGCCTGCCCTGAGGGGGTCCCCTACAGCGATCTGCTCGCCTGGGTCAGGGTTGCGGTCGAGCGCGACGCGGCCCGCCCGCTGCGCGAGCGCGTGCGCCGCGAAGCGGCGCTGGCGGCACCGACGCTCAACCGCCGCGGCGCCGCCTGGGCGCATCGCGGCGAGCCGACGCATTACACGCCCGCTCAGGGCAGCCAGCGCGGCCGTGTCGGCCTGCTGCCAGGCTGCGGACGCGGCGGCAAGCGTGAGCACGCGCTACAGGCCGCGACGCTTCGGGTGCTGGCCGCTGAGGGCTATGAAGTCGTGACGCCCGTGCTCTCAGGCTGCTGCGGGATAACCGAGCTGCAGGCCGGGGCGCGCCAGCGCGCCCTGCGCCACGCCCAGCGGACGCTCGACGCGTTCGCGGCGGTCGGATCGCTTGACCACGTGATCTCCGGCGCCGGCGCCTGCGGGCTGGCGCTGAAGCAGTACGGCCGTCTGCTCGCAACGGCGCAGGCGATCGACTTCAGCGCCCGGACACTCGACATCCACGAGCTGCTCACGCGAGCGCCGCTGCGCTCGCGCCTCGGCGCCGTCGCGATCCGGGCAGTGCTGCACGACTCCTGCCAGCTGCACCACGGCCAGCGCGCAAGCGGTGCCGTCAGGGATTTGCTCGGGCGCGTTCCCGGCCTCGAGCTCGTGGCGCTGCCCGCCACCGCCGGCGCGTGCTGTGGCGCGACGGGGATCTACCAGGTGAGTGCGCCGCTGGCGGCGGCCGCGCTTGGCCGCCGCCAGGCAGAGGCGGTGATCGACACGGGCGCGCAGCTGGTCCTCAGCACCGACAGCGGCTGCCTCGCCACGCTCACGCGCCACCTGCGTGAATTGGGCAGCGCCGTCGCGGTGCGGCATCCAGTGGAACTTCTTGCGCTGTCGATCACCGGCGCCGCGAGAGCCTGACGGGCCGCCGGCGGCCATGGGTGCCGCGGGCCCGGAGACCCACCGAGCTAAAACCGCGCAGAGCCGCGAGGTCAGAGCAGATCGAACCCGAGCAGCGTTGCGACCTTGCGCTGCTCCACGTCGCGGCTGGCAAAGACCATCGTCTCGCCCGGTTCGCTGAGCATACCGGCGAGCGTTGCCGCCGCGGCCAGATGCCACGCGTCCATCGCCCGCAGCCCGTGAGCTCTGACCAGTTCCAGCGCGAGCGTCTCTACCGGCTCCTGGGGGATCCCCAGCACGGTGAGCGGCCCGTCGGCAGCGGTGTCCTGATCCCACGCGGCCAGCAGCCCGGCTTCGTCGACGGCATGAGCGCGGTTTGAGGCGCGCGCCGCGCGCACAAGCGCCCCTGAAACCTCGACGTTCGACCAAGACCCGGTGATCACCGGGCGCTCCGGGTCGCTGAGAAGCGCGGTGGCGTCCTGATGGCCCGGCTCGTCGGCCAGGTACGCACGCGCCAGGACCGACGAATCCGCGTAGATGATCAACGGCGGTCGCGGTCCTCGTCTACGATCGCGTCGAGCAGCGGCCCAAGTCCACGTGTGGACTCGATCGCTGCGCTGCGTGCCACAGCCGGACGAGACGGCGCGCTCGCGTCGGGCGCCCCCGACGCGGTAGCGGGCGCCGCCTGCACGTTCAGCGCTGCCGCGCGGGCACGAAGTCTCGCCCGCCGGCTACCTGCCTGCTCGCCGGCTGCCTCGCTGAGGATCGTCGTCGCCAGCGCGTTTACGCTTCGCCCGGAATCAGCGGCCAGCGCCGTCAGGCGCTGGTGCAGGTCGTCGGGTACGCGCAAAAGGAGCTGCTTCACGCAGATTATGCTATCAGGCACGGCGAGTGATAGCATCGCGGCCGGTCACCGGACCGTGCGCTGGCTACGCCGGGGTCGGCTACCAGGCGCGCAGCAAGGCTGACCCCAGGCCAGTGGTTGCCTATGGGTCTACGAGCCGCTGGTGTGCGGCCCACCGGGCCAGCTGGTGGCGATTGGTGAGGTTGAGCTTGCGCAGGACCGAGGAGACGTGCGACTCGACCGTCTTGACGGAGATGCCGAGGCGGTGCGCGACCTCCTTGTAGAGGTAGCCGCGGGCGATGAGCTCGAGCACCTCGACCTCGCGCAGCGTG
>JAJYHG010000115.1 GCA_021784895.1 Actinomycetes bacterium
TCGACGCTGACCTGCAGGTCAGCATCGCAACGGTGATCGCGCGGCCTCCCGCCCGCGTGCTGACGCTCGCAGACCTCGACCCTCGCGCTGCCGCCTCTCAGCAGGCCACCGGAGGCGGACGCTGACCGACCTCTCTACACTGCGGCGCACCCGGCTCGCGGCCCCGCCGCGCACGGGCGACCCGGAGAGGTGGCCGAGTGGCTGAAGGCACTCGCCTGCTAAGCGAGTATGGGGCGAAATCTCCATCAGGGGTTCGAATCCCCTCCTCTCCGCTCAGCGGTCGAGCGCCAGGCCGACACCGACTCCGACTAGCACCAGACCGGAGACTCTGTCGATTGTGGCCTTCACCCGTGTGCGGCTGAGCACGTGTGAGAGCCGCACCGCCGCCAGCGCGTAGCCGGACATCCAGACCAGGTTGAAGCTGATGAAGATGCCGCCCAGCATCAGCATCTGAGGCAGCGCGGCGGCGTGGGCCGAGACGAACTGCGGCAACAGGCTGGTGAAGAATATGCCGACCTTGGGGTTGGCGAGGTTGCTCAGCAGGCCCTGGCGAAAGCCGCCACGCGAGTCGGTCGCACGCCCGTCAGAGGATCGCGACACCGCATCCGCAGCGGTACGGCGCGACGCCCAGAGTGCCCGGAGTCCAATCCAGATCAGGTAGAGCGCGCCGGCCAGCTTCAGCAGGTCATAGACGGTCGCGGACCTGCGGAGGAGCTCTGCAACGCCAAGAGCCGTGGCCAGCGTCCAGACCATGAGCCCGGCATTGATCCCGAACGCACTGCCGACCGCAGCCTCGCGACCGTGGATCAGGGCGTTTTTTGTAACCACCGCGGTGTCCGGGCCCGGCAGCAGCGCGATCGCCACAACGACACCGAAGTACACGAGCAGGTGGCTTGGCACAGACCGAGTATCACAGACCAGCGATCCCGCCCCCGGCCACCCGCTTGGTGGCCGGGGGAAGGCTCAGCGGCGCCCAGACGCGGCGCTGCGGGCAAAGCGGGCTACTGGCCACCTCCCGGCACGGCAGCAGTGCGTACGGCGTCGGCCAGGGCGCGCTCGATTGCTGCCCGAACCTGCTCGCTGTCAGGGCGCACAGTCGGTCCGAAGTGCTCGATCAAGTGCCCGTCGGCGCCGACGAGATACTTCGTGAAGTTCCACATCGGGGGCGCCGAGTTCGGCTGACTGATGAGCTCAGCCCAGAACGGGCCCGGATCCCTGCGGACCGAGGTCCGCTCGGTCAGCGGGAACTGCACGCCGTAATTGCGCTGGCAGAACCCACGGATCTCGCCGGCCTCGTCGTACTCCTGATCCGCAAAGTCGCCCGAGGGCGAGCCGAGCACGTTCAGGCCACGGTCGTGGTAGCGCTCATACAGCTCCTGCAGCCCCTGATACTGGGGCGTGAGGCCGCACTTGCTGGCGGTGTTGACGATCAGTGCCGGCTGGCCCCGCCACTGGGCGAGGTCCAGCTCACCGCCGTCTAACAGCTTCACCCGGTGGCCGTACAGGTCGGTCGGCTCTTCGAGCCGCTGCCGGCGCCTGAGAAACATCGAGACCGTCGATAGCTTGCCCATAGTTCACCCTATACGTTCCGCGCCGCTGCGCTCAAGCTCGTCGTGAACATGGCTGCCGAGCTTGCGGTCGGGCCGGCCGATGACAAAGTACAGGCCACCGACGATCGCGATCACAACCATCACCAGCAGCGTGATCCAGTCGATATTGAAGTACGCCCGCGGGCTGGTGAGTCCACTCGGAATGACGACGTTTATGAACATCAGCGCCAGATAGGCGGTGGCGATGATCGACACCAGCCAGCCGAAGCGCCCGAGCTGGAAGGAGCCCGCCGGGATCCAGCCGCGGGCCCGCGCGATCATCGATCCGATCACCGTCATCAGGAACGACAGGTAGATGCCACTGACGCCAAAGGAGACCAGCGACACCAAGGCACTGGTGTTGGCCGGATAGGTGAACCACAGGATCTGGACGTTGTGCTTGGGCGAGACGAACACCAGCAGCACGAACAGCACGGTCACGAAGGCGCCGCCAAGCAGCGCGTTGACGGGGATGCGGTGGCGATCGCTGACCTTGCAGATCCAGGCTGAGGCTGGCAGCGCGTCGTCGCGCGCATACGAGAATGCCAGCCGTGATCCGGCGCCCTGGACCGAGGTCCCACAGGAGAAGAAGGCGTAGATGATGAGCAGCAGCAGCACATCCTGAAGCCAGCCCGGCAGCTGCGCCAGGATCAGTGGAATACCACCGGTGACTGCCTGGGCGATGCTCGTGTGGGTGGGGATTGCCAGCAGCAGGCCGCCCGTGAGCACCAGCGAAGCGACTCCGCCCCAGATCAGCGCCAGACGCATCGACCGCGGGATCATGCGGCTGGCCTCCTTGGTCTCCTCGGCGATGTCACCCGCCGACTCGAAACCATAGAAGATGTACACAGGCGCCAGCACGGCGATCAGGGCCGCCCCGGTCAGCCAGTTGCCGTGGAAGTTGAAGCCGTAGGCGTTGGTCTTGACGTGAGTGGCGCCTTGAGCCGAGAACAGGTAGCCCAACCCATGATGGAAGCCGTTGATCCCGAGCACGATCGCGATCCCGAAGGTGCCGACCATCTCCACGTACACCCCGAACCGCGCGACCCGCGCCATCACCGCAGTGCCGGTGATGTTCATCGTCGTCTGGATCGCCAGGAGTACCAGCGTCACCACCAGAATCGTCAGGTGGGAGGTCGGGTTGATGTTCGTACCGAACCAGTTGTGCAGGAGCGAGGTGACGTAGCCGACGACACCGGTGTCAACCGAAGCAACAGTCACCAGCAAGGCGATGCCGTAGAACCAGCCGACGAACCAGCCGTAACCGGCACCGACCGAGAACTTCCCGTAGTTGTAGAGCGCGCCAGCCACCGGGTAGTGACTGGCCAACTCACCGAACACAAGCGCGACGAACAGCATGCCGATCAGCGGCACGAGCGTCAGCCAGAGATAGGCGGGACCGGCCATGCCCAGTCCCAGAACGAACAGCGAGTAGATGCCGACCATCGGCGACAGGTACGTGAACGCCACCGAGAAGTTCGAGAACAGACCGAGCACTCTTGTCAGCTGCGGCCTGTAGCCAAGCTGGGTCAAGCGCTCGTCATCGCTGACCACAACCGCGCCGCTCACGTAGGCGCCACCCGCATCTGAACTACCTGCTGACATCACTAACCCCTCCATCCGGTTGCTGGCACAGCGGCTCGGAAAGCTGCGCGAGCCGCAGTGATGGTTGTAAGTTGCTGCGCTAGACCAACGTCAGACCCCTGTGTGTTCAGACCCTCGTAGGCGACTGATCACCGCGCCGGCTTGGCTCGGGCGTCTGGGCAACGACAGCAAGGCCGGGCGGGGCGTCGCGATAGCTGGCGGGAGTGCGGGAGAGCCGGATTGGGTTGCGTGGCAGCCTGAGTGGCTTTCCCCCGCTCAGCGGCAGCTCGACGATCGGCTCGAGTCCCAGATCGCTGGCGAGCCTGAAGGCTGCTGCGATGTCGTTGACCTCTCCGGCTGGGACGCGCGCCACGGTGAGCAGCGCTGCCCACTCACTCGCGGTCCTGGCAGCCAGCAGACGCTCGAGCTCTTGGCGCAACGCCTCCCGGTTGGCGACGCGATCTGAGTTGGTGCCGAAGCGCTCGTCTGCGGCAAGCTGCGGCTCGCCGAGCAACTCGCACAGCCGCTCGAACTGGCGTTCGGTGCCGACCGCAAGCACGAGCCGGCCGCTGCCTGTCTGAAAAACGGAGTACGGCGCGATGCTGGGGTGGTCGTTCCCCATCCGCTCCGGCAGCACGCCGGCGGCTGTGTAGCTCGCTGCCTGGTTGACCAGCGCCGCGAGCAGCGACGAGAGCAGGTCAACCTCGACCAGCTGGCCTTCACCAGTCGCATGGCGATGGTTGAGTGCGGCGAGGATGCCGAGCGCGGCGAACTGCCCCGCCAGCACGTCAACCAGCGCGACACCGACCTTCTGGGGCTCACCCGAAGGCTCGCCGGTGACGCTCATCAGGCCACCCACAGCCTGGACGAGCAGATCGTAGCCGGGCAGGCTGACGGCACGCTCGTCGCGGCCGAAGCCGGTGATCGAGCAGTAGATGAGACCGGGGTTGAGAGCCCTCAGCTGGTCGTAGGCGAGCCCGAACCGCTCGAGCAGGCCGGGCCGGAAGTTCTCGACGAGCACGTCGGCCGCCAGCGCCAGCGCCAGTGCCTGCTGGCAGCCAGCTTCGCTCGTGAGGTCGAGCGTGACCGAGCGCTTATTACGATTGACTGCATCGAAGTAGGTTGAGCGGCCGGCCGCGTCGTACGGCGGGCCCCAAGCCCGAGTGTCATCCCCTGTCCCGGGACGCTCGACCTTGATGACCTGGGCACCGAGGTCGCCGAGCATCATCGTCGCAAACGGGCCAGCGAGCACGCGTGAGAAGTCGACTATGCGGATACCGGCCAGCGCGCCGGTCACGGTTCGGTCGCTGAAGGCGCTCATTTAGACTAATCGTAGATATTCGAACTTCTAGGATCAAGGATCTGCTCCCATGACTATCCGGCCACATGATTTCCTCGCGATCGACTCGGTCCTCTCAGAAGAAGAGCTCGCGATCCGTGACGTGGTGAGGGCCTTCGTCAACGACCGGGTGCTCCCGAATGTGAGCGGCTGGTACGAGCAGGGCGTACTCCCCCGCGAGCTCGCGCTTGAGCTCGGGCGCCTTGGGCTCCTGGGAATGCACCTCCATGGCTACGGGCTGGCGGGCGCGAGCGCTACCGCTTACGGCCTCACCTGCCTGGAGCTGGAAGCCGGCGACAGCGGCGTGCGCAGCCTCGTATCGGTTCAGGGCTCGCTGGCTATGTTCGCCATCCATCGCTGGGGCTCAGAGGAGCAGAAGCTACGGTGGCTGCCAGAGCTCGCAAGCGGAGAGGCGATCGGCTGCTTCGGCCTGACTGAGCCGGACGCCGGCTCGGATCCGGCCGCGCTGCGCACGCAGGCACGGCGAGACGGCGAGGACTGGATCTTGCACGGCCAGAAGATGTGGATCACCAACGGCTCGGTGGCGGATGTCGCCGTCGTATGGGCTCGCACCACGGACGGCGTCCGCGGCTTCCTGGTGCCGAAGGGAACCAGGGGCTTCACCACCCAGGACATCCACCACAAGCTCTCACTCAGAGCCTCCGTGACCTCTGAGCTGCTCTTGGATGACGTGCGTCTGCCGGCCGACGCGCTGCTGCCGCAGGCGACGTCACTCAAGGGCCCGCTCTCCTGCCTCAACGAGGCCCGCTTCGGCATCGCCTGGGGAGCCGTTGGCGCGGCTCGCGCCTGCTTCGAGTCAGCGCTCGCCTACAGCCAGGAGCGGTTGGCCTTTGGCCGGCCGATCGCGGCGACCCAGCTGCAACAGGCCAAGCTCGCGGAGATCGCGACCGAGGTGAACCGCGCGATGGTGCTGGCACTGCACCTGGGTCGTCTCAAGGACGCCGGCGGGCTCGTTCCCGAACAGGTCAGCATGGGCAAGCTCGCGAACGTCAACGCCGCGCTCAGCGTCGCCCGTACAGCCCGCCAGATCCTGGGCGCCAACGGCATCACACTCGAGTACCCGGTGATGCGCCACCTCAGCAACCTCGAGTCGGTGGTGACCTACGAGGGCACCGCCGACGTTCATGCGCTGGTGATCGGCGGCGCGCTCACCGGCCACCAGGCGTTCCGCTGACTTCAGCCCGATGCACGAACATCCAGCCAGCACTGGCCCGCCTCCGCCCAGCACCACCACCCAGCACGCGCTCGACGGCCTGCGGAACGCGATCACGACGCGGGCCCTGCGCCCGGGCCAGCGAGTCGGCCAGGACGAGCTGGCCGGCCAGCTGGGCGTCAGCATCGCCCCGATCCGCGAAGCTCTGCGAATCCTCGAGCAGGAGGGGCAGGTCACCTACTACCCGCGCCGCGGCTACTTCGTCACACAGCTCGACCTGGCAGACCTCAGCGAGATCTACGCGTTGCGGGCGCTGCTCGAGACGAGAACGGCCAGGCAGGCAATCCAGGCTGTCGACGGCCACGCGCTCGAACGTGCGGCCAGCGCGGCGACCGACTGCGCCAGGGCAGTCGACGCGGGCAACGTGCTGGCCGAACTCGAGGCCAACCGCCGATTCCACTTCGCCATCCTCGAACCCGCGGCCCACCCGCACACGCTACGGCTGATACGCCAGCTGTGGGACCTGACGGAGGCCTACCGGGCGCTCTATTACAACCAGGAGCAGGAGCGGCGGCGCACGGTCGCGGCGCACGAGCGAATCCTCGCGGCACTGGTAGCCCACGATGCTGATCTGCTCGTTGCAGAGCTCGACGAGCACCGCGAGCGGGCACTCGCGGTGCTCGCGGAGATCCTCGCCCCGGCCGGCTGATCCTCCACTGTCTCACCTCAGGCGCCAGGCTCGCTCAACTCTGTGCTGGAGCGGGGGGCGAGTGCCAGATGACACCGCCGTGACGGAGCCGCTGCGACGACATCGCGCCCGCAGCCCGGCGACCGCCTACGATCCTGACATGGCCCCGCCCCGCCCCGTGACGCAGATCTGACTGACGCCCTGGTGGTTGCGTGACCTACGCCGCGGTGGTGCTGATGGCAGCGTTTGCCGCGGCCGTGCAGACGGCCGTCGGCATGGGCTTCGCGCTGGTCCTCTCCCCCGTCCTACTGGTGGCGCTGGCGCCAAAGGCGGCGATCGTGACCGTAACCGTGCTCGGACTGAGCGTGAACGTGTTGACGGTGCTGCGCGGCGGACGCAAACTGAACATCAGCTGGAATGAGGTCGCGCCGATCCTCCTCGCGGCCGTGCCCGGCAGCATCGGTGGGCTGGCACTGCTGCAGGTGCTCTCAAAGCCCACCATCGAAACCGCGGTGGGGGCGATGGTCGTGCTGCTCGCGACCGCACGCATATTACGCGCCGGAGCGCCGCTCGCCGTCCCCGTGGCCCCGGGGCGTCTTGCGGTCGGCGTGCTCGCCGGCGCGCTCTCAACGGCAAGCGGCATCTACGGTCCACCGCTCGCGATCTGGCTCTCGGGGCGTGACCTGAGCCCCACCGCGATCCGCGACTCGCTGGCCGCGATCTTCCTCGGCACCGGCGCGATCACCGTGGTCACGCTGTTGCCAGGGCTCGGAAGCGTGCACGTTCCCCTGGTGGTGCTGGCCGGCGGGCTCGTGGCGGTCGGCATCGGCTTCCGGGTGGGCAACCATCTGCACCTGCGCGCCACCGAGGACCACCTGCGGCGTGGGCTTTCGCTGGTGATCCTGCTGACCGGGATAGCCGCGCTGCTCTCCGGGCTCGGCGTGCTGTAGTGGTACTGGTGGCGGCGCGGGCTGACGATGAAACTGGCTGAGGTCACCCGGGCGCGGCGCACACCCGGGCTGGTGGTGCTCGAGGGCTTCCACGCGGTCAAACACGCGCTTCGCTTCGGCGGTGAGCTGCTCGGCACATGGACGGCTG
>JAJYHG010000223.1 GCA_021784895.1 Actinomycetes bacterium
GCGCGCGCATAAGAATTTCTCCTAGTGCACCTGCACCGTCAGGGTTACTACAGCTTCTTCACCTGGTCGAAACCAACCTCGACCGGCGTCTCGCGGCCGAAGATCGAGACCAGAACCTTCAACTTCTGGCCATCCTCGTTGACCTCGGAGATCTCCCCCGAGAAGTCTGACAGCGGGCCGGATACGACTTTGATCGACTCGCCGATCGCGAACTGCGCCCGGCTGCGAGGCCGCTCCGCCGTCTCCTGGTGTAGGAGGCGATCGACCTCTGCCTGAGTCAGTGGCACCGGCTCGCTCGAGGCGCCGACGAAGCCGGTCACTCCCGGCGTGCCCTTCACGAGCATCCAGGAGTCTTCATTGAGATCCATGTTGACGAGCACGTACCCGGGCATCGTGCGCCGTTCCACGGTGATCTTCTGGTTGTCCTTCATCTCCGACACCGACTCGGTCGGGACCACGATCTGGCGCACGTGACGCTGCTGGCCGAGCGACACCACCCGGTGTTCCAGGTTGTGCTTGACCTTGTTCTCGTGTCCTGAGTATGTGTTGACTACGTACCAGCGGAACATTTCGTTGTTACCAGTTAGAGGATCAACCCGATCAGCTTTGATGCGATGAAATCAGCCACGCCGAGGAAGATACCGGCAACGATCACGAAGCCGATCACAACACCCGTTGCCTGCATGACCTGGCGACGGTCGGGCCACTGAACCCGCTGGAGCTCCTTCCAGCTGCCGCGCAGGAACCCGACAAGCCTAGCGACTGCCGAAGGGCGGCGCTCTTGCGCCAGCCCTGCGGGGCTGTCAGAGTCGCCGGGCTCACTGAGCAGATCCGGGTCAGCCACCTGCTGCCTCGTCTATGCCTAGCGGGTCTCACGGTGCGCGGTGTGCCGCTTGCACCACCGGCAATACTTGCGCATCTGCAACCGCTCGGGATTGTTGCGCTTGCTCTTCTTAGTCTGGTAGTTGCGGCGCTTGCACTCCTCGCAGGCGAGCGTGGCAGCGATCCGCACGTCTCCACGGGCCATTGTTCTAGTCCCCGAAAGCGGTTTGGAAAGGATGCTCAGCCGGACCTTTGGGGCGTGCTGGCGCACGCCGTCCGGCGCTGTGCGCAGTGTAGCGGCTGCCCCGCAGCAGCGAGCCTCGCACGAGCCTCGCGCGAGCGCACGGGCCAGATGCTCTCCCCGCCCCAGCGGCGGCAACCTTCAGACGATCACGCGCAGCGGCTGCCCGCGCAGATGGGCGGCGAGGTCCTCCACCACCTGCTCATACATCGCGCCGAGCGCGTCGGCGCTCACATAGCCGAGGTGCGGGGTCAGGACCGCGTTTTCGAGCTCGAGCAGCGGATGGTCCGCTGGCAGCGGCTCCTGGTCGTACACGTCAAGTCCCGCGCCGGCGATCGTGCCGTCGCGCAGCGCGCCCACCAGCGCCTGCTCCTCGACGATCGGCCCGCGTGAGGTGTTGACCAGGAACGCCGACCCTTTCATCCGCGCAAGTTCCCCGGCGCCGAAGAGCCCCCGCGTCCGCTCGCTCAGCACCAAGTGGATCGAGATCACGTCGGCGCCGCCGAGCAGCTCCTCAAAGCTCACCGGGCGAGCGCCGGCGGCCTGTGCCCGCTCGCGCGTCAGGTTCTCGCTCCAGGCGATCACCTCCATCCCGAACGCGCGCGCCGGCGCCACCATCTGTGCGCCGAGCCGGCCTAGTCCTGCCAGCCCGAGCGTGGCCCCCGCGAGGTTTCTGGGCAGCGCTTGCTGCCAGGCACCGTGGCGCAGCGCCCGGTCCTCCTGCGGGACGCGCTTGCACAGGGCCAGGATCAGCGCCCAGGCGAGCTCCACCGTGCTGGCCACACCGGGAGCGGGATCGAGCGCTGTCCCGCCGTAGCCGGGGATCCCGGTGCCGTAGACGCGCACCCCGCGCGTGGCGAGGTAGCCCAGATCAAGCGACGCGTTGCGCATCCCCGTGGTGACCACCACCTCGAGCCCGCCGAGCTGCTCGAGCACCGCGCGCGGGAAGGCGGTGCGCTCGCGCATCAGGACCAGCGTGTCGTAGCCGGCCAGCGTCTCGGCGAGGCGCTCACGCGGAATCGGGCGATCAAAGAAGTCGACCTCGGCTCCGAGCGACGCCCAGTCGGCGAGCGTGTGGGCGATCCGGTGGTAGTCATCGAGCACCGCGACGCGCATATCTGCAGTATCACCGCTGCGCCCGCCAGAATGTCCCGTCAATGCTGCGGCTGATGGGAATCGTCATCTCGATCGGGCTCGCGGACTCGCTGAACCCCTCGACGGTCGCGCCGGCGCTGCAGATCTCAGGCGCACCGAACGCCCGTAGCGCGCTCGCGCAGTTCACCGCGGGCGTGTTCACGGTCTACTTCCTCGGCGGCACGCTGATCGCGCTCGGCCCCGGCGAGCTCGTACTCTCGATCGTCCCCCGCCCCAGCCCGACGGTCCGCCATCTGCTCGAGGTGCTGGCGGGCGTCGTGCTGATGGCGGTGGCGGCGATGCTCTGGGTCCACCGCGAACGGCTCGGCCGCAGGCAGCTACCGGCCTTCAGCGGCCGCGGCCGCGCCCACTGGCTGCTCGGCGCGGCGATCATGGCCGTGGAGCTGCCGACCGCATTCCCATACTTTGGCGCCCTCACCGCGGTGATCGCATCGGGCGTCGACATCCCGCGCAAGATCTTCCTGATCGCGCTCTTCAACCTCTGCTTCGTGATGCCGCAGCTCGCGATGCTGACGGCGCTGACGCTGGCCAGTGACCACGCCGACATCTACCTCGGGCGTGCGCGCGCATTCCTGCAGCGCCACTGGCCGGTGCTGCTGGCGGCGGTCGCGGTCATCGCCGGCTCGGTCACGATCGGCCTGGGCGCGACCGGCACCTACCATGTCGCCCGCCGCCTGCTGCGCAAGGCAGTCACGGCCGTCAAGGCGACCGTCAGGGCCGCGGTCAAGGCGACCGTCAAGGCCACCGTCAAGACCCTCAGGTAGCGCACCGACGGGCCAGGCAGAGCACCGTCTCGTAAGTGAGCTCGAAGCTCCCGCCGGCCGCGTCGATCGCCGCCGCCACGGCCGCAAAGAGCCGCTCGCGGGCGGCATCCGGCAGCAGGATGTGGTCGGAGTGCGTGCCGAGCAGCCCCAGGTAGGCCGCAGTGCTGTAGGGCTCGTGCCAGCTGACAGCGCGGGCCGTCAGATCGGTGAAGCCGGGGTCGTCGCGGAGTTCGAGCCCATCCAGGCGACGTTCTCGAGCGGCGCCCCAAGCGGATTCATCGGCCCAACGTGGCGGGCGGCAAAGTCCTCGGCCACCTCGCCGTGGGCGGCATCAAACGCGGGCCGCAGGGGATTGCCCTCCCAGACCGGCCGGTTCCAGAACGCCGCCAGCGCGCCGCGCGCTCGAAGTCGGTCTGGAGCACGTCAACGCTCAGCCCGGCGGTGGCGGCCCGCTGGCTCGCCACCGCCGCCATCTCGCCGTCCGGCTCGACGGCCGTCACGGCGTAGCCGCGCTGCGCCAGCAGCAGGCTGACGCGCCCGGTGCCGGCGCCCACGTCCAGCACCCGTTCACCTGGGGCCGCCGCGGCGTAGGCGGTGGCGACGTCGATGATCGCTGCCGGGTAGCCAGGCCGGTGGCGGTCGTAGCGCGCAGCCACCGAGCCGAAGCCGAGCCGCCGAGCGTGGTCGGTGCTGATATCACCGGGCCGGGCGCTCACGATCCGGATCATAGGTCCGCGCGGGTTCGGGCCGGCTCAGTCCTCGCCCTGGGCGACGAACTCGCGCGCCCGCTGGCTGAGGATGTCGAGCATCGCCTGCGCCGCCGGCGGCGCACCGGCCTGCGCGCCGGTGGCCGCGAACACCTGGCGCACCGGGTTCTCGGGCTCGAGCCGGCGCACCACCAAGCCCGGGCGGCGGTGGCTGAGCGCCAGGCGAGGGATCAGTGCCACCCCGACACCCGCGGCCACCAGGCCCTGCACGGTGTCGTAGTCATCCGATTCGAACGAAACCCGGGGCTCAAACCCGGCCCCATGGCAGACACTGACGACGTGACGCGCGCAGGCGCTGTTGATGGAGGTCTGGATCCAGTCCTCAGCCGCGAGGTCTGCGAGCGTGAGGTTGTGGTGGCGGGCGAGCGGATGCTCGACCGGCAGCGCGATCCACATCGGGTCGTGGATCAGCGCGATCTTGTCGAGCCCCTGGAAGTGCTGCTCCTGGCCGGGGAACTGAAACAGCAAGGCGAGGTCGAACTCACCCGCCCGCAGCCGCGGCGCGATCTCCTCGGGCTCGCCCTCCGCCAGTGACAGCTCGACCCCAGGATGGAGGCTGCGGAACGCGGCCACCGCCTGCGGGATCAGGGTCGCCCCGGCAGAGGGGAACGAGGCCAGCCGCAACCGCCCGCCACGCACGCCCAGCACCGCCGCCAGCTCGTCCTCGGCGGCCCTGACCTGGGCGAAGATCGCGTCAGCGTGCCCGAGCAGCACCGCCCCGGCCGCAGTCGCCCGTACACCACGGCGGTCGCGCACAACCAGGACGGCTCCGGTCTCTGACTCGAGCCGCGCAACCGCCTGCGAGACCGCCGACTGCGTGTAGTCGAGCGCCTCAGCTGCCGCCGAGAACGAGCCTCGCTGGACGACCTCTCCCAGGATCTTCAGGCGCGTCAGATGGAGCATTAGTGCTTGTGATGGTACCGATCAGATACTTCACTTGTACTGATGCCATGTGCGTGTGAAGCTCGTGCCATGTCACGCACAACGATTGTTTCCTACGACGGGACCGCCAACGACGCCGACGCGCTGACGTTCGCCCGGGTGCTCGCCGATGCCGGCGCCGAGCTGATCCTCGCTTACGTGCGCCACGACCCGGCCGCCGACGACGCCGCGGCGGCCCAGCGCCTGCTGGATCGCGGCGCCGAAGCGCTCGGTGATCTCCACGCTCAGACGCGCGTGGTCATCCACGCCTCGACCACCGAAGGACTCAGGGAGCTCGCCCGCCAGGAGGACGCGCAGCTGATCGTGTTCGGATCTGACTACCGCACGCCAGTCGGGCGCGTCGCGCCGCAGCACTCAGCCGAGAAGCTGCTCGACGGCGGCCCGGTGGCGATCGCGATCGCGCCCGCCGGCTACGAGCAGCGACCGGTCCACGCCATCGGCCTGCTCGCCGGCCTCGACGACGAGGCCGCGATCGACACCGCCCACGCACTGGCCAACCACTTCGGCGCGATCGTGACCGACTCGGGCCACGGTGTCGATCTCCTGATCGTGGGCTCGAGGCCCGAGGCACGCCCAGGGCGGACACTCTTGTCGGCCCACACCGAGGGCGCGATCAGCGGCGCCAGCGCCCCGGTGATCGTGACCACGCGCGGCGTCGCGGTCGACTTCCGCTCCGAGCTCTACATCGCCTGAGCCCGGGGCAGGCAGCCGCTGGCGCTGCGCGCGTCAGCGGCTGCGTTTGAGCGCGCCGTCCGCCAGCGCGTCGGCCGCCTCGCCCAGCCGCAGGCCGACGACGTCGAGCCGCCGCAGCAGCTCGCGCTGCTTGAGGGTCTCGTTGTCAAGCGATCCGGCCAGCAGCGCCGCAACCTGCTCCTGGTAGAGCCGGCGTACCACGCTCGCCGCCTTGCGCGTGGCGAGCGTCTCCTCCCGGACCCGGCCGCGCGGTCTTCCCAGCTCCTGGACCGCCCGCCGCAGGCAGCCGAGCCCCTGTACCAGCATGTGCGTCAGAGCGAGCGCGAAGGCAAGACTCTCGGGCTCATACAGCTGCGACTCGACCACAAAGTCGCGCAGGTTGTCGAGCACGTCGTCGATCGACCGTGAGAGCCGGAAGATGTCCTCTGCATCGATCGGGGTGGTGAGCACCCGTGCGAGCGCCACGACGAGTCGTCCGCGCGCAGCGTCTCCCTCGTGTTCGAGCTCACGGATCGCCAGCGCAGCCTCGTCGGTCGCGATCGCTCGCTCAGCCAGCCGTACAACCAGCGCGGCCGCGCGCTCCGTGCTCTCGATCTGCTCCTCCAGCAGCTGGATCAGCTCCGCCGTTGAGCGCCCGGTCAGGTCACGCGCCAGCCGCGCGAGCTCGCTGGTGACTGAACGGTACCTGGGCTTGCTCACGCGATCCTCACCAAGAGCCCGCCGAGCGCCGCCACCGCCACGCTGGCCGGCAGCGTCACCACCCAGGCGCCGGCCATGTATGCCACCTCGCGCCAGCGCACGCGCCTGCGAGACTCGCTGAGGCCCGCGCCCACCAGCGCTCCTGCCACCGACTGGCTCATGGTGAGCGGCACGCCCGCCAGACCCGCGCCCATCACCACCGCGAACGAGCACGTCTCGGCGATCGCCGCATGCCGCAGCCGGACGGCCACGATGCCGTGGCCCAGAGTGGCTGACACGTTGCGGATACCGATCAGCACACCCACACCGAAGAGCAGCGAAAGCAGCAGCGCGAGCCACCACGGATCGCGGACCAGGCTCCCGGAGGCCGCGCCGGTGGCGAGCGCGAACAGCGCCAGCATCTTCTGCCCACCGTTGGCCGAGTAGGCGAGGCACTGCAGGCAGAAGGCGCCGCGGTGCCAGGCGCGCAGCCGGATCCCGGCCCGGGCGCCGGCGGTCGCACGCAGCGCGAGCGGCGCCACTACCACCGCCAGCGCCGCGCTGGCCAGCGGCGCAGCCAGTCCGATCACGATTACTGTGGCCAGCTCCGCGCCGTTGATCGGAAGCCCGGCACCAAGCCCTGCCCCGGCGATCGCGCCGACGAGCGCGAGCGTCAGGCTGGTCGGCAGCCCGGCGCGCACCAGGCCGAACACGACCACCATCGCCGAGATCGTCGCCGCCAGCACAGCGCCGTCCTCACCGGGCCCGCTGAAGGGGACGAGCCGGTGCGCGAGCGTGGTGGCCACGCTGGTTCCGAACAGCAGCCAGGGACCGATCGTCAGCGCGAGGAGAATGATCACGAGACTGGTAAGCGGCCGCGAGCCGGACGGCCCCAGACCAGCCGACAGCACCGAGCTGCCATCGTTGGCTCCGGCCACGATCGCAAACAGCGCCGCGGCGATCAACAGGCTGTAAGGCATCTTCGTCCAGCGCCGTGGAGGCGGCCGCTCAGCGCTCCCCACGCCTAAAACTATCGGTCTCCATACCTTTTCACGGTACGCCATCGCCCTCAGTTTGCAATCACGACCAGCGGGCGACGTTTAATCAGGCTCATGCGCACGCTCGTGATCTCCGACCTCCACCTCGGGCAGGGCGGCGGCATCAGCGTCCTCACACGGCCGCGGCCCTTGGCAGCGCTGCTGGCAGCGCTCGACGACCACGACCGGCTGGTACTGCTGGGCGACACAGTCGAGCTGCAGGAATCGCACCCCACGCAGTCATTCCCGATCGCCGAGCCCGTGCTGCGCAAGATCGCCTGGAGGCTCGGCCCGGGCAAGCAGTTGCTGCTGCTGCCGGGCAACCACGACCAT
>JAJYHG010000100.1 GCA_021784895.1 Actinomycetes bacterium
CCAGGAGTGGCGGGCGGCCGGCGCCGAGGTCACGCTGAGCGCGACGCGGGGGGGCTTTGATCACATCAGCGGCGCGCTCGCCGGCGCGCCGGGTGCGCTCAGGTGGCTCGCGCGGCGCCTCGCTGGATCGTCCGGACCGGCTGGCGCCGGACGACCACCATCCCCCGGCCGGGGGGCCGGGCTGCGCGGTGCCGTAACCTGCGCCGGTGATCTTGCGTAGGGTTCCACGGCGATGACGACCGCTCTCATGTTTCCCGGCCAGGGGAGCCAGACCGACGATATGCGCGACACCGTCGCGCGGCTGCGGCCCGACCTGCTCGAGCGGGCGGCCGCCGCCGTGGGCGAGGACCCGTTCCCGCGCGTCGGTGATGGCACCGCCTACGCCCAGCCGGCCATCTTCTGTGCCAGCCTCGCGCGCTGGACGGCCCTGGTGGAGCGCTCTGGGACGCAGGCCGAGTACCTGGCCGGGCACTCACTCGGGGAGATCGGCGCCCTGGTCGCCGCCGGCGTCCTGCGCGAGCAGGATGGGCTCGAGCTCGTGGTACTGCGTGGCCGGCTGATGCAGGAGGCCGGCGAGGGCGCCGGGGACGGCGGCATGATCGCGCTGCTCGGGGGGCAGGCGGCGGCGCTGGCGGCGCAGGTCGCAGAGCCACACGGCCTCTCGATCGCCAACGACAACTCACCCCAGCAGGTTGTGCTCTCCGGCCTGCGCGCGGCGCTGCCGGGGGCCGAGCAGACCGCCAGAGAGCTCGGCCTGCGGGCGATGATCCTGCCCGTGACCGGCGCCTTCCACTCGCCGCTGATGGCTTCCGCGGTGCCGCCCTTCCGCGAGGCGCTGGCAGGCGTCGAGATCGCGCCCGCGCGCGCGACTGTGATCTCCGCGGTCACCGCCGAGCCCTTTGACGACGTGCGAGCGCGGCTGGCGGAGGCGCTCACCGGCCCGGTCCGCTGGCGCGAGGTGCTGCTCGCCCTGCGCGCCCGTGGCGTGACCCGGTTTCATGAGGTCGGCCCCGGCCGCGTGCTGAGCGGGCTGGTCAAGCGCACGCTGAGGGAAGTGGAGCTCGTGGATGCCTGAGCCGGCCTGGCCGCCCGCGGGCTGCGCGCTGGTGACCGGTGGCTCGCGCGGAATCGGTGCCGCGATCGCGGCCGGGCTGGCCGCCGACGGCTGGCCGGTGGCGGTCAACTACAACGCCGGCGCGCAGGCGGCCGCCGAGGTGGTCGCGGCGATCGAGGCGGCGGGCGGTCGTGCGGTCGCAGTGCAGGGTGACGTCGCCGACCGCGCGGCCGTGGACCCTGTCTTTCACTACGCCGAGTCGGAGCTCGGGGGGCCGGTGCTGGCGCTGGTCAACAACGCCGGCATCACCCGTGACAACCTGACGCCGTCGCTCAGCGACGGGGAGTGGGAGGCGGTGATCGACACCAACCTGACCGGCGCCTTCCGCTTCACGCGCAGGGCGCTCAAGGGGATGATGCGGGCCCGGGTGGGGCGGATCGTGAACATCGCCTCGGTCACCGGCCTGCGTGCCAACCCCGGCCAGGCCAACTACGGCGCGGCCAAGGCGGGACTGATCCAGTTCACGCGCACGGCCGCGGTCGAGGTCGCGCGCCGCGGCGTGACCGTCAACGCGGTGGCCCCAGGGTTCATCGTGACCGACATGACGCAGGAGCTGATCGGCCCGGACCTGCTGGCTGCGATCCCGGCCAAACGTGCTGGGACTGCCGCTGAGGTCGCCGCTTGCGTACGCTTCCTGGTATCTCAGCAGGCGAGCTACGTGACCGGCGCGGTGCTGGCGGTCGATGGCGGGCTGGGCGCCTGACGTCCCGAGCCGCCCGAGCTGACAACAAAACAGGAAACGAGGAACAGATGAGCGCAGTTACCAAGGAGCAGGTGCAGGAGCGCGTCGTTGAGGCGCTCGCCAGCTTCGGACCCGACGCCAGTGACATCACTGCCGAGGCCACCTTCGAGGACCTCGACATCGACTCGCTCGACCTGGTGGAGCTGGCCCAGATCGTCGAGGACGAGTATGGCGTCGTGCTCAAGGGCGAGGACATGAAGGAGCTCAAGACCGTCGGCGAGGCGGTCGAGCTGATCACCGAGCGCGCCAACTAGCGCGCGGCCTTCAGGGAGCTGCGGGTAACCATGGCTGACAGGCGTCGGGTTGTGATCACCGGGATCGGCGCGGTCACCCCGCTCGGGGTGGGCGCGCGCACGCTGCACGAGCGCTGGGCTCAAGGCGTCAGTGGCATCAGCGTGCGCGACGGTCAGGCTGGCGGCTACTGTGACGCCTACGACCCGGCCGAGCACCTCTCGGTCAAGGAGGCGCGGCGCCTGGACCGCTTCGCGCAGTTTGCCGTCGTCGCCGCCGACGAAGCGCTCGCGGACGCCGGCTGGTCGGATGGCCCGCCGTGTGATCCGATGCGGGTGGGGCTGGTCATGGCCAGCGGGATCGGCGGCTTCACCACCGTGCAGACGAACCTCGACGTGATGCGGGAGAAGGGGCCGATGCGGATCTCTCCGCTCGGCATCCCGATGTACATGCCCAACGCGGCCGCGGCGGCGGTGTCGATGCGCCACGGTATCCAGGGGCAGGCGTTTGCGGTCGCCTCGGCCTGCGCCTCCAGCGCGCACGCGATCGGGCTGGCTGCGCGCATGATCCAGTACGGCGACGCCGACGCCGTGATCGCAGGTGGCGCCGAGGCCACGCTCACCGACTTCGGCTTCGGCTCGTTCAACACCATGTCGGCCCTGTCCAAGATCGGTATCTCGTGCCCGTTCGACGCGCGTCGCGATGGCTTCATCATGGGTGAGGGGGCGGGCGTGCTGGTGCTCGAGGAGCATGAGCAGGCGGTTGCCCGCGGCGCGAGGATCCTCGGCGACGTCGCGGGTTACGGCTCCACCTCCGACGCCTACCACCTCACCGCTCCGGAGCCGACCGGCCGACCGGCCGCCCAGGCGATCACGCTGGCGCTCACCGATGCCGGCCTGGACGCGTCGCAGATCAGCTATGTGAACGCGCACGGAACCTCCACCGAGCTCAACGACGCGGCCGAGACCAGGGCGCTGAAGCTGGCGCTCGGTGAGCACGCGTACAGGATTCCGGTCTCTTCGACCAAGTCTGCCACCGGTCATCTGCTCGGTGCCGCCGGGGCGATCGAGGCGGTGGCGACCCTCCAGGCGCTCAACGACCGGCTGATCCCGCCGACGCTCAACTACGAGGTACCCGATGAGGGCCTCGACCTCGACTACGTGCCCGGCAGCGCCCGCGAGCTCGTGCTCGCGAGCGCCGGCGCGCCGGCCGCGATCTCGAACTCGTTCGCGTTCGGCGGCCACAACGTCTCGCTGGTGATCAGGGGCCGCGGCTGATGGCCGGCCTGCTCGAGGGCAAGCGGCTGCTGATCACGGGAGTCATCACCCGCGACTCGATGGCCTTTCACGTCGCCGCGCGGGCGCAGGAGGAGGGGGCGGAAGTGGTGCTCTCCAGCTTTGGGCGCGTGCGCAGGATGACCGAGCGAGCCGCGGAGCGGCTCGCCACGCCCGCGGATGTGCTCGAGCTCGACGTCAACCGGCCCGAGGATCTGGAGGCGCTCACAGCGGAGCTCCGGTCGCGCTGGGGCCGCGTCGACGGGGTCCTGCATGCGATCGCCTTCGCTCCCGAGGACGCGCTCGGGGGCCGCTTCATGACCACTCCGGCCGCCAGCGCCGTGGCCGCCTTCGAGACCAGCGCCTACAGCTTCAAGGCGCTCGCAGCCGCGACGGCACCACTGATGCCGGCCGGCGCGAGCATCGTCGGGCTGGACTTCGACGCCTCCCTGGCCTGGCCGATCTATGACTGGATGGGGGTCGCCAAGGCGGCGCTCGAGTCGGTCTCGCGTTACCTGACGCGCGACCTTGGAGCCAAAGGGATCCGGGTCAACCTCGTCAGCGCCGGCCCGCTCGCGACCGTCGCCGCTCGCGCCATCCCCGGCTTTCACAAGCTCGCCTCGCTCTGGCAGGAGCAGTCTCCGCTCGGCTGGGACATCGAGGACCCGAGCATCATCGCCGGTCCCGTCTGTTTCCTGCTCTCGGACCTCGCGCGCGGGATCTCGGGTGAGATCCTGCACGTCGACGGCGGCTTTCACGCCGTCGGCGCACCGCCGTTCTGAAGCGCTTGCCGCGATGGTGCTCGCCGAGCCAACTCCGGCGCCGCCCCCTGCGTCTGCCGCCCTGCGCGGCGTGGCCGCGCGCTGGCGCAGCCGGACCCCGGTGGTGGTTCCCGCGCCACGCGAGTGGCCGCCCGTGCTGCGCTGGTCAGCCCGCGCCGGCTACCTGCTGCTGTTCGTGCAGCTGCTCGCCCTGGGGTGGTGGAGCCACTATCAGATCTCGCACTTCGCCGCCAGCCAGGACTTTGCCAACATCGAGCAGGGCGTGAGCCAGATCGCGCGCGGGGTGCTCGATCCGCGCTCGACGATCCAGGGCTGGATCGGTGGCGTTCCGGTTGGCGGTGCTGCGAGCTTCAGCCACCAGCTCTACTTCTGGCAGGACCACTCGGAGTTCATCTTCTGGCCGCTGTCGCTGTTTCAGGTCATCTGGCCGCACCCGGTGACGATCAAGTGGCTGCAGGACCTGGCTGTGTTCGGCGCGCAGCTGATCGCGTTGCGCTGGATGACCGAGTTGGCTGCAACCTCAGTCGCTCCGGCTCGCGCTGCCGGCGCCGCTCGCGCTCACGCTCGCGCCGCCGCGCTGCTGGTCGCGGCCGGGGCGATCCTGCTCGCCGCCGACCCGGGGTTCATCGCGGCCAATTCCTTTGACGTTCACACCGAGGCCTTTGCCGCCTTTGCTGCGCTGGGCACCGCCCACGCGCTCTACTACGGCCGCCGTACCGTCTGGCTGTGGCTGATCCTGGGGCTGTTGTGCGGCGACGTGGGCGCAAGCTACGAGGCGGTGGCCGGCCTTGGCGCGCTGCTGCTCGGCCGCCGCTGGCTCAAGGCGGGGTTCCTGGTCGCCGGCTGCGCGGTTGGCTGGGATCTCGTGCTCGGGGCGATCGGCGGCACCGACGGCACGAGGGTGTGGGTTGTGTACGCGAACCTGATCGACCCGGCGGCTGTGCTGAACCTGCGCTCGTTGCCGAACGTCGGGACGCTCGTCCGCGATGTCATCAGCCATCCGGGACGGCTGCTCTCGACCCTGTGGTCAAACCGCTCGCCGGCTTGGGAGAACATCTCCCCGGCGGGGATGTTCGGCTGGCTGTGGCTGGGGGTGCTGCTGCCGGCGGTGTTCGTGCTCGGCGCGGCCCAGGCGAGCGGTGTCTGGGATCTGTATGAGCCGGGGTTTCAGTCGGTCGCGGCCTACGCGCTGATCCCGGTTGGCAGCGTGGCGCTGCTGTTGCTGACCTTGCGCTCGCGGCATGCTCTGGTGCGGGCGCTGACGGTCGCGGCCGGCTTGGCGCTCGCCTTCAACACGGTCGCCTGGGCGGTCAGGCTGGTGCCCGGCACGGTGCGCCGCTGGTCGATCACCGGGCCGGCTGTGCCGGCGCTGCGCCAGGTGAGCAAGATGGTGGGCGCTGGCGCCGAGGTCGTCGCCTCGCAGGGAATCGCCGGTGACTTCGCCGCGCGCGCGTCGATCTACCCGCTCCTGATCGGGCCCGGGATGACGGTGCCGGTGCAGGAGCGCCACATCTGGGTGATCTTCGCCGCCAGGGCCGGTGTCGAGCCCGTCCGTCCGACCCCGACCGACGGTGACATCCTGTCGCTGTTCCAACAGCCGGACGCCCGCCTCAGGTTCGACCGCGCCGGCGTGTTCGCGTTCGAGGTGACGCCGCCGGCCGGTAGCCAGTGGTTCAGCTTCGCGCCGCCCGCGGGCGGCGAGGCGCCAGCCTGGCTGCTCCTGGGCGCGGCTGGGCGGGCCGTCCGTCACGGCCCGCCGGCTGGCTGGTACGCGGCCAGCACCGGCCGGCGCGGCTTCGTCGAGTCGGGCGCCGTCTGGCCCGAGACCCCCGGCCACTACGTCGCGAGCTTCACCATCGCCTCGGCCAACGGTGCGACGCTCCAGGTCCGCGACGCCACCACCCACCGCATCCTCGCGCGCATGGACGTGGCTGGGACGGTCCCCGCCGCGTCTGTGACCAGCTCGCCGCCAGACGCATCCGTCACGGTGCCGTTCACGCTCGCGGCCGCCGATGGGATCGAGCTCAACGTGATCGCCCAGAGCCCGCGCAGCCGCGTGCGGGTCTACACGCTGAACGTCCAGCCTGCCTGACCGCTTCTACAGCACCGGCCCGATCGCGTTCACCCCATGGGCGGCATGCCCCGGCCTGCTCGCTTCGGCGGTCCAGGCTGGCCGTAACTGTTCAGGCGGTGGTCTCATCGTCCGCCGGCGGGTCGGGGGGGACGTCGCGCGGATGGATCGCAAACCCCGGGGTCAAGAGGTCTTGATCGAGGCTGATGAGCGCGTAGTCGCTCGCGTCACGCGCGGCAACATAGGCCGCGTCGTAGACGGTGAGGCCGTGTGCGGCAGCCAGGGTGGCAGCGCTTGCGTGAAGGCTGGTGTCCATCCGCAGGAGGCGGTCTCCCACAGCCACGCGGATCACGCCGCCGAGCTCGACCGCCGCGGTCACGTCACGCCACCTGGTCACCGCGACGTTCGCGGTCTCATACAGGGTCAGGTCAAGCGCGGCGAGGTCATGGCTGATCGTGGCGACCACGGCCCTGCAGGCCTCGTGTGCCTCGTCGGCCTCGTCCTTGGCCGCCAGCCACACCGTCGCATCCAGCAACAACACGGCCATCAGCGGTGGCGGTCGGCGCGCACGAGCTCCGCCACGTTGCCATGCCGGACCGGCGTGCCGAGCAGCTCCAGCACCGCCGCTGATCGGCGCTGACGCCGCGCAGCCGCTTCCCGCGCAGCGAGCGAGGCGACAAGTGCCGAACGGGTCAGGCCAGCCTCGAGCGCAAGCTCATCCAGCGTCTCGACGGTCGCCTTCGGGATTGAGAGCATGACTTTCACAGTCAGTAGTTTATAGCCAACGACGGCTGGCTATAACGGCGGTTGTGCTGTCAGCGCCAGCCGCCCGGGCCGCGTGCGCCGATGGGCACATGCACCGCGCCAGAAAGGCCGCGGCCCTCCGGCCGATGGCGCTAGGAGACCTTGCTGATCGCGCCTGTGATCGCGCTGTAGGTGGCTGGCAAGCCCGCCGGGAAGTGCAGCTGGCCGCGCGGCCCTTGGAAGACGAGCGTGGGGGTGCCGGTGTTGGCCGCGCCGTTGACCGCGATCCCAGCCGTGTTGTCAGCGTTGACCTGCGCTACCAGGCTCGGGAGCTTGCGGTCGGCCATCCAGCGGCTGTAGTCGAGCCCCGGAATCTGCTTGGCGAGACCCTCCAGGTAGCTCTGGGTTACGTAGTTGGTGCCCTCGTGTCCCTGCTCGTTGTAC
>JAJYHG010000056.1 GCA_021784895.1 Actinomycetes bacterium
TGCGGGCCGCGCTGCCGGCTGGCAGCGCGGCCCGCACCTCTGCGGTGGTGCTGCGCAGCGTGTTGACGCGAATCGCCGATTCGGCCGGCATGTTCACCGTCGCCAGCTGTGCGCGAGCGGCCTGCGCCCCGAGTTCGCGCCACCAGAGCTCCGCCAGCCAGTCGGGCACCGAATGCAGCACCGCCGCGTGGCGGACCGTCCGGTCGTCCAGCTCAGCGAAGCGCGCCGGCGCCTCGCGGCTCGCTCGGCGTAGCACCGCGTTCACCAGCGCCGCCCCACCGGCGCTGGCCGGCTTGACGAGCTCGACGCTGTCATTGACCGCCGCATAGTCGCTCACGCCACCCAGGAACACGATCTGGTAGGTGCCCAGCCTGAGCGCGGCCCGGACGGCCGGCTCGAGCTGCGCGAGCGGGCGCCTGGTCAGGCCCGTGAGCAGGTGATCGAGGGTTCGCAGGCGCTGCACGGTGCCGTAGGCGAGCACCATCGCCAGGGCGCGGTCGCGCGCGTCGAGCCCGGCGGCGGCCGTGTGCAGCGCGCGATCGGCGAACGCGCCCTGCTCACACACTCGGCGGATGACCTTGAACGCGGCGCGGCGAGCCGGCGCGACGCTCACAGCCGGCGCCCGCGAAGGTAGTCGGCGTAGGGCATCGGACGCTTGCCGGGCGGCTGGACGGTCACCGGCTCCAGACGCCCGTCCACCACCCGGGCCTGCCACACACCCAGCCGCTGTCCGTCGGCGGTCTCGAGGTAGGCGCCGATGTGCGGGCTCAACGCGCGCACCCGGCGAGCCTGCTGCTCGGCGCTCTCCTGCGGGTCGATGCGCCGGTCAGCCGCCGTCAGCTTCTCGGCATAGGTGACCGAAGCCTCGTCCTGTGGCAGGCACTGCGGCCGCTCGTCGAGCGCGCGGATGAGCAGCTCGGCGCCCAGCTCCGCCAGCCGGCCGGCGAGCGCGCCGTAGTCCTCCTGTGCGCCGATCGCGGCCCGCGCCTGCAGGCACACCGGCCCGCTGTCGAGGCCAGCGGCGAGGCGCATGATCGAGACCCCGGTCTGCTCGTCTCCAGCCATGATCGCGCGCTCGATCGGAGCGGCGCCGCGCCAGCGCGGGAGCAGCGAAGGATGAACGTTCAGGATCGGGTGGCGCGAGAGCAGCGGCTCGGTGATCAGAGCCCCGTAGGCGCAGACGCAGACCACGTCGGGCTGCGCCGATGCGATCCGCGCGAGCGACTCCTCGCCGTTCACGTCGCTCGGCTGGTGGACCGGGATGCCCAGCTCACGGGCGGCCACCACCGCCGGCGGCGGGGCCAGCTTGCGGCCGCGTCCAACGGCGCTGTCGGGGCGGCTCACAACCAGTACGGGCGTATGCGGCGAGTCGTACAGGCGCCGCAGCACCAGCGCCGCAAAGGCTGAGGTCCCGAGGTAGACGGTCCTCACGCGGAGCGCTCGCGCTCCTGCCACTCGCGCAGGATCCGCATCGCCTGCTTGCGCTGGTCGCGCGGCGTGCGATCGAGAATCAGGACCCCGTCCAGGTGGTCGAGCTCGTGCTGGATCACGCGCGCCTCGAGCCCGGAGGCCTCCACCGTGATCGGCTCTCCGAACTCATCCTGGGCGCTGACGAGAATATGCACGGGACGTTCGACATCCACGTGCACCGAGGGCAGGCTGAGACACCCCTCCTCGGCGATCTCCTCATCCCTGGATGCCCACTCGATCACGGGGTTGGCGAGGGCTGCCAGGGGGGCGCCCGCCTGCACCCGGTACACGAACAGCCGGTGCAGCACCCCCACCTGGGTGGCCGCCAGCCCGATCCCGAGCGCATCGTCCATCAGGTGTCCCATGCGCAGGACCTCGTCGCGCAGCGTCTGGTCGAAGCGCTCCACCGGCCGGGCCTTCGTCTTCAGCACCGGGTCGCCGAACTTGCGCACCTGTGCCAGCGCCGCGTCGCGCTTGGCCGCCACCTCGGGGTCGAGCGCCGGCTCCGGTGCCTCAGGCTCGTCGTCCAGACTTTCCAGTGCGTCACTCACAGCGCCCCAGTCTATTGACCATTCCCGCTCGTGGAGGTCGACCGGAAGCGATCCGTTCGATATCGTGTCGATACCATGGCGATATCGTTCACCCCAGTGCCCCAGGAACACGCCGTGGGGCACCTGCTACGGGCGATCAGGACGCTCGACGCCGCCGACCAGGACGCCGTCCTGGCGCTGCTGCTAGGGGGCCTGCTCGACCGCAGCGCGGCCGCAGCCACCGCCAGTAACCACCCGGACACCCGCCGACGCCTCGCAGCCGCAGCCCTGGGCCACGCCGAGCTGCTCCAGACCGGCTTCATCCGCAGCCACTCGCAGGCCCCCGCAGGGGCGGAGACGCGGGTCGTGCCGATCCGCTTCCCCGCCCACCTGCACGAGGAGCTCCGGGCCTGGTGCGAGGAGCACGGCTTCCCGATGGCTGCGGTCGTGCGCGGCCTCACCGAACGTTTCCTGGAGTCACAGCGGCCCGCCCGCGGCTGAGCGCCGAGCTCACTGCGGGTCGACGTCGACGCTCAGCGCCACCTGCCGGTGGGCGCGGTCGGCGCTGAGGGCGAGGACCGCATCCCGCACAGCGGCGATCACCGCGCCACGGTCGTCCGCCTTGGCGACGAGCTGATGGCGAGCCCGGCCGCGGACCGTGAACAGCGGCGCCGGCCCGAGCACCGTCACCGCCCCCGCTGCGCCCCCGCCATCAGCCCGGATCCGCTCCGCAAGCGCGAGCGCCGCCCGTCTCGCCGCCTCCCGCTCGACCGCGGCACAGACCACGCGCACCAGCGTCAGGAAGGGCGGATAGCCGAGCGCCTTGCGCCGTCGCAGCTCACCGCGCACAAAGGTCTCGGCGTCGTGGCGAGCGGCAAGCACGATCGGCCGCGCGGCCGGCTGGAGCGTCTGCACGAGCACCCGACCGGGGTCGTCACCGGCCCCCGTGCCCACCGCCCCAGGGCAGCTTCCGGCGCGACCAGGTCCGCCTCCCCTCCCGGTGCGGCCGGCCAGCTGGGTAACCAGCGCGAAGGTGCGCTCCTCGGCGCGGAAGTCAGGAAAGCGCAGCGTCTGGTCGGCGTCGATCACGACCCCGAGGCTCACGTCAGCAAAGTCGTGGCCCTTGGCGACCATCTGCGTGCCGACCAGCACCCCGCTGCGAGCCGCCTGAAAGTGCTCGAGGATGCGTGCGCGCGCTTCGATCCCAGCCGCGTCTGCGTCCAGGCGGAACACCGGGAAGTCCGGGCCGCCGAGTGCCGCGGCCAGCTCGTGCTCGAGCCGCTCGGTGCCGGCGCCGTGGCGGGCGACAGACACCGAGCCGCAGTCCGGGCAGCTCGCCGGCACCTGCTCCTGGTGGCCGCAGTGGTGGCAGGAAACGCGGCCCGCCGAGCGGTGCAGCACCAGCGCCACGTCGCAGTTGGGGCACATCCAGACGCGCCCGCAGGATCCGCAGGAGAGGAAGTTCGACCAGCCGCGCCGGTTCAGCAACACGATCGCCTTGCCCCCGGCGTGCCGGCAGTCGGCTAGCGCCAGCCGCGCGTCGGGATGCAGCGGGTGGTGTAGGCCACGCATGTCGAGGACCGAGACGGACGGCAGCGGGCGGCCGTCCACGCGCTCGCGCAGCAGCAGGCGGCGAGCCCCGAACACCGCCTCGGGCCGGGGTGTGGCACTGCCCGACAACAGCAGCGCCCGGTGCGTACGCGCGCGCCTGGCCGCGACCGTGCGGGCGTCGTAGCGCGGGTCGCGCTCGTCCTTGTAGGAGCTCTCATGCTCCTCGTCGACGACGATCAGCCCGATGTCGGCCAGCGGCGCGAACACCGCCGAGCGAGCGCCGACACACACCTGCGCCTCACCCCTGGCGAGCCGCAGCCACTCGCTGTAGCGCCGGCTGGCACTCATGCCGGAGTGCAGCACCGCCACCACGTCACCGAACCGGGCCCTGAAGCGGGCCAGCGCCTGCGGCGTCAGTGCGATCTCTGGCACCAGGATGATCACGCCCCGTCCCTGGCGCAGCGTCACCTCCGCGGCGCGCAGGTAGACCTCGGTCTTGCCAGAGCCGGTGACCCCGTGGAGCAGGAATGCGGGTGCCGCGTCCAGCTCAGCCGCGCCGCCCGCCCCGACACCGCAGCCATCCCCAAGCGCCGGGCCGAGCGCCTCGAGCACGGCCCTCTGCTCGGTGGTGAGCGGCGGTGGCGTGGCTGATACGGACGAGACCTCAAAGTGGCGCTGGCGGTCGCGTGCCGGGCCGGGCGCGAGCGTCACCAGGCCGCGCGCCTCCAGGCGGCGCAACAGCGCCGTGCCCACCGCCGCCGCCCGCACCGGACCGTCCGCGAGCGTCTGCAGCGCCCGCCGCTGGCCTGCCGTCAGCGGCTTGGTGCCGGCGGCGGGCGGCTCGCTGCCGCCCGCGGGGTGCAGCGCCGCGCTGCCAGCCGCGGTGAGCGACGCCACCAGGACAAGGCGCTCCTCCACGCCTCTGTTCGCACCCGCGGGCAGAACCACCTCGAGCGCCCGCGCGGGCGTTGAGCAGTACTCGTCCGCGAGCCACAGCGCCAGACCGACCAGGTCGGCCGGCAGGCGGGCGGGCAGCAGCTCCTCTGCCATGGCGAGCCGCTCGGCGGGCAGCTCCGAGCTCGCAGCCAGCTCAGCCACCACCGCAACCAGCGTCCGCCGGGCGAAGCGCACCTTCAGCAGCGAGCCCACGCCGACGCCGCGAGCGAGCAGGGCGGGTGAGAGCTCGTAGTCAAAGAGCCCCCGCACGGCGCGGGTCGGCGTCAGCACGATGACGCGGGCAATCAAGGGACGCTCCGGCTCACGCGGACAGGTTAACGGCGCTACCGCGCCGCCGAGCCGGGCCGGACATTCGCTCCGCGGGCCGGGCGAGAGGAACTTTGTGCGTTTGGTGTTCATCCTGCGATCCATACGCACAACCAGCCCCGGCGCAGCGGCCGCGACGGAGACAAAGCCACAAACAGGGCCGCGTCGAGGCCCGCTACGCGCGCGCCCCCTCGCGGCCACGGCGCTCGTTGCGCTCAACGAAGTCGATCATCAGGGGTATGCCCTCCATGCGGTAGCGCTCGCGCATGCGATTCTCCACGTAGTAGGCGTAGTCGCGCGTCACCAGCGCGTGCGAGTTGACCTGGACCGAGAAGCGCGGCGGCCGCTCGGCGGTCTGGGTCATGTAGATCAGCTTCAGGCGCTGGTTGCCGTGGCGGCGGTTGTTGCTCGACGGCGGCTGGCGGGCGGCGGTGAGGTCCGCCAGGAAACGGTTGAGCTGAGGGGTCGGGATCCGCGCGCGGCTGCGGTCAGCGAGCCCCACGGCCTCAACCAGGATCCGCTCGATGTTGCGCCCAGTCTTGGCGCTGGCGGTCAGCACCCGCGGGCGCAGGCGCAGCTTGCGGTTCACGCGCGCCCGCTCGCCGTCGAGCTCGTCCGGGCCGATCGCGGCCCCGCCGTCAGCCTGCAGGTCCCACTTGTTCAGCACCAGCGCGGTCGCGGCACCCGACTTCATCGCCAGCTCCGCAATGCGGAGATCCTGCGAGGTGACACCCTCACTGGCGTCGCAGACCACGAGCGCGACGTCGGCGCGCTGCACGGCCCGCTCCGAGCGCAGCGCCGTGTAGTACTCGAGCGACTCGCCGACCTTGGCCTGGCGGCGCAGCCCGGCTGTGTCAACCAGCACCAGCGATCGGCCCTCGAAGCTCAGCGGCAGGTCGATCGCGTCCCGGGTCGTGCCCGCAAGCTCAGAGACGATCACGCGATCGGAGCCCAGGAAGCGGTTCACAAGCGAGGACTTGCCGACGTTCGGCCGCCCGATCAGCGCCAGGCGGACCGGATCCTCGGCTGAACGCTCACGATCCTGGCCAGGTCCCACGGCAACGATGCGGTCGAGCAGGTCCCCGGTCCCGAGACCCTGTGCGGCCGAGACCGCGATCGGCTCCCCCAAGCCGAGCTGGTGGAAGTCGTGTGCGAGCGCCAGGTCGCGCACCGAGTCGATCTTGTTGGCCGCCACGATCACCGGGATCGCGAGCCGGCGCAGCAGGTCGGCCATGTCCAGGTCACCGGGGCGGACCCCGGCCCTGGCGTCCACGACCAGGACGGCGACGTCAGCCTCGGCGAGCGCCTCCCGGGACTGGCGCTGGATCTCACGGGCCAGGTCGTCGCGCTCGTCGAGGTCAACACCACCGGTGTCGACCAGCGTCAGCGTACGCCCGTTCCACTCGCTGTCGAGCTCCTTGCGGTCGCGGGTGACCCCGGAGGATGCGTGCACAACGGCCTCACGCGAGCCGCTGAGCCGGTTGGCCAGCGAGGACTTGCCGACGTTTGGATATCCGACGATCGCGACCTTCATGGAGAGCACGAGCCTAGCGGCCGGGCGCCAGCGCGACGATCCGCGCGACCACGTCCTCGAGTGCCAGCCCGGTGCTGTCAATCTCGATCGCGTCGGGCGCGGGGCGCAGTGGTGACTGTGCGCGGCTGCGGTCGCGGTCGTCGCGCGCGGCCTGCTCGGCCAGCACGCTGGCCGCGTCACATCCGAGCTCGAGCGCACGCCGGCGCGCCCGCTCGGCCGGATCGGCGATCAGGAAGATCTTGAGCTCCGCGTCCGGGGCGACGACGGTGCCGATGTCACGCCCCTCGGCCACCCAGTCGCCGCTGCGCAGCAGCGACCGCTGGCGCTCCACCATCGCGCTGCGCACGGCGGGCAGCGCAGCCACCTGGGAGGCGCGCTGCGAGACCTCAGGCGTGCGGATCGCCTCGGTGACGTCCTCACCGTCCATGAGCACCCGCTCACCGAGCGAGATCTCCAATGCCGGGGTCAGCTCCGCGGCCGGCCGCCCCCGGCGCAGGCTGGCAAGGGCGACACAGCGGTACATGGCCCCGGTGTCCAGGTAGGTGAAGCCGAGCGCCGCTGCCACGGCCTGCGCGACGCTCGACTTGCCGGCCCCGGCCGGGCCGTCGATCGCTACCACCATCACCCGGAGCCGGCCGCCGCGCCGCTGTCCGCCATGGCCACGCTCGCGCCGGTCGCCCGCCAGAGCTCAAAGAACTCCGGGCAGGTCTTGCCGACCACGCCGGGATCCTCGATCAAGACCGGCACGCGGGCGCCGATCAGCGAGAACGCCATGGCGATGCGATGGTCCTCGTAGGTCGGCAGGCGCACGCCGGCGCGCGGGATCCCAGGATGCACGCGGAGATGATCTGGCCCTTCATCGACCTCGATCCCGAGGCGGCGGAGGTTCTCGGCGCAAGCCGCGATCCGGTCTGACTCCTTGACGCGAGCATGGCCGATGCCGCTGATGGTGGTCGGGCCGTCGGCGAACACGGCGACG
>JAJYHG010000004.1 GCA_021784895.1 Actinomycetes bacterium
GCCCTCGTCTTCGCCCTCGCCCTCGCCCTCGCCGCGCAGCACGCGGGCGATCAGGTGCATGGCGACCGTGGTCGAGCGCTCGCGGACCGCCTGGCGGTCACCCGCGAGGCTGCTCGTGCGCGTGAGCGTGCGCACGGCTTCAGAAGCGCCCGCCCGGCTGTGGGACACCGAGAAGCACACCAGCCCCACGGGCTTCTCCGGGGTCCCGCCGCCGGGGCCCGCGATCCCCGTGATGCCGACGCCCACAGTCGCTGCGAAGCGCTGCCGGGCGCCGTCTGCGAGCGCGCGTGCGACCTCGGCCGAGACCGCCCCGTGGGTGGCGATCAACTCCGCCGGCACGCCCATCAGCGCCGACTTGGCCTCGTTGCTGTAGACCACGGCGCCGCCGGCGACGTAGGCTGAGGCGCCGGGCCGGTCGGTCAGCCGGGCGGCCAGCAGCCCGCCGGTGCAGGACTCGGCCAGCGCGATCGTCTCCCCGCCCGAGGCGAGCAGCGAGGCGACCTGGTCGTCGATCGTGGCACCGTCGCGCGAGAACAGAAGCTCGCCGTGGCGCGCCGCGATGAACTCGAGCAGCGCGTCGTAGTCAGCCTGGGCGCCAGGCTCGAAGCGGGTTGACACCTCGATCTCGCCGCGCCGCAGGCAGGTGGTGATCTCGAGCGGGGCGAGCCGCAGGCCGGCCGCCGCCGCCGCCCGCAGGGTGCTGGAGATCTCAGCCTCCGGCAGCCCGAACAGCCGCACGATCTCGCGCCGGTAGACGGTGGCCCCGGCGATGGCGCGCCGGAACGCCTCTGAGGCGACCGCGTCGGCCCACATCGGCTGAAGCTCCGAGGGCGGCCCAGGGAGCACCACCACCGTCGGTCCGGCGCGGCCCTCGGCCGGCGGCACCACCAGGCCGGGGGCGGTGCCGCGCGGCTCGAGCACGGTCGCACCGGCCGGTGTCACGGCCTGCTTGCGGTTCGCGGCCCGCAGTGCCTCGCCGTCGGCTCCGGGCCAGCGGCGCAGTGCCGCCCGCGTTATCTCGGCGATCCGGTGCTCGAGCGCCGCGTCGAGCACCATCTCGCGTCCGCAGAAGCCACCGACCACCCCGGCGGTCAGGTCGTCGGCCGTCGGCCCCAGGCCGCCGCTGGTCACGATCAGCGCCACACCGGCGGCTGCCATCTGCTCGAGTGCCAGGCGCAGGTCTGCGGGCCTGTCTGCAACCACCTCGATCATCGCCACATCGACTCCCAGCTCGCGCAGGCGCTCTGACAGCCACGGCCCGTTGCGGTCGGTGATGATGCCGGTCAGGACCTCGGTGCCGGTGACCAGGATCCCTGCCCGCACAGCGGCGCGGCCGGCGAATACCGCCGGATCCATCACCCGCAGGAGGCTACGGTTGCTGAGGTGCTGACGCCCTGCGGCGTGATCTTCAGGTTCGTCACCTGGCCGCCGCTGATGGGGTACGGCTTGCCGTCGGCCGTGAGCGTGGCGCTCGTGTTGCCGAGCGTGACCAGGATCTCGGGCGCACTCAATGTGGGGATCGTCTGCCCAGGGCTGTAGTCGGTTGCGGTTATCAGCGGCGTCCCGGACTGGTTCACGACACAGATCCACACTGTCGCCGTCGGCACGATCGCCAGGCTGGCGTCGGTGGTGCCCGCCGGCGTGGTGCCGGTGCCAGTGCTCGTCGTCGGCTGCCCGCCACTGGTGGTCGTCGATGCGCTGGTGCTGGTGTGCTTCCGCGATCCGGTGCCAGTGGAGGCG
Source organism: Actinomycetes bacterium (assembly GCA_021784895.1). Classification (GTDB taxonomy): domain Bacteria; phylum Actinomycetota; class Thermoleophilia; order Solirubrobacterales; family Solirubrobacteraceae; genus Palsa-465. The sequence goes on from JAJYHG010000004.1 coordinate 1,741, forward strand.
CGCCGGTGGTGGTGATGGGGCTGGCGGCGGTGCGGTGATGCCCCGCCGGTGGTCGCCGGGGTGATCGGGCTGCTGGTGTGCAGGCTCTTGCCCGGGTTGTGGCTGCCGATTACGTACAACGCGGCGACGATCACCAGCAGCGCCACGCCGATCACGCTGCGCGGCGACAGCAGCAGCCTGGAGAGCGCGCCGGGAGTGGATGTGCGGCGGTCGCGCTCACGTGCCGTCGAGGCGATCGCCCGCAGCTCATTGTCGGCCGGGCGCTCGTAGCGCCGCTTGAACTCGTCTATCAGCAGGCGGCTGTCAAGGCCGAGAAAGTCGCCGTAGGTCTTGAGAAAGCTCTTGACGTATACCGGGCCGGGGAGCAGGTCCCACTCCTCGTTCTCGAGCGCGCGCAGGTACTTGGCACGGATCTTGGTGGCGCTTTCCACCTCGCTGATGTCGATGCGAGCGCGCATCCGCGACTCCCGCAGCGTCGAGCCGATCTCAGCCATAACAGCAAGCGTACGATGCAATCGGCTCTATCTCCAGCCAGAGCGGTGGCAATGGCGACCGCGGCCGGCTCTGAGATGGCCGCGGAGCGCCGGTCAGGACAGATCCTGGTAGCTCTCGTGCTCGAGTGGCGGCTCGCTGAACAGGTCGCCACTGCCGGGCGTGCCCGCCGTCCCGGCGGCTGCTCCCGCGGACCCGGCGCCACCGCCGTCGGCCAGCGCCGCCAGGATCCGGGGCAGGTCGGCCTCGCTGACCAGCACCTGGCGGGGCTTTGAGCCCTCGTAGCCGGAGATGATCCCGCGCCGCTCGAGCATGTCGATCAGCCGGCCGGCGCGCGTGTAGCCGAGCCGCAGGCGCCGCTGCAGCATCGAGGTGGAGGCGGTCCCCATCGTCGCGACCAGGCTGATCGCCTCCTGCAGCAGCGGGTCCTCGTCGGGGTCGAAGCCCTCATCTGAGCCCGATCCGCCGCTGTCGCCGGGGTCGTCGACCTCCTCGAGCAGCTCCTCGCGCAGCTCCGGCTCACCCTGGCGGCGCCACGCCTCGGTCAGCTCGGCAATCTGCTCCTCGTCGATGTAGGCGCCCTGAATCCGCTGCAGCTTGTTGGTCCCGACGGGCGAGAACAGCATGTCGCCCTGGCCGAGCAGCGTCTCGGCGCCGTTCTGGTCGAGGATCACCCGCGAGTCGGTCTGGCTGGAGACCGCGAACGCGATCCGCGAGGGCACGTTGGCCTTGATCATGCCGGTGATCACGTCGACCCGCGGCGACTGCGTCGCCAGCACCAGGTGGATGCCGACAGCGCGCGCCTTCTGCGCCAGGCGGATGACCGAGTCCTCGACATCGGCGGGGGCAACCATCATCAGGTCAGCCAGCTCGTCGATCACGCAGAGGATGTAGGGCAGCGCCTGCTGCCCTCGTCCCTCGAGCACCCGGTTGAGCTCAGGCAGTGACCGTGTCCGGGCCAGCGACATGGTCGCGTAGCGCTGCTCCATCTCGCGGACCAGGTTCTGCAGCGCGTTGGCGGCCATCTTCGGGTTGGTGATCACCGGTGTGAGCAGGTGCGGGATCGACTCGTAGTGGTTGAGCTCGACCTGTTTGGGGTCGACCAGCACCAGGCGGACCTGATGCGGTGTGGCGCGCAGCAGCACCGAGGAGAGCATCGCGTTGACACAGGCCGACTTGCCCGCGCCGGTCGTGCCGGCCACCAGCAGGTGCGGCATCTTCGCGAGGTCGGCTCCGATTGCGCGCCCGCCGATGTCCTTGCCCAGCCAGACCGTCAGCGGCGACCAGTCCGCCGGCGGCTCCTGGAAGACGTCGCCGAGGTGCACGATCCGCCGGCGCTGGTTGGGAACCTCGATGCCCACCGCCGTCTTGCCCGGGATCGGCGCCAGGATGCGGATGTCGATTGCCGCCAGCGCATAGGCGAGGTCGTCCTTGAGCCCGGCGACCTTCGACATCTTCGTGCCGGGCGCGAGCCGGATCTCATAGCGGGTTATGTGCGGCCCGCTGACCTGGCCGACGACCTTCGCCTCGATGCCGAAGTGTCCGAGCGCCTCGACCAGCGCCTTGGCGGTCTGCGCCTGGCCAGTCGTGTCGGGCCTTGCCGCCTCGCCCGTCGAGCGCACCAGGAAACGCGGCGGCGGGACCCGCCAGACGAAGCCGGGGTCGTCTGTCACCGACGTGCGGTAGCGCCCCTGCGGGGTCAGCTCAGATGGGTCGACCTCACGCCCGGGCCCGGCGGCCGCCTGCTCGTCATCACCGGGCTCATAGGCGGTGGTGGTGGCACGCCCGCCCGCGGCCGCGCCCCCCGTGCCGCCCGCGCTTCTGGGGCCGCCACCGAGCCGCACGAAGTCCTCGAACTCGGCCGGGTCATCCGGCGTCAGGTCCTGGCCGGCCGTCCCCTCCCCGTCGCTGACCGCGAAGCTGCGCTGGCCGCGCTCGTCCTCGTAGACAATCGCCGGCGCTTCGACATGGGTCGCCCGCACGATCACCTCGTGCGCGTCGGGCTCGGGCACGACCAGCGGACCATCGGCCTGCAGGTGCGTCTGGCGCAGCCGCGCCGCGCGGATCTCGGCGCGGCGCGTGGCGCTGAAGATCGCCGAGCCAGCGCGCAGCCCGGTCGCGTGCCGGCGGCTGCCGTTGACCACCGAGGCGAAGGTGGCGCCGCTCAGCAGGATCACGCCCGCGATCAGCATGAAGAGCGCCAGGATGTCCGCCCCGGCCGCCGACAACAGGTGTCCGGCAAGGTAGTACTCGAGCGCCCCCAGCAGGCCCCCGCGCGCGGCCACCGACGAGCTCGAGAAGAGCGTCCCGCTGCGAGCAGCCCCTGGGCCGAGCAGCCCTGCGGCGAAGGCCAGCGCCAGGGCCAGCAGCAGGCAGACGGCGCCGCTGCGCAGCGGCCGCGTGGCGGGCGCCACGTCCAGGTCGCGTGCGAGCACCCGTCCGCCGCCGAGCACGAGCCCGACGGGGATCAGGTAGGCGAGCCTCCCGACCAGCGTCTCGAGCAGCCTCATGACCAGGCGGCCGAGCGAGCCACCGTCCCAGATGCCATAGGCGACCCCGCCGAGGAAGATCCCCACCGCGATCAGCGCGAGCGCCAGCACATCCACCTGGTGGGGCTCGAGGTCACGCAGGCGCCACAGGCCCGGGCGGCTGGCGACGAGTGAGCGCCGCGCGCGGGTCGGAGGAGCGCTCTTCCTTCTGCTGGTGGCCCGCTGGCCACCAGCAGACCTACCGCCCCTGGCGGTCCGCTTGCTCGTCTTTTTGGCGGTGCGGGCGGCAGCCATCGTCTACACACAGCGTTGTTCCACGCGCGGCGGCTGAGTCCTGCGCGCGATACTGGGGCGATGACGGTTACGGCCGTGGTTCTGGCAGGCGGCCGCGGCAGCCGGATCGGCGGTGAAAAGGCGCTGGTGCAGCTCGGCGGGCGGCCGCTGATCAGCTATCCGGTCGCGGCCGCGCGGGCGGCTGGCCTGAGTGTCGTGGTCGCGGCCAAGCGCTCCACCCGCCTGCCGCCCAGCTTGGATGCGGGCGTGCTGGTCGAGCCCGAGACGCCGGTCCACCCGCTGCTTGGTGTCATCACCGCACTCGAGCAGTACCCCGCGGTGATCGCGATCCCGTGCGACATGCCCTTCCTGGCCCCAGCCGCGCTCGCTGCGCTCGCCGCGGCTCGGGATGAGGTCGCGACGCTGTGGCCCGGGCGCCCGTTCCCGGCGCTCTACCGCCGGGCGCTCATACCGCGCCTGCGGCATGTGCTCGAGGCGGGCGGGCCGGTGCGCTTCACCCAGCCCGGGGCCCACGCTGCGCCGCTCACATCGGCGCACAGCCGCGAGCAGACGGTAATCAACACGCCCGCCGACCTGGTGGCCGCCGAGCGCCTGCTCAGTCGCCCGTGACGCGCTCTGCGGCCGCGATCAGCTCGTCAACCGACGCGTCCGCGCGGCCCGCGATCCAGCAGGCGATCGGCGCCGCCGTGCGCTCCGAGGCGTGGGCCGCTACGCCAGCGAGCGCGAGCAGCCGCTCGACCTGCTCGGCCGTCGGCGGCTCGACCCCGGCCTGAGCCGCGAACGCCGTGATCCATTGTTCTCGTTGCATCGCCTGGAGCATACCCGCGCGGCGCCTGGCGCCCGTGCCCGCCCAGCGGCCAATTCGGTGCCCGCAGGCGGGCTGTAGGCATTACCGTTGTGGTGATGTCGTCGGTCAGCGCTGCTCCCGGCTCGCTCACAACCGTCGTGCACGACGGCGGCCGTGACACGGTCGCGGTCGAGGAGCCGCTAGAGATCCGCGTGGACGGCGAGCCGCTGGCGGTCACGATGCGCACCCCCGGGCATGACGAGGAGCTCGCACTCGGATTTCTCTACGGCGAAGGGCTGATCGACGGACCACGGGCGGCGGGGCTGACCGATGATCTGGCCAACAACACGATCCTCGTCAGCGGCCCGCTCAACCGCCGTCCCGCCGCCCGCAGCTTCTACACCAGCTCGTCCTGCGGCGTCTGCGGCAAGGGTGCGATCGAGGAGGTCACCGTCAACTGCGCCATGCTGCCACCCTGGAGCAGCGAGCCGCTCGAGCGCGCGCTGCTTGCCGATCTGCCGAACCGCCTGGTCCAGCCGGGCTTCACCCGCACCGGCGCGCTGCACGCGACCGGGCTGTTCGACCTCAGCGGGCGCCTGCTCTGTGTGCGCGAGGACGTGGGCCGCCACAACGCCATGGACAAGGTGATCGGCTGGGCGTTGGGGCGCGGTCTGCTGCCGCTGGCTGGCCACCTGCTCTGCGTCAGCGGCCGGCTGTCATTCGAGCTGGTGCAAAAGGCGGCGGTCGCCGGGGCACCGGTGCTGGTGGGTGTCGGGGCACCCACCTCGCTGGCGGTAGAGCTTGCGCGCGACCGCAACCTGACGCTCTGCGGCTTTGCCCGCAACGGCCACGTCAACGTCTACACGGCGACCGAGCGGGTCGGGCAGGCTTGAACCTGTTCTAAACGATGGCGAAGAGTCTCCCCTTTCCCCCGGCGCGCCGCCTACCATCTGGCTCGCGATGAGCATCGCAACCGATTTTGAGCGTCCGGCCCGCGTCCTCGTCGTCGAGGACGACGACGCGATCTCTCAGGTGCTGCAGCGCTCGCTGCGGATGGAGGGCTACGACGTCCGGATCGCCGCGGACGGCCTGGTGGCGCTGGACGAGGCCCACTCCTTCCTGCCCGACCTGGTGATCCTCGACCTGGGCCTGCCGCGGCTGGACGGCCTCGAGGTCGCAAAGACGCTGCGCGCGTCGGAGGACGTGCCGATCCTGATGCTGACCGCCCGTGACGCGGTTGAGTCGCGCGTCGAGGGCCTCGATGCCGGTGCCGATGACTACCTCGTCAAGCCCTTTGAGCGCCAGGAGCTGCTCGCCCGCCTGCGGGCTCTGCTGCGGCGCCGCCCGCCGCGCGGGCAGGCGTCGATCACCGTCGGTGACCTGCGGCTGAACCCCGACACGCACGAGGTCGCGCGCGGCGAGCGGGCGCTCGATCTCACGCAGCGCGAGTTTGAGCTGCTCGAGTACCTGATGCGCAACGAGCGGATCGTCGTGTCCCGCCAGCGGTTGCTCGACGAGGTCT
>JAJYHG010000233.1 GCA_021784895.1 Actinomycetes bacterium
CCGCGACGCACACCGTGCTCGGCACCTCCGCGATGTCCGGTGCCCCCTGCTTCAACCCCCAGTCGTGCATCGCCGTGGGCGGCAAAGCTGCCAGGGGAAACCTTCCCCGACAGCGTGGCTGTCGCGATCGGTCACGGCAGTCCCGGGCGGCCTGCGACCGTCCCGGGCGTGTATCTCTTCGGCGTCGGCTGCGGCAGCCCCTCGTCCTGCTGGGCGACCTGCGAGACCGCCAGCTTCAAGCAGGCCCTGGTCGTCCACCTGGACGGAACCAGAGTGCTGCACGTCTAGCGGCTGGCGCACATCCCTGCCGCCGCCGCTGTGCGCGGCAGCGTCGTCCCGCACGCTGGCGGGCTCGAACCGCTCACGCACCCCGCGCGCGAATCCACGCAGCCCACCCCCGTTCGGTGGCGCCGCGGCCAGCTCGAGCCGCTCACCATCCTCGCCGAGCAAACAGTAGTCCAAACGTTTACCACGGCGGGCTCAGGCAGTCAGCGCAACAGTGGGTAGTGTCGCATCCAGGCAGGTCGGTAACAACCCGCAGTAGCTCGTAGATGAGATCACCGTATTGAGCGGCCTGTTGCACAGCCTTGCGTCGCAGCTGCTCGTCGCCGAAGTCGAGCAGAAGCGTCGCGTCGTCACGTTGAACTGTGGTCAGGAACTCGTCGTAAATGCCGTTGAGCTGCCTCACGATTCCGTCGGCCGCGCCGCGCGAACGGAGTCGATTGAGTCGCTCGGCGGACGTGCCGCGGCATAGCTCAAGCGCCGTTTCCGCCCGACCAGGAGCTGGCTCGGCCGCGAGCGCTGCGGTCATCGAGAAGCAGGTCGAGCAGCTTCAGACGGTGGTGCTCATAGTTGAGGGTCAATGTCCGCCAGAACCGGTGTTGAGCGGCGCTTGAGTCGGGTACGGCCGAGCGGTTTGCATCATTGACGTTCGGCATCGTCTGGGGTGGCGGTGCTCGTCAGTTCCGGCACGGCGCCGGCCGGGAGGGTGGCGTTCGGGCGTTGAACGGGCGTAGACTTTGAGGCATGAGCTTGTCTCTGTCATCAGAAGTCGAAGCCCGCCTCCGGGAAGAGGCCGCCAAGCGTGACGTCACTCCCGAGGAACTCGCGACGCGCGCTATCGAGGAGTACATCCCGGACCGGCCGGCGTTGCGGGCGTTCATCGGGATGGGTGCCTCCACGTCCGGTCGGTCGGCGGCGGATGCGGAGGAGATGCTCGCTGAAGGGTTCGGTCGCTGACGCTGATCGTCGACACCGGCGTGCGAGCGTCCAAGGACATCGGTGTCTACCTCGGAGGAGAGCGCGAACTCGTCGAGGGAGAGCTTCGAGAGGCCGCCACGCTCGATCTCGGCGAGCGGTTCCGATTCGAGCTGGGGCCCAGGCAGGCCATGTCATCAGGAGCGACCTTCGGCTGGCCGGCGAACCGGAAGAGATGCCCGCGCTTACACGGGTCGTAATGCCGGAGATTTCACAGAGCCCTTACAGGGTGTATCCGCTGGTCGATCACGTCGCCGACAAGGTCATAGCGACGTTTGAGCCGGCGGCCACGGTAGAAGCCGGATCGCAGATCAAAGCGATCGGGTCGCAGGCGTCACGGCGGGGCTGGCGAGGCTCGCCGCTCACTGCTTCTGATCGCACGTGATCTGGACGAAGCTCTGGAAGTGGTGCGGCCGTTCCTCGACCCCCTTCTCGATGGATCGACGCGCGGAATCTGGGATCCCGACTCCCGGGCCTGGGCCAGTTGAGTGCCAGCCTCGACTGGAACCACGTCGCCCCGCTTGTCAGCGAGCTCATCTCGGCCGCGTGCCATAGCGGCTCCGGCGTCAGCTGCGGCTCCCTTCCCCGCACTTCTCGCGGTTGGTCTCTCCCCCACCCCGCGGCCGGCGAGGCGGTCACCGCGATCGCGCTGCGACGCGATGTTTCACCTCGCACGCACCCGCTGCCATGTGGGCCAAGCGGGACAGTGCTTCACGCCACGCTCACCCCGGTTGGGGCAGATATTGACTTCGAGAAGTGCGGAAAGGGAGTCATAGCCCGAGCAGCGCCGGCAGCTGCGCCAGCGAGCCGATCACGCTCACGCCGGGCGGGGTCTGCCCGAGCGGGGGTTGCCCTGAGCGGACGAGCAGCACCGGCCTGACGCCGGCTGCGCGGGCTGCCCCCACGTCCTCTTGCAGGCTGTCGCCGACGTGCACGGCGTCGGCGGCCGCGACGCCGGCGAGCTCGAGCGCAGACTGCAGCGGCCGCGGGTCGGGCTTGGCGGCGCCCACGGCCGCCGAGGTCACGACGCCATCAAGTAGCTCTCCCAGACCGCAGTGCTCGAGCACGTCGACGAGCGAGACGTCCCAGTTGCTCGCTACCGCAACTCGCAGCCCAGCCGCGCGCAGCCTGACCAGGGCCGGTGCGGCGTCCGGGTAGACCCGCCAGCGCAGCGCGTCGGTCAGGATCGCGGTCATCACCGCCCCGTCGGCCGCCTGCAGCGCGGGATCGGGTGGCAGCGCCGCGCGCAGCACCTCGGCACAGCGTGCCCGCAGCTGCGCGACGCGGCCCCCGTCGGTGCCCTCGTGCATGTGGGCACGGTAGTAGGCGACCTCGGCGGCGAACGCCGCGCCGGCCTGCGCCCGGGTGACGACCACGCCCAGCCGCTGCGCAAGAAGCGCCCGCACAAGCGGTGCGGGCGCGTCCAGGGTGACGAGCGTGCCAAAGGCGTCGAGCAGGACCCCGCGCGGGGAGCCGTCTACGCGACCCAGTGCCATGTGGCGAACTCCACCGTGAGCAGGCCGAGCAGCACGGCGCTCGAGCCGATCAGATACGGGGTCAGGCGGGTGCGGGTCAGCAGCCGGGCAGCCCAGATGAACAGCGGGAAGATCACGAGCTCAAAGCGCGGCAGCGAGGCCAGCGGCTGCAGCCTGACCGGGTCGGCGAGCGCAAGGATGAACATCGTGAGCGTGTAGAGCCCGTAGGCAGCACCGAGCTCGAGCAGCACGAAAACCAGCCCCACCAGGCCGCCGGCCAAAAACAGGAACAGGTAGATGTCCTGCAGCGCGGCGCTGATCGCGGTCTGGGCGTAGGGGGGGACGTGGTAGGGCGGGGCGGGCCCCTGGATCAGCTGGCGCAGGCCTTCCCAGGCCTGCCGCGCACCCTCCCAGACCGTCACCAGCGGCAGCCGCAGATGCCTGAACCAGATCGCCTGCACCTGCAGCGGCGCGAGCGCATCACCGTAACGCAGGCCGAGGTAGGCGAGGTAGGCACCGAGCCCGGCCGGGATCAAGAGCAGCCACAGCACGCTGGGTCCCAGCCGGTGGCGCGGGCGCAGGCGCCGCCACCCCGCAGCGCCGCTGTGCCGACCCGCGCCTGGCGCGCCGGTGCCGCGGGCCCCGTAGAGGTAGATCACCGCGGCGGGCACGACCAGCGCCACGCCCCCGTTGCGCGTGGCCGCGGCGAGGCCGCCGAGCACGCCGCACACGAGCCAGCGCTCGCGCCGTGCCGCGTAGATGCAGCCCACGCTCAGCGCGAGGAACAGCGCCTCGGTGTAGACCGCTGAGAGGAAGAACGAGACCGGGAAGAAGGCCACCAGCAGCACCGTCGTGGCCGCCACCTCGGTGCCGAAGTCGAGCGCCACCAGGCGGTGCAGCAGATACAGCGCAACCGCCATGGCCGTGAGCGAGATCAGGATGCCCGCCACCAGGTCTGAGCCCGCCAGCGGCCCGGTCAGGTGGATCAGTTCTGGGTAGAGCGGGAAGAAGGCCATGCGCTGGCGCACACCGGCGTACCCGTAGCGCGCGATCGTCAGGTACCAGACCGAGTCCCAGCGCGCGAGCGGCGCGATCACCGCGTTGGCCAGGTAGCCGAAGGGGGACGTGATGCCCTGCGGGTCATAGGCGGCGGCGGCGCCGGGCGCCAGGCCGATCTGGACGACCCCGGCGACCCCGGCAAAGATCACCGCCAGCCGCGATGTCCAGACCGCCCGCCACACGGCGCGGCCGCCCGGGGAGGGAGGATCGGCGGGGCGGTCTAGCACTGCCCGTCAGTGTCCCACGAGCGCAGGACCGCCGTGGCTCGTGCCCGCGCGCCGCGGCCGGGAGGCGCAGATCAGCTCGAAGTCGCCGGCACCGAGCAGCGGGCCGGGGCAGCGCCGCGAATCCTCCTAGACTCACGCTAACGGCTAGCGCTCCGGGGATCGCTCGCGGTCTGCTCATCGACCCGTCGGCCCCGCCGCTCAAGGCACCGAGGCACCGAGGCACGACCCCACCTAACGCCAGATGACACGACGCGAACGTAAGCGACGGCAGCGCCGAAACGGCAGCTCTGCACGCCGAGCGCTGCTGATCGTGGGCGGGCTGATCGTTGCCGGCGGCATCAGCGCGGTGCTCGCCTTTGCTCTGTGGGTCGTCAGCACCGCCAACAGCGCCCCGAACATAAGCCAGCTGCAGCCGCGGGTCCCTGGCCAGACCTCCGAGTTCTTCGCCGCCGACGGCCAGCCGCTCGGCTACATGGCCTCCGACGTGTTGCGCACGCAGCTGACTCAGGCCCAGGAGCCGCGGCTCCTGCGGGAAGCGACGGTCGCGATCGAGGACCGGCGCTTCTACCAGCACGGCGGCGTCGACTACCTCGGCCTGCTGCGCGCGGCACTCAAGGACGTGTTCGTAGGCGGCGGCCTGCAGGGTGGATCGACACTCACGATGCAGCTGGTCACCAACGTCTACCTCCCCGACCGGATCGCGGCCGTGCACAACCTCCGCTACAAGGTGGTCCAGCTGAAGCTCGCCACCGAGCTCGGCAACCGCGAGAGCCATGCCTCGATCCTGACGCAGTACCTGAACGACGTGCCCTACGGCTCCATGTACGGAGAGACCGCGATCGGGGTGGCGGCCGCTTCCCAGATGTTCTTCAACAAGCCCGTCGGGCGCCTCGATCTGGCTCAGCTCGCGCTGCTGGCGGGGCTCCCGCAGGCACCCAGCCAGTACAACCCGTTCGTGGACCCGAAGCTCGCTCGCTGGCGCCGCGGGCTGGTGCTGCAGGCGATGGTGCGCTCGCACTACATCACCCAGGCGACAGCCGACGCCACCCAGGCACAGGGGCTGCAGGTCAAGCCGAACGACTCCTACCAGGGCATCAGCCAGCCGTACGTGGTGAACTTCGCCCTGCAGCAGCTGGTGCAGGATCTGGGACAGAAGGTCGTCGACCGGGGCGGGCTGAAGATCTACACCACCATCAACCTCGCGGATCAGCGCGCGGCCGCGCAGGCGATCCAGCAGCACGAGGGCAACCCCGGCGACCCGGCGGCGGCGCTGGTCGCGATCAACCCTGCCAACGGCAACATCGTCGCACTGCAGAACTCGACCACCTACGGGGTCGGCAAGGGGCAGACGACCTTTGACTATGCGACCGAGGCCGAACGCCAGACGGGGTCATCGTTCAAGGCGTTCGCGCTGATGACCCTGATCCACGACTACAACGGCGATCCCAACGCGACCTACTACGTCTCCAAGTACCTGCGCCCCGGGTGGCTCCCCGGCTATCCGTCCTACTCGGTGCAGACCGCCGAGCGCACCTACGCCGGCACCATCAGCGTCACCCAGGCCACCGCCGTCTCCGACAACACCGTCTACGCCCAGCTCGGGGCGGACCTTGGCATCCAGAAGATCAACACCATCGCCCACGAGATGGGGATCACGGCGCCGCTCTACGACAACCCCTCAGAGGTACTCGGCGGCCTGCGGATCGGGGTCTCGCCGCTGCAGATGTCCGACGCCTACGCGACCTTGGCAAACGGCGGCAGTCACATCACGCCGACGATCATCTCCAAGGTGGTGCTGCCGAGCGGTAAGACGCTCTACTTCGGCAACCCCAAGCCGACCCGGGTCTTCAGCCAGGGCCAGGCCTACGCCGGTACCCAGACGCTCGAGACGGTGCTGCAGTACGGGACCGGGACCGTCGCCTCCTACGGCTGCCCGGCAGCCGGCAAGACCGGTACCACCAACAACTACACCGACGCCTGGTTCGTGGGCTACACGCCGCGCCTGTCCACCGCGGTGTGGGTCGGATACCCGAACACGGACGTTTACATGAACGATGTCAACGGCCTGGGGCCGGGCTACGGGGCCACGCTCGCGGCACCGATCTGGAAGCAGTTCATGCAGGCCGCGTCGGGCAGCTACTGCGGCGACTTCTCGCCCCCCGCCCAGTACTGGCACGGAACCGAGTACTTCGGCGCGCACGCGGTCTCGCCATACGTGCCGCCGAGCACGACCACTACGGGCACCGGCACCACGGGGGTGACCGTCACCACCGGGGGGACCGGCACCACGGGGGCGACCAGCACCACTGGCAGCGGTGCCACGGGGGCGACCGGGACGGGCGGCTCTGCGACGACCCTCACCAGTGCCACCGGTGCCGGCACGGGCAGCGCCGGCGCGGGTGCGCCCGGCGCACCCAGCGCTCCCGCGCCGCAAGCCGCCGCGCCGCCAAGCAGCGCGCCGGCACACTCCACCGTGCGGTCGACCAACGGTGCCAGCGGATTCTGACCTAGAATCCCGGTTCGATGCCGAAAGAGGAAAAGGTCGAGTTCGAAGGGGAGGTCGTTGAGGCGCTGCCCAACGCGATGTTCCGCGTCAAGCTCGACAACATGGACCGGGTGGTTCTTGGGCACGTGGCCGGCAAGATGCGACGCTTCCGCATCCGCATCCTGCCAGGTGACCGGGTGCGGGTCGAGCTCTCGCCCTACGATCTGGACCGGGCCCGGATCGTCTACCGTCACCGCTAGCCCCGGCGGCAGGGGCGGTAGGCGGGCTGGAGCATGCGCGAGCTCGAGCTGATCGCTGAGTTGCGGGCGCTGCTCGGATCCGGCGCAGCGGGCGCTGCCGCCGGCCAGCGCGACCCAGCGCTCGTGCGCGGGATCGGCGACGACGCCGCCGTCGTGCGCGCCCGCGGGTACGCGGTCACCTCGGTGGACACGATGGTGGACGGTGTCCACTTCCGCTCGGGGCAGCTGACGCCAGCGGAGATCGGATGGCGGGCGCTGGCGGGCGCGCTCTCCGATCTGGCCGCCATGGGCGTGGGTGGCAGCGCTCAGGCATATCTGGCGCTCGGCCTGCCGCAGGGATACGGCCTCGAGCGCGCGCACGCGCTCGTGGCCGGCGCCGCCGCGCTCGCCGCCGAGCTGGGCGTCACGATCGCCGGCGGCGACGTGACCGCCGCCCCAGTGCTGACCGTCGGCTTCACGGTGGTCGGCTGGGCCGATGACCCAGGCGCCGTGGTTGGCCGCGACGGCGCCCGGCCCGGCGACCTGGTCGGGGTAACCGGCGTGCTCGGCG
>JAJYHG010000084.1 GCA_021784895.1 Actinomycetes bacterium
GCCGCGAACTCAGCCCGCCTGCCGCGGCGCGTGGCCTCGGCGATGCGCTTGTCAATGTGGTCGGCGAAGAACTGAAAGGGCGCGTCCTCGCCGTACTCCTCGCCCATGAAGAGCATCGGGGTAAACGGCGCCAGCAGCACGCAGAAGGCAGACAGCGGCCGGGCCGCGGCCGGCAGCCGGTCACCAAAGGCCCGGTTGCCGACCTGGTCGTGATCCTGACAGAAGACCACGAACCGCTCGGGCGGAACATCATCCGCGGGCGCGCCGAAGCGGCGCTGACGGAACGCCGAGTAGTCACCGTCGTAGACGTGGGGACGGTGAAAGGCCTTGGCCAGCTGCGCGACCTGGCCGTAGTCGGAGTAGTAGCCCTCACGATCGCCGGTTGTAAGCGTTCGCAGTGCGTGGTGGAAGTCATCTGCCCAGGCACCGTCGCAACCATACCCGCCACGCCGTGGCGGCCGCATCACGACCGGGTCGTTGCGGCCGCTCTCGGCGATCACGAGCCGCCCGCGGCCAAGCGCATGGACCCGCCGCGCGACCGCGGCGACGATGTGCTCCGGGCTCGAGTCGCAGATCGCGTGGATCGCATCCAGGCGCAGCCCATCGACGCCAAAGTCCCTGACCCACCCCTCCGCCGACTGCAGCACCCACTCGCGCACCGGGTCGCACTGGGCGTCGTCGTAGTTGATCGCCCGTCCCCAGAAGGTCTCGTACTTGGAGGTGAAGTACGGCCCAAAGGCCTCGAGCGCGGTGTTACCGGAGGCGCCAACGTGGTTGTAGACGACGTCCAGGATCACCGCCAGCCCCAGGCCGTGGGCGGACTCGATCAGCTCCTGCAGCCCCGCCGGGCCGCCGTAGGACGACTGGGCGGCGCTCAGGTAGACGCCGTCATAGCCCCAGCCCCGCGCACCCGGAAACTCGGCCACCGGCATGATCTCGACCGCGGTCACCCCCAGCTCGGCGAGCGCGGGCAGGTGGGGGACCACGCCGGCGAAGGTGCCCTCGGCGCTGAAGGTGCCAACGTGCAGCTCATAGATCACCTGCTCGGCCAGCGGCCGAGGGGTGAAGGGGCGCACCGGCGTGGGCGCGTACACCCGCGAGGGACCGCGCAGGCCGTATGGCTGCCAGCGCGAGGCCGGGTCCGGGCGCCGGCGCCCGCCGATCTGGTAGCAGTAGTCGGTGCCAGCCGGAGCAGGGACGGCGAGCTCATAGATCCCGTATCCGGCGTGCTCCAGCGGGAGCACGCCGGAGCGCGGCGCGCCGATCGAGCCTCGGCGTCGGCGGGGGTCGAGCACCAGCCGGGGCTCGCCGTGCGGCGCCCAGACGCGGAACTCGGTCAGGCCGCCGGGCAGCGGCCAGGCACCGAGCGGACGCTCCCAGGGTTGAGGTGCTCCCGGGGCTGAAGTCCGGGGATCCTTGCCATCGACGGCGGGCGTACGGTGTTTCACGCGACCGCCTGCCGCCGTGCGCATTTGCGCTGCTCAGACCGCCTGGTGACGAGGTCTTTCTGGCGAACGTTCACGCAGCGCCGCTCGATGCTGTCGCGGGCACTGGCGGTGATGCGCTTGACGTTCAGCTTCTCGATAGCGACGGGGCCGTTCTCGGTGGCGAGCCCGTGGGAGAGCTTGTGCAGCCAGTCCCGCCGCCCGGCAGATCCTTCGCGCCGGCGGGCCAAGCGCTGCTCCAGGCGCCCGCGGCGCTCACACACACCGGCAGTCCAGAACACGGGTGCGATCAGCTCACCCGTGCTGGCCGCTGCCAGGGCGACCACACCACCGTCAACACCGACCGCCGGGCCGGGGTTCGGCGCGCCGGTCATCGGCTGATAACCCGCGCCAAGCCCAGGGCGAGCGCTCACAGCGTTCACCTGCTGAACCTCCACCTCGTGTTCTGCACCAAGTACCAACGCAAAGCGCTCACCGCACCAATCCTCGCGCGGCCGCAGGACGGCAAGCCACAGCTGCTCTAGCTGATGCCAGCGCCGCGACCGCAGCCCCGCCACCCAGCCGCCCCCGAGCCACCGCAACCGGCTCTCCCTGACAAACTACCGCCGCCGCCGCCAGTTTGTGAGCTACGGCCCCAAACACGGCCCGTTTTCGACAGACTGCGGCTGGCCGGCACAGTTTGTGCGTTTGAGCCGGTTGAGGGACACGGCGACGCCGAGATCACGCGCCTGGCCGGGCTCCAGCACGGCCACGTGCACCTGGAGCAGCTGCGCGCGGCCGGGATCGGACGCCACGCGCTGGCGCACCGGGTCCGCGGCGGGTGGCTGCGGCAGGTATACCGCCGGGTCTACGCCCTTTACGGCCGTCAGGCGACCCTGCCGGGCCGGTGCATGGCAGCCGCGCTCCACCTCAGCGGTGACGGCGTGGTCACCGGCCGCGCCGCAGCGCAACTGTGGGGCCCGCTCGACACCACACAGACACCAACCGACGAAGACCCCATCGACGTGTTGCTTGTCGGACGCACCGCGGCGCCCGCGCCCGGCATCCGGATCCACCGCAGCCAGAGTCTCGCCCGCCAGGATGTCCGGCGGCGCGACGGGATCCCGGCCGCCTCCCCCGCGCGTACGCTCCTCGACCTCGCCGGCCAGCTTGATGTGCTCGAGCTGGAGGCTGTGCTGGCGGCAGCCGCCCGGCTGCGGCTGGTACGCGCCGCCGAGCTCGCCGATGTGACCGCCCGCAACCCGCGCGCCCGTGGAGTTGCGCGCCTGCGTGCGCTGGCTGAGGGCGCCGCGGCCCCGCGCGACACCCGCTCGGTGTATGAGCGCAGGCTCCTGCGCCTGCTGGCCGCCGCGGAGTTGCCGCTGCCCCTGACCAATGTCCGCGTCGCGGGCGCCCTGGTGGACGGGTTCTGGCCCGAGCTCGGCCTGGTGCTCGAGGTCGACGGCTGGCGCCACCACCATCAGCGCGACCAGTTCGAGCGCGATCGCCTGCGCGACCAGATCCAGGTCGCGGCGGGCCACCGCACCCTGCGCGTGACGGCGTGGCAGATCGACCACCATCCCTACGCGCTCGTGGCACGCGTCGCGACGGTCATCGCGCGGCTGCGGGCCGGCGGCTCAGGCTCAGGCGCGCCCGCTGGCGGCTAGGACCGGTCCGCCCGCACCCGCATCAGCATCCGTCAGCGCCCGCTCAAGCGCCCGCTCAAGCCCCACGTTGCCAACCACCAGCACCTCGAGCGGCAACCCGATCCGCGCCGCGGCCCGCTCCGCGGCCGCCTGGTTTGCGCGCGTACGGCGCTGGGCCAGCCACAGCACGCGGGTGTAGTTGCCAAAGTAGGCGGTGAGCAGCTCAGGGTGGCGGTCCAGTCCCAGCTCGCGCACAACCGTGTGCTCGAAGGTGCGCGCCAGGAAATCGGTCAAAAGGTAGGTCCCGGGCTGCTGCGCCATCGCCGCGCGCACCTGTTCGCGCGCCAGCAGGTCGTAGCAGCTGTCACCGGCCAGTCGCTCGACCCCGTCGTGGCACGCCAGCAACTGATCTAGCGCCCCGTAGGTGCCGCAGTCGCCGTAGGCCACCAGCACGCGGGCGTACTCGCCCTCCAGCCGGGCCAGCTCCGCCGCCACCGCCTCCGGGATCTGCGACGGCCGGTTGTGCAGCGGCGCCGGCACCGGATAGAGGTCGACCGGCCAGCCGCGCTCCCGGGCGATCGCCCGCACATCCAGCGCGAGCGCCCCGCAGGCGATCACCGCGACCCGCCCGTTCATCCCGGGAACGCCAGCTGGTCGATGAACAGGTCGTTGAAGTCCGCGCGCCCCGAGAGCTCTACATACTCGACCTCACGCAGGATCGCGTCGGCCTCGGCGCGCTCGCGCGCCGACAGGGCCGCGATCTTCGCGCCCTCGCCGGCGACATTGCCGGCCGAGACGATCCGCGGCAGCGCGAGCTTGGGCACCAGCCCGATCCGGACCGCGCTCAAAGGCGTCAGGTAGGCGCCGAAGCTGCCGGCCAAGAGCACCTGTTGGATCTCCGAGGCATCCACCCCCAGGTCGCGCAGCAGGATCTGCCAGCCGGTGGCGATCGAGGCCTTGGCGAACTGCAGCTCGCGCACGTCGCGCTGGGAGATGAAGACCGACTCCGCTACAGACGCGCCCCGCGGCGCGAGCACGAAAACGCGCTCCTTGCCGATCATCGCAAAGCGCTCAGCCAGCTCCGGCCGTCCGGAGGCGGTGACCGCCTCCACTTCGGCGAAGCGCCCGGAATGGTCGAGCAGGCCGTTGTGCACGAGCTCGGCCACCACGTCGACCACCCCCGACCCGCAGATCCCGGACGGCTCGGCGTCGCCGATGACCTGGAGTGTCAGCGAGTCGCCGCCGATGCGGACGCCCTCAATGGCGCCATCGGCAGCCCGCATCCCGCATCGGATCTGTGCGGCCTCGAAGGCGGGGCCTGCGGGCGCCGCGGTGGCCAGCACGCGCTCGGCCGAGCCCAGCGCGATCTCCGAGTTGGTGCCCACGTCGATGAACAGCCGCAGTCGCTGGTCGCGCGTGAGTCCGGTGGCGAGCATGCCGGCGACGATGTCACCGCCGACGTAGGCGCCGAGCGACGGGAATACGTAGGCGTGGGCGCGCGGGTGCACCGGCACGCCGAAGTCAGCTGCGCGGGCATCCGGAAAGCTTGGGGTGGCGACCACAAAGGGCGCCATCGACAGCGGCTCTGGGTCGATCCCCAGCGCCAGCTGCATCATCGTCTGGTTGCCGCAGACGGTGATCTCGTAGACCTCGCCCGGCGCCACATCGGCCTCGCGGCAGACCTCCTCGCACAGCTCCGCGAGCGTTTCGTGGGCGAGCGTCTGCAGCCGTCCCAGCGCCTCCGGGTCCATCATCGTCGCCGACACGCGCGTGATCACGTCGGCGCCGAACGGCTGCTGGCGGTTCAGCATCGAGCGCACCGCCAGCGGCTGGCCGGAGTCGAGGTCGAGCAGCGTCGCCACGACCGTTGTGGTCCCCAGGTCAAAGGCGATAGCAAACCGCCGCGCGGTCGTGTCGCCGGGCTCGACCGCGACGAGCTCCTCGTCGACCACCACCGCGGTCACATCAAAGCCGCTTGCGCGCAGCACACCGCCGAGCTCGCGCAGCAGCCCGACCGGCGCCGTCGGCTCCAGATCGTCAACAGCATCAAGTAGCCGCCGCAGGTCGGACCGCTGATCCGCGAGCGTGGGCTCCGCCAACACCAGGTGGCGCTTCTGCACCGACGGGCGCAGGATCACGTGGCGGCCCACGCCCGCCAGCGCCGCCTTGGGCCGGGTCTGCAGTGGCGGCACTTCGACCACCAGGTCCTCGCGCGCGTGTGCCCGGCAGGCCAGGCGCCAGCCGTCCTCGAGCTCGGACGGGCTGAAGGCACGCGGGTCGACCGACCCGACTGGCACCGCGCCCGAGACCACGCGCACCTTGCACTTCTTGCAGGTTCCGTAGCCGCCGCAGGTGGAGTCGATCGCGACCCCGTTCCAGCTGGCGGCGTCGAACACGGGCGTGCCGCTCGGCACCCGCACCTCGGCCCCGTCGGGCAGGAACTTCAGCCGCACGCGCCCGGCGCCGTCGTCCGGCTGCGCCTGCGCATCCTCAACGGCCCGCAGCCTCTCGCGCCGGCGAGCCGCCCGCTGCGGCGCGGCGCTCAAGAAACACCCGCCTCCTGCGCCGCCGCAGCCCGCGCCCGGTGTGCCGCGATCCAGCTCGCGCCCCACTCGTCGTGGCCGAGCAGCAGGTCGGCGGCACGAGTGCTGCGCACCACGACCTCAGCGGTGGACATGATCGCCGAGGTCAGGCCGGCGGCCATCGCCATCGGCAGGAAGGCGGCGTTGAGCACCAGCCGGTCCGGCAGCCCGAAGGAGACGTTGGAGGCGCCGACGCACATGTTCACGCCCAGCTCGTCCCGGATCATCCGCATCGCCTCAAGCGTGCCCAGCACCGCCTCGGTGTCGGCGCCCACCGGCATCGCCAGTGGGTCGATCACCACGTCGCAGGGCTCGATCCCGTAATCCTGCGCCACCGAGACGATCTTGCGCGCGTGGCGCAGGCGCTCCTCAGCCGTCATCGGGATGCCGGTCTCGTCGTTGGTCAGCCCGATCACGGCCGCGCCGTGGGCGGCGACCAGCGGCAGCACCGCCTCGAGCCGGTCGTCCTCGGCGGTCACGGAGTTCACGAGCGCGCGGCCCTCGTAGGCCGAGAGCCCCGCCTCGAGTGCCTCAACCACCGAGGAGTCGATGCAGATCGGGGCGTCGACCGTGTCCTGAACGAGCCGGATCAGCTTGACCAGCAGCTCGGCCTCGTCGACCAGCGGGATGCCGGCGTTGACGTCGAGCATGTCGGCGCCGGCGGCGACCTGGGCCAGGGCGTCGGCCGCCGCCGTGGAGAGATCGCCGTCACGCAGCGCCTGGGCAAAGACCTTGCGGCCAGTCGGGTTGATCCGCTCGCCGATGATGCAGAACGGCTTGCCGGACCCGATCACAACCGTCTTCGAGCGCGAACGCAGAATGGTGTCCATCAGACCAGCACCTTCTCGCGACGGCGCTCGATCAGCTCCTTGGCCTTTCTGACCGCCGTGGAGGCGTCGGCCGCGTAGCCGTCGGCGCCCACCGCGTCGGCGTACTCCTGGGTAACGGGCGCGCCGCCGACCATCACGATCACACGGTCGCGCAGACCGGCCTTCTCCAGCGCGTTGATGTTGGCCTTGAACATCGGCATCGTCGTGGTCAAAAACGCCGAGAAGCCGACCACGTCCGGGTTGTGCTCCTCGATCTGCTCGATGAACTTCTCCGGCGCCACGTTGACGCCCAGGTCGATCACGTTGAAGCCGGCGCCCTCCAGCATGATGTTGCAGAGGTTCTTGCCGATGTCGTGCACGTCACCCTTGACGGTGCCCATCAGGAAGGTTCCGATCTGGGCGGACTCGTTGTCGGCCAACAGCGGGCGCAGGATGTCTAGCGCGCCCTGCATCGCCCGCGCGGCGATCAGCATCTCGGGCACGAAGTAATCGCCGCGCTCGAAGCGGGCGCCGACCTCCTCCAGCGACGGAATCAGCGCGTCGAACAGCATCGACTCGGGCGCCATGCCCTGCGCGAGGCCGTCGTTGACACCGCCCGCCACGGCCGGCGCGTTGCCGGTGAGCGTCTCCTCGTACAGCATTTGCAGAATCTCTTCGTCGGTCATGCCGCGCTTGCTCCTCCTTCGATGTATCCAAGCCGGGAGCTCAGGCGTCCCGACTCCTCGACCAGCACCTGCGCCAGCTCGCCAAGCCGCGTCGGCGCCATCCGCACCGTCGGGCCGGTGATGCTCAGCGCCGCCACCACCTCGCCGCTCACACCGCGCACCGGCGCGGCCACGGCCGCCAGGCCCACCTCCAGCTCGTCTACGGCGACCGCGTAGCCGTCGCGGCGCACACGCTCGATCTCGGCGCGCAGCGCGGCGGGCTCTGTGACAGTCCCGGGGGCGTACCGTGTTAGCGCGCTTGCGCCAGCGGGCGCCAGCGCGCGCCCATACGCGAGGAAGACCTTGCCGTTGGCGCTCGCGTGGAAGTCGACCGTGCGGCCCACCCACTGTCCGCTGCCGAGGAAGTGGCGGCCGTCCGCCTGCAGCAGGTGCTCGACGCCACCCGCCCCTGGCACGCCGAGGTTGATCGTCTCGCCGGTGCGCTCAGAGAGCGCCGCCAGCACAGGCCGCGCGATCTCCACCAGGTTGCGCTCGAGCATGCCGCGCTCTGCGACGCGCAGGATCGCCGGGCCGGGGCGCAGGCGCCCGCGCTCGCCCTCCTGCTCCACCAGGCCGCGGCGCTCGAGCGCCGAGAGCAGCCTCGAGGCGGTGCTCTTGGGCAGCCCCGCGGCGCTCGCCAGCTCGCTCACCGCGACCGGCTCCTCGGCCTCCAGCACGCGCACCAAGAGGTCGGCGCCGCGGTCGATCGCGGTAGTCCCTTGAAACTCTAGTTCCACGGTGTGTAGGATACGACACCAACCATGTTCGTCAACTCAATGCCCCGCTATGAGATCCTGAGCGAGGAGGCGATGGCCGTGCTTGACCGCGGCTGGCGCCGGATCGTCTCCGAGATCGGAATCGAGTTCCTGCTCCCCGAGGCGGTCGAGGTGCTGCGCTCAGCCGGCCAGACCGTCGAGGACTCAAATCGCGTCCGCTTCGACCCCGAGTTCATCCTCGAGCAGGTCGCCAAGGCCCCTTCGCAGTTCGAGCTGCAGGCCCGTAACCCCGCTCACAGCCTGACCGTCGGCGGCGACCACATGGCCTTTTCGCCCGTCTACGGCGCGCCGTTCATCCGCGAGGGCGAGGTGCGCCGCGACGCCAAGATGGCTGACTTTGAGAACCTGACCAAGCTCAGCCAGATCTTCGACGAGCTCGACTCACCCGGCGGCACGATCTGCGAGCCCGAGGACCGTCCGCTCGACTCACGCCACCTGGACATGGTCTACGCGCTGCAGACCCTGACCGACAAGCCCTACATGGGCTCGGTCACCAGCGGCCCCAACGCCGCCGACACCATCCGCATGGGTGAAATCCTGTTCGGCGGGCGCGAGGCGATCGAACGCGCTCCGGTCTCGATCAGCCTGATCAACGTCAACTCGCCGCTGCGCTACGACGACCGCATGCTCTCGGCGATGGTGGAGTACGTCAAGGCCGGCCAGGCCGTCGTCATCACTCCGTTTCTGCTGATGGGTGCGATGTCGCCGGTCTCGCTGCCGGCGACGCTGACCCAGCAGATGGCCGAGGCGCTCGCCGGGATCGCGCTCGCGCAGACGCTGCGCCCGGGTGCGCCGGTGGTCTTCGGCTCGTTTCTGTCAAACACCGACATGCAGTCGGGCTCGCCGTCGTTCGGTACGCCGGAGTCGGGGATCGGCGTTCTGTGCACCGGCCAGATCGCCCGGCACTTCAACCTACCGTGGCGTGGCGGCGGGGCTCTCAACTCCTCGACCGTAGTTGACGCGCAGGCCGCGTACGAGTCGCTGATGACTCTGCTGCCGACGTTCCTGGCGGGCGCGAACTTCGTGATGCACTCGGCCGGGTGGCTCGAGGGCGGGCTGGTCTCCTGCTACGAGAAGTTCATCGTCGACATCGAGCTGCTGCGGGAGCTGCGGCACGAGTTCACGCCGGTGGTATTTGACGACGCGGCGCTCGCCTTTGACGCGCACACCGAGGTCGGGCCGGGCGGGCACTTCCTCGGCGCCGCCCACACGCTCGAGCGCTTCCGCGACTGCTTCTACCGGCCGCTTCTGTCGAGCACCGACAACTTCGACCGCTGGAGCAGGCGGGGAGCGCGTGACGCGACCGCCCGCGCGGGCGAGATCTGGCGCGAGAAGCTAGACGCCTACGAGGCCCCGCCGCTCGACGATGGCGTCCGCGACGAGCTGCGCGAGTTCGTGGACCGCCGCCGCGCCGAGCTCGGGGACTGAACAGGCGGACGCTCGCCTGCCGGGCGAATAGACCCCGCTCCGGGCGTGCCCGCCCGCTGGCTGGGCACGCCCGCTGAAGCGTCACGGCACTGCCGATCGGTGGGGCGGACGCGAGGCAGCACCCGCTGAACCACCCTCGCCACGCTGAGCGAGGCTGCCGGTACCAGCCTGGTACCATCTCGTGCATGGCCATGAACCTGCGGCTCAGCGACGATGAGGCGGCGGCCCTGCGCCGCAAAGCCGCCGAGGAAGGCCGCTCGATGCAGGAGGTCGCCCGACGGGCGATCGCCGAGTACGTGTCTGAGCGGCCGGCGCGGCTGCGAGCCGCTGTCGAGCGGATCCGCGTTGAGGACGCGGAGCTACTCGACCGGCTGCGCCAGCAGTGAACGGCCCGCCGATCGACTACCTGAGCGTCGAGGACCTGCTCTCAGTCGCCGTCGCTGTGATCGGAGATGTCGCCGTCCGCGATCACGGACTGTTGGCCTCCGCTGCCGGGCGCCCGCAAGCGAGCGCCTTTGGTGCTGACGCCTACCCGGCGTTCGCCGCCAAGGCCGCCGCGCTGATGCACTCGCTGGCGCGCAACCGCGCGCTGGTGGATGGCAACAAGCGGCTGGCGTGGGCAGCCACCCGCAGCTTCTGCCTGCTCAACCACCGCGACCTCGTGTTCACCGTCGACGACGCCGAGCGGATCGTGCTGGCGGTCGCTCGCGGCGAGCTGGATGTCCCTGATCTCACCGCCCTCCTCAAGCGTCACCTTCACGTGACCTGATGCGCGCTTGGCTCGCCCGCTAAGCTCCAGATCTATGGGTGATATATCAGCGCTTGGCCAGGAGCATGCCCGCCCGCCCGCGCTGCTCGCCGACCGGGCCTACGAGGAGCTGCGCGACCGCCTCGTGACGCTGCGGATCAGGCCCGGCGAGCCGATCGACGAGGAGCAGCTCGGGCGAGAGCTCGGGATGGGGCGCACGCCGATCCGCGAGGCGATCAGGCGCCTCGCGCTCGAGAACCTGGTCACGGTCTTCCCGCGCCGCGGCACCTTCGCTGCCGAGATCAACATCAAGGATCTGGCTCAGATCGCCGAGGTCCGCGCCGTCCTCGAGGCGCGCGCGGCAGCCCTGGCGGCCGAGCGCCTGACCGACGGCGGCCGGCTGAAGCTCGAGGCGCTCATCGACGATCTGCACGCAAGCCGTGGGGGCGACGACATGGCGGCGCTGATGGCGCTCGACACCAGCATCCACCGCTTCATCTACCACGCCTGCGACAACCCGTTCCTGGACGCGACGCTGCAGCGGTACTTCAACCTGTCGCTGCGGATCTGGTATCTGGTCATAGACCGGCTGCCGCACCTCTTCCAGCGCGTCAACGAGCACGAGGCGATGCTCGAGGCGATCGCCGCCCGCCGGCCGGACCTTGCCCATGAGATCGCCGCCAACCACGTGGCGACCTTCGAGCGCGAGATCCGGAGCGTGCTGTGAGCGAGTTGCGCTCGAGCTACGACTACGTGATCGTCGGCGGCGGCTCCGCCGGCAGTGTGCTGGCCGCGCGGCTGACCGAAGACCGCTCAACAACCGTGCTGGTGCTCGAGGCCGGCCGCCCCGACTACCTCTGGGACCTCTACATCCACATGCCGGCGGCGCTCTCCTTCCCGATCGGAAACCGCTTCTACGACTGGCGCTACCAGTCAGAGCCCGAGCCGCACATGAACGGCCGGCGCATCTACCACGCGCGCGGCAAGGTGCTCGGCGGCTCGAGCTCGATCAACGGCATGATCTTCCAGCGCGGCAACCCGCTGGACTACGAGCGCTGGGCGGCGGACCCGGGCATGGAGCGCTGGAGCTACGCCCACTGCCTGCCCTACTTCAAGCGCATGGAGACCTGCCTGGCGGGCGCGGACGAGTGGCGCGGCGGCGCCGGGCCGCTCAGGCTCGAGCGCGGCCCGGCCACAAACCCGCTCTTCAGAGCCTTCTTCGAGGCTGTCAAGCAGGCCGGCTACGAGCTGACCAAGGACGTCAACGGCTACCGCCAGGAGGGCTTTGCCGCCTTTGATCGCACGATCCATCGCGGCCGGCGCCTCAGCGCCGCGCGCGCCTACCTGCACCCGGCGATGTCGCGCCCCAACCTCGACGTGCAGTGCCGGACGATGGTGCAGCGCATCGTCTTTGCTGGAAACCGCGCGACGGGCGTCGAGTTTACGGCCGCCGGCCCGCTGGCCGGCGGCCTGATCCCAGGTGGCGCCACCCCGCAGAGGGCCAGCTCGCAGAGGGTCACCGCAGGCGAGGTGATCCTCTGTGGCGGCGCAATCAACTCGCCGCAGGTGCTGCAGCTCTCCGGCGTCGGCAACGCCCGCGAGCTCGAGCGGCTCGGGATCGGGGTGGTCGCCGACGTGCCCGGTGTGGGCGAGAACCTCCAGGACCACCTGGAGGTCTACGTCCAGTACGCCTCCAAGCAGCCGGTGTCGGTCGCGCCGGCGCTCAAATACCGCAACCGCCCCAAGGTCGGACTGCAGTGGCTGCTCTTCCGCTCTGGGCCTGGCGCCACCAACCACTTCGAGGCCGGCGGCTTCGTGCGCGGCGACGAGCAGGTCGCCTACCCGAACCTGATGTTCCACTTCCTGCCGCTGGCGATCCGCTACGACGGCAGCGCCCCGCAGGGCCACGGCTACCAGGTGCACGTCGGCCCGATGTACTCAGACGCGCGCGGCTCGGTGAAGATCGTCTCCGTCAACCCGGCCAAGCACCCGCAGCTGCGCTTCAACTACCTCTCAACCGAGCAGGACCGCCGCGAGTGGCTCGAGGCTGTCCACACGGCCCGCAAGATCCTCACCCAGCCGGCCTTTGACCCCTACAACGCCGGCGAGCTCTCACCGGGTGCGGGCGTCGCAAGCGACGATGAGATCCTCGACTGGGTTGCACGCGACGCCGAGACAGCGCTCCACCCCTCCTGCAGCTGCCGCATGGGTACCGGCGAGCTTGACGTGCTGGACCCAGACACGCTGCGGGTGCGCGGCACGGAGGGGCTGCGGGTGGTGGACGCCGCGTCTATGCGCTACGTCACCAACGGCAACATCTACGCACCGGTGGTGATGCTCGCGGAGAAGGCCTCGGACCTGATCCGCGGCGCGACGCCGCTTGCGCCGCTCACGGAAGTCCCGTTCTACCGCCACGGCGTCACAGCCGGCACCTGAGCCGTCAGCCGTCCGCGAGCAGCGCACCTGCCTGCGCCCGTATCAGCGCGAGCGACTCTTCCCAGTGACCCGGGCGCGGAGTGGTATGGGCGAGCTGCGCCAGTAGCGCACGCGCCTGCGCGACACGCTCCCGCTGGCCGGTCACCTGCTGCTCGAACTCGCGGTGGACACTGAGGTTGACCCACTGAAGCGGCTGCCAGACACAGATGCCCAGGCACTCCTCACTGGCCTCGACCGAGCCGCACTCCGGACACCACCAGGCGGTTCTCACCCGCGGTGGCTCACCATCCGCGGTCTCCTCGGCCGTGCGAGCGGGGTGGGCACGCAGCGCCGCGCGCGCGATCGCCTGCGCGGCCAGGTAGGCCGGCTCACCTAGCTCCGCAGGCGCCTCGGCGAGCCGCCGCTCGGCCTCGGCCAGGGCGGCCAGCAGCGCCTGCGCTTCGGTAGCCTCCTGGACGAGTTCGTCGTAGGCCGCGGCGTGGACGAGTTCCAGCTTCTGCTCGGCGCAGTCCGACTCGCAGTCGGCCAGCAGGCGCATCGACCAGCAGCCAATGCAGGTCGGGACGGTGAGACGCTCGGGAGGCTGCATCGAAGCGCGGCTCACTCACCCGCCGGGAAAACCTGCGACCTCGATCACGCACCCCGCCGCGTCCGGGTCGCGGGGCTCAAACCGCGTCACCCGTGCGCCCGGCGCGATCACGTCGAGCAGGCCGCGCGTGATCCCCCTGTGCAGCGCGCACACAACCGGCTGGTTGGCGCGCACCGCCTCCCGGTAGGGGCAGCTGCCCAGCCGGTAGACCGTGTGCCCCGGGCGCTCGTGCCCGCGCGCTGGCGCGAAACCGAGCGCCGTCAGCGCTCGCCCGAGCGCCTCCTCCGGGCCGCCGGTTCCGCCCGCAGGCACCAGCTCTGCGCCTAGCCGGCGGCCGGCGCGCTCGAGCTCGCGCAGTCGCACCGGGCGCGGTGAGATGCTACCGGCAAGCCAGCCCGCGAGCTGCGCGTAGGCTGCGGGCGGTTGACCGCCAGGCGGCGCATCGGGCGCGATCGTCCACGCATCCCGTGGCCGCCCGGTCGTCTGCGGGACGCGCTCGCGGCGCACAAGGCCCGCCCGCTCGAGCCGCTCCAGGTGCAGGCGCACGCCGCTTGCGTGCAACCCGACCGCAGCGGCCAGCTCGTCTGTCTGCGCCGGGCGCCCCAGCTCGGCCAGCGACGCGAACAGGTGCGCGCGGGTGCGCTGTGCCAGCACGTCGGTGGCATCCTCAGGAGCAACTCCGGACACCCTCCCAGTCTCCCACAGCCACACTCAGACTCGATCCGTGCGATACTTTTACGAGCAAGACTAGTAAAAGTATCGCTGGAGGCTCGTGGCTTACGTAATCACCGAACCGTGCATCGGCACCAAGGACAGCTCGTGCGTCACCGTCTGTCCGGTCGACTGCATCCATCCGACGCCGGACGAGCCGCAGTTCGCCGCCGCCGAGATGCTCTTCATCGACCCCGAGGAGTGCATCGACTGCGACGCCTGCGTCGAGGCCTGTCCGGTCGATGCGATCTTCCCCGAGGACCAGGTTCCCGAGCGCTGGCAGCACTTCATCGCGATCAACGCCGGCTACTACCGCCAGGCGTGATCCGGGTAGGCTGAACGGCTGGCGATGTATAACGTCGCGTTCTTCTTCCACATCATCGGGGCGGTCCTGCTGATCTCGGGCATCGTCGTTGCCGGCGTCGCATTCGAGACAGCCCGGCGGCGCCCGTCGCCGGCTGAGATCGCGCTTCTGCTCTCGCTCACACGCGCCGGGGTGGTGCTGGTCGCGGTCGGCTCGATCCTCGCCGGCGGCTTTGGCCTGTGGCTCGTGCACCTCGGCAGTTGGGGCTATGGCACCGGCTGGGTCGATGCCTCGATCGCGCTCTACATCGTCGCGCTGGCGCTCGGCGGCTTCGGCGGCCAGCGACCAAAGCAAGCGCGGCTGCTCGCCGCCCGGCTCGCGCAGGACGCGGTACCCGCGACCCCCGAGCTGCGTGCGCTGCTCGACGACCGCGCCTCGCTGGCTGCCAACTACACCTCGCTGGCGCTGATGGTCGCGATCATCGCGCTGATGTGCTTCAAGCCCTGAGCACCAGCCGGACGGGCGCCGCGAGCGATCACCTGATCCTGCCGAGCTCCACCCAGCGGCCCTGGTCGTTCTCGAAGCTGCGTAGCGGCTCGAACCCCAGCCGCCGCACGACGGTTTGCGAGCGCTCGTTCCAGGCGGCGATCACGACCCGTTGTCGCGGCGCGACGAGCAGGTCGCTCAGCAGCTCGAGCACCTCCGGCAGCCAGCGGCTCGCGATCCCCCTGCCGGTCAGATCCGGCCGGAATCCGTAGCCGATGTCGTCGATCTCGGGCGCGGCCTCTTGGCCCGCCACCCGCGCGTCCGGTCCCACGCACACGTAACCGACGAGCTCCCCCTCGGCGCGAACGGAGCGGTAGCGGTTGACCGGGTCGAGCATCACTTGCGACTCCTCCTCGGAGCAGTCGTAGAAGTCGTATGGAGGCTCGTAGCGCCAATCCGCGACCACCCGGGCATCGGCCTCGGACATCGGTGCCAGCTGGATCACTCGTGGCCAGTCTACGCGGGGGCACCGCCGACGCTCGACACAGACAAATTGGTACTATCGTTGCTAAGACCATGCCGCTTGGCGCTGTCGACAAGCGCGACCCGCTGGCCCTGCACGAGCAGGCCGCCGCCCAGATCCGCCGCGCGATCGCAGACGGCGAAGCCGGCCCAGGCGACAGGCTGCCCCTGGCGCGCGACCTGGCAGCGGTGCTCGGCGTGAACCGCAACACCGTCCTGCGCGCACTGCACCTGTTGCGCGACGAGGGCCTGCTCGAGTTCCGTCGCGGCCGCGGGATCACCGTCACCGGCACCCGTGAGCAGAGCGACCTGCTCACCCAGGCGCACGAGCTGGTGAAGACAGCGCGTCGCAGTGGGTACCGCAAGAGCGAGCTGATCGCGATGATCGAGGCGATCGAGGGGTGAGTCTCTTGACGCAGCCGAGCGGGCCGGCACCGCCGACGAGCGCCTCGCGCCGCTCCAACCTCCGGACTCGTCGGTAGGCAGCGGCCGACCGAGGAACGCCTCGAGCGCGAGCCAGGTGGCGGCGTGCGTGCGCGGCCCGAGGCGGATCAGCCCGCCCTCACCGTCGCGCTTGGCACTGGCCGCCACGCCGACCTTGCGCAGGCGCTCCTGCTGGCCGAGCGCGCGCTCCATGCCGGTGCGCCCGTGGTAATGCGCGTCGACGCCGAAGCGGCCGCCCCCGACCGGCCACATGGAGATGCGATCAGGAGCCCAGGTCAGGCCTGTCTCAGTCGGCAGCGCCGTGTAGGCGACGAGGCCTCCGCGAGCCTGGCGCAGGTGCACGCTCGAGCGCCCTGACCAGGCTCGCTCGTCTGGCTCCTCGCGCCGGAGGCGGTCACGGCCGCACACGTCGCAGATTGAACTTTGGCGATCCTGGGCGCAGGATGAACACCGTATCGCCAAAGGTCGTGCGGCCGGGCGGCACTGGCCCGGGACGGCCCAGCCAGCCGCGCCCGCTCCGAACAGCCGAGATCCCAGCCTGATGCCCTTCACCACATAACCGTTCGATACCACCACCTGGCCGGCCTCTGCTGATCTGGTCGAGCGCAACAACGCCACCTTCGGTGGCTACTGATGCATGGACAGCCATCCCGAGGAGCTCTCGCGCACCGATTCGGCGGTGAACCGCGCCAGCAAGCACCGCCGCGGCCACCACGAGACCGCCCACGCGGAGCTGGTCTTTGATGAGCACGGCCGGGCTGGTGCGGCCCGATACCAGGCTGGCCACGCAGACGCTCGGCGCCCCGCCGATAATGGTCGCAGATGCGCTGGTTACCGGACAGGCGTAGTGGTGTCGCAGCGGTCGCCGCTACGAGCCTGGCGCTGGTCACGGCTGGCCCGTCGATGGCCGCTGGCTACCCGGTCTCTCCCTCCCGCTTTGAGCCCGGTTCGTGCGTGCTCTTCGCGCCCACGGCCGGCAACCGTCACCGGCGCGTCTTCATCGACGCCGGTCACGGCGGCATCGACCCAGGCGGCACCGGCACGACCTCGAGCGGCAAGCGGATCAGCGAGGCACCGCTCAACGGCGACGTGGCCAAGGACGCAGCGGTGATCCTGCGCCGGCGCGGCTTCACCGTGGTGCTCTCGCGGACCGGCTCAAACCCGGTCGCACGGCCGACGCCGGGCGACTTCTCCGGCGCCTTGTACACGGTGCTCGGCGAGCGGCGGGAGCTTGTCGCCCGCAACCTCTGCGCCAACCTGTCGCACGCGAACATCGTGCTTGGAATTGATGAGGACGCCTCCGCATCGCCGAGCACCGCCGGCAGCATCACGCTCTATGACGCCCAGCGTCCCTACCACGCCGCGAACCTCCGTCTGGCGCAGCTGGTGCAGCGCGACGTGTTGGCGAACCTGGGCCGGATCGGCGCCTCGGTCCCCAACCTCGGCGTGCACAACGACCTCGGCTACGGCGATCTGGCCTCCGCCGGCGCGCAGGCCTACGGCCACCTGACACTGCTCGGACCGCCCAAACGGGGCTACCTGGCTACGCCGACACGCGTCCCCGCCGCGCTGATCGAGCCGCTCTTTCTCACAAACCCACCCGAGGGGTCGCTGGCCAACTCGGCCGCCGGCCAGGAGGCGATCGCCCGAGGGCTCGCGAACGCCGCTACCCAGTTTTTGGGCCGCTGAGACCCACCGACCACCGGACCGCCGCCCCACCGGCCGATCCTCCACACCACCCGCCTCACACACCCGCCCGGCCCTTGCGCATGAACTTAAAATGTGGTGCGAGACCATTGGTCAAACGGCTCGTGGCATGACCCGAGACTTCTGCACACAGAGACGGTTCCCGGCGGCCGTGGCGTCGCTTGTGATCGCGCTGTCCCTGGCCGCCTGCGGCTCGGCGGCGTCGACCGCCCCGAGCGCGGTCACGCTCGCACCCCTGGCGAAGCTCGCAGCGCTGAGACTCCCCCACACCGGCCCACCGAGCGAGTGCAATCTGGGGCTCGCGCACAGCACCGCGATCATCGTCTTCCAGGGCGACGGCCACCACGTAGCGCCGGCCTGCGCGGCCTGGGCCAGGAGCGCCGCCCGGCAGGGAGCGACCTGGACCGCCAACATACCGGGCGGCTTCACCCAGAACCGCTACGCCCGCGACGGAACGGTCTGCCGTCTGCAAGCGCGAAACGGCTGGGAGTACGCGACCGTGCTGGACGGGCCGGAGGACCACATGCGTGCCGGCAAATCGGCCTGCGCAGCGTTCACCAAGACCGGGCGCTGGCGTACGGTGCCACTCTTTGACTCGCTTACCTACGAGCGCGAGCAAAGGCCGCCCGCGAACCCGCCAGCGCCAGCGGGCACGCCGGAACTCTCGATCCGGCCGGTCGCGACCCACTACCACTGGACTGGTCGCGAGCCCAGCGAGCTCGGCTTCAGCGGCGACGCCGGCAACGTCGTGACCAACCTGCGCTGGGCGCTCTGGACCAAGACGCGGGCCTTCGGCATCGGGGAAAGCATGGTCCAGAGCTGCATCCCCTTCTGTGTAACCGGCGTCGACATGCCCGTCACCGCCTACATCATCCTGAGCGACCCGGCGCACGGCCGCTTCACGCACTTGACCGAGTACCAGGGCGGCTGGGTAACCCACGACTCCTACATGCAGAAGCTGCCACTCAGCTCCACCGCCCTCTCCCACCGCGTCGGCTTCTGGCCGCAGTACGCGCTGGGTTACGAGCAGGCGCGCAAGCAGTGGCACACGCTGCTCCAGTACGCCACACGCAGCGGCCGCCGGCTCTGATCGCCGCAACCCACCATTGTTGTTGAGAAACGTGCAAGAAGGTGCGGGTATCTCAACAACAATCGCCCGGCAGCCGCTCACGTCTCCCCACGGCGTGTGGGACGATCACGGGATGGGCTACACGCTGCTCCCCGCCGCCGAAGCGCACTGGCGGCCATCAAACCAGATGGGCGTCCAGAACACCGACCTGGCAACGCAGCTCGGCGCCACCACGCTCGGCGCACGACTGTGGCGACTCAAGCCCGGCCAGGCCTCGACCCGCCACCGCCACCGCTCCCAGCACGAGCTATACGTCCTGCTCGAGGGGAACGGCCGCATCCGCGTCGGCGCGGACCTGCTCACGCTGACGGCGCTTTCAAGCGTTCTCGTCGACCCGGCCGAGGTGCGCCAGGTCTTCAACGACACAGACCAGGACGCGCTGTGGCTGATCGTGGGCGCGCCCGCCGAGACCGCCAACACCCTCGAGATGACCCCGGAACTGCTCGCCGAGCTATACCCCGACGGTCCCAGGGCGCTGCCGCCCGAACTCGCGTAGACGCGCCGCGCGCTGGGCCGCCGCGGCGGCACCCCGCCCCTCAGCCGATCACGACCGTCTGCAGGTCGGTCAGCGCATCAAAGGCGTGGCGCCCGCCCACGCGACCCACGCCGCTCAGCGTCCCGGCCCGGCCGCCGAACGGCAGGTGGTTCTCCCAGTAGTTGGTGGTCTCGTTGATGTTCACAAGCCCGGTCCGCGCCTCGTCTGCAAACCGCAGTGCGCGCCCAAGGTCGGCGGTGAAGATCGCCGCCAGAAGCCCATATGGCGAGGCGTTGGTCAGCGCGATCGCCTCCTCCAGCGAGCCGATCGCAATCACCGGCGCGATCGGCCCGAAGGTCTCCTCGTTGGCGGCCAGCGCGTCGGTCGGCACACCGTCGAGCACTGTCGCGGGCCAGTAGAGGTCGGTAGGGAAGCCGGCGGCCCGCTGGCCGCCGGCCACCACCCTTGCGCCACGCGCGACCGCGTCGGCCACGTGCGCGTCCATTTTGGCTGCGACCGCGGCGTTGTTGAGCGGGCCCAGCTGCGTTCCGGAAGCGAGCGGGTCGCCCAACGCCGCCTCGCTCGCCGCCAGCGCCGCCAGCCGCGCGACGAACTCCTCCCGCGCAGCCTCGTGGACCAGCACTCGCTCCCCGGCGGTGCAGCTCTGCCCGGCGCACAGAAAGCAGCCGACCACGGCCGCCCGCGCCGCCGCGTCGAGGTCGGCGTCGTCCATCACCACCAGCGGCCCGTTGCCGCCCATCTCGAGCAGCAGCCGTTTGCCGGCGCCACGGCGCGCGATCGCAAGGCCGGTCGCCGTGGAGCCAATGAAGCCGACGGCAGCCACGGCCGGGTGGCCGACCAGCTCGTCGCCGACCACCGGTCCAGGCCCGGTGACGAAGTTGAACACCCCCGGCGGCAGGTCGGCTTCGGCGACGCAGGCGGCCAGCAGCGCCGAGCAGTGGGCGGTGCTCGGTGCCGGCGTCCAGATCACCGTGTTGCCGGCCGCGAGCGCCGGCGCGACGATCTCCGCAGGCATCGTGTAGGGCCAGTTCCAGGGAGTCACGACCGCCACGCAGCCGACGGCTCGGCGCATGACCAGCACCCGCTTGCCGGGCCCCATGCTCGCAGGGATCGAGCCCTCGAGCCGCACGCCGTCCTCGGCGGCGGCGTGCCACATCGCCACCAGCTCATCGACCTCGTCGTAGGCCTCGGCCAGCGGCTTGCCCTGGTCGAGCGTCGCCGCCCGGGCCAGCTCGTCGCGCCGCACAGCACAGATCTCACCGACCCGGTGGAGTGCCCGCGCCCGCGCGAACGCCGTCTCCCCTGACCAGCCCCCAAAGGCACCGGCGGCAGCGGCCACGGCGTCCTGTGCGTCCGCGCGCGTGCCGTCCGCGATCTGCCCGAGTTCCTCGCCAGTGGCGGGGCTCACCGCAGGCAGGGTCGCGCCGCCGGTGGCCCCCCGCCAGCGCCCGCCGATCAGAAGTTCGGTTGACTTACTGGGTGGATAGGTTGACTTACTGAGCGGCACGGTGATATATGAGTCTAATAACAGTGATGCAGCGTGACGATGCACATGGCGCAGGCCGCCCGAAGCGGGGTGGGGCGTGAGCGCGATTCTCCCCGATCTGGTCGATGAGGGCGAACGGCTGCTCGCGCTCGCACGCGAGCGCGGCGCGACCTTTGCGCTGCTGGGAGGTGTCGCGGTGAGGGTTCACGCCGCGGACATTCCGCAGTCGCTGGACCGCGAGTACAAGGACCTTGACTTCGCGGTGCCCAAGGGCGGCGGCCGCGCCGCCGGTCAGCTGCTCAGCGACTCAGGCTACGAGCCGCAGGTGGTCTTCAACGCGATGAACGGCAAGGAGCGGCTGCTGTTCCACGACACCCAGCACGGCCGCCAGGTGGACGTCTTCGTCGGCTCGTTCCGCATGTGCCATGAGATCCCGCTCTCAGACCGGCTGCAGGCGGGTGCCGACACCGTGCCGCTCGCCGAGCTGCTGCTCACCAAGCTACAGATCGTCGAGCTCAACGAGAAGGACATCCGCGACACGGTGCTCCTCCTGCACGGCCATGACGTCGCAGACCACGACGACGACGCCGTCAACGGCGCCCACGTCGCCAAGCTCTGCGCCGAGGACTGGGGGCTGTGGCGTACGATCACCGCCAACCTCGAGCGCTGCGCCACCGACGTCGGCGCCTACGGTCTGCCCGACCAGGACCAGAGCCGAATCCGCGACCGCATCAAGCGCCTGCTGGAACACATCGAGCAGGCGCCCAAGGGCCGCGCCTGGAAGCTTCGGGCCAAGATCGGCGAGCGCAAGCGCTGGTACGACCTGCCCGAGGAGGTATCGCGATGACCGAGGAGCGCACACGGTGAGGATCTTCTTCGCAACCGACGTGCACGGCTCGGAGACGTGCTGGCGCAAGTTCCTGAACTCCGGCAAGCACTACAAGGCCGACGTGATCATCCTCGGCGGCGACATGACCGGCAAGGCGCTCGTGCCGATCATCTCCGACGGTGGCGGCAACTGGCACGCGACCCTGCTCGAAAACCGTGAGGTGCTCTCCGGCGAGGAAGAGGTCGCCGCCTTTGAGCAGGCTGTCAAGCGCCGCGGCTACTACCCGTTTCGCACCGACCCCGACGCGCTGGCCGAGCTCAGCTCCGACGAGCGCCGCTGGCACGCGCTGTTTGACGAGCACATGCTGGGCACCGTGCGCGAGTGGATGGAGCTGGCCGACGAGCGCCTGGCCGGAACCGGTATCCGCTGCTTCGTCTGCCCCGGCAACGACGACCAGCTCGAGGTCGACGAGGTCGTGCTCGACGCCAAGACGGTCGAGCTCGGTGAGGGCCGCGTGGTCGAGTTCGGCGGCTACCAGATGGTCTCGAGCGGCTGGGCCAACCGCACCCCCTGGGACACCTACCGCGAGGAGGACGAGCCGGCGCTGGCCCAGCGGATCGCCGCCATGGTCGGCCAGGTCACAAACCCGCCCGAGCGCACGATCTTCAGCCTCCACTGCCCGCCCTACGGGACCGGCCTGGATGACGCGCCGGAGCTGACGGCTGAGATGGACCTGAAGGACGCCGGCCACGCGGTCAAGCCCGTGGGGTCAACGGCCGTGCGGGAGGCGATCGAGCGCTTCGGGCCGGCGCTCAGCCTGCACGGCCACATCCACGAGTCCCGTGGCACCAGGCGGTTGGGCAAGACCTTGTGCGTGAACCCCGGCAGCTCCTACGAACAGGGCCAGCTGCTGGGCGCCGTGATCGATGTCGAGAACGGCAAGCAGATCAAAAAGTTCGTCCTGACAAGCGGCTGAGGAGGCGACTGCAATGGCGGCTACCACAACTGGTGGCGAGTTTGAAGAGCGTGCTGTATTCGTGCGCAAGGCCACGGGCCTGGTGCGCGGCTGGTCGGTGCGCGACGCGTTCATCTACGCGACCTTCGCGATCAACCTGGTGACGCTCGGCTGGTTCATCTTCGCTTCGGCACCGTTCATCCCCAATGGCGGCCTGCTCTGGGGCGTTATCGTCTCCGGCGCCTTCCTGATCTTCCAGGCGATCACCTATGCCGGGCTGATCTCGGTGATGCCGCGCGCCGGCGGTGACTACGTCTGGATGAGCCGCGTGCTCGGCGGCGGCATCGGCTTCGTGCTGGCCGTCGCCGGCTGGTGGTTCATCCTCTGGTACTGGGTTCCGATCTACGCCAACATCTTCAACATCGAGGTGCTGGGGCCGCTGTCGGCAATCGTGGGCTGGCACGGCGGCGTGACCTTCTGGTCCGGGCACGCAGGCGTGTTCGTGGCCTCGATGATCACCGCCGGCCTGGCCTCGCTGTTCATCGCGCTCGGGATCCGCACCTACGGGCGCATCCAGAAGTTCTGCTTCTACGGCGGTCTGGTCGGCCTGGCGGTGATGGCGATCATGCTGCTGGTGACCTCGCACGCGTCGTTCATCAACGACTTCAACAGCCAGGCCCACAGGCTCTACGGCACCACCGGCAACGCCTACGCGGCGACGCTGAAGGCGGGCACCAAGGGCTACACACCGAGCCCGATCGGCTCGTTCAACTTCAGCGGCGTGCTGGTGCTGATCCCGATGCTCTTGTTCTTCAACCTCTGGTCCAACTGGGGGGCGACGCTCTACGGCGAGGTCCGTGGCGCCTCTGACTTCCGCAAGAACATCTACGCGATGGGCGGCGCCCTGATCGCCACGACGATCGTCGCGGGCATCTTCTTCCTGCTGTTCTCAAAGACGTTCGGCTGGAACTTCTACATGGCGGGCAACAACGCCTACTACGCCGGCACGCTGCCGATCGGCGTCTTCCCCTACCCGGCGACGCTGGCAGCGATGATCTTCACAAGCCCGGTGCTGCAGTTCATCCTGATCGCGGTCATGTCGCTGTGGTTCTTCGGCTGGGTCGGGTCGGTGTTTCTCTCCTCGACCCGGGTCGTGTTCGCCGCCTCGTTCGACCGCATCCTGCCGGAGAAGGTCGCGAGCGTCTCGCGTAACGGCGTGCCCTTCTGGTCGCTGGCGCTGATGCTCGTACCCTCGATCCCGCTGGCGGCCCTGTATGCGTGGAGCAAGACGTTCGAGTCCTACACGCTCGACGCGACGCTCGTGATCGCGATCACCTTCCTGGGCACGACCGTCTCGGCCGCGATCCTGCCCTGGCGCAAGCCCGAGATCTACAACGCCTCACCGATCGCCAAGTACAAGGTGGCAGGCCTGCCGCTGATCACGGCCGCGGCGCTCCTGTTCGCCGTGATCCTGATCTGGGCGCTCGTGAAGTGGTTCTCCGATGCTGCCTACGGCGTCAACAACACCGGCTCCTACTACCTGATGGGTGGCATGTACGTGCTGGCGATCGCAATCTACGCTGTCTCGCAGGTGGTGCGCAAGCGCCAGGGGATCGACCTCAGTTTGGTCTACGGGGAGATCCCAGCCGAGTAAGCCAGGGCCTCTGCACCCCGCCCGCTCGTCCCGCTGGACGGCGGGCGGGACCAGGCCTCACCGGGAGCCGGCATGACAGTCAGCGTCTTTGAGCTCTTCTCGGTCGGCATCGGCCCGTCGAGCTCGCACACGGTCGGGCCGATGCGAGCGGCGATGCGGTTCGCGCGGGCGCTCGAGCGCAGCTGCGGCCTCGAGTCCGTGGCGAGGGTGAGGGTCGACCTCTACGGCTCGCTGGCGCTGACCGGCCGCGCCCACGGCACACACTCAGCGGTGCTGATGGGGCTCGAGGGCGAGCAGCCGGAGACGGTTGATGTCGGGTCGGTGCCCGCCCGCGTGGAGTCGATCGCCCAGCGGCGCGAACTGCGCCTGCTGGGCCACCGCACGATCGCCTTTGACGCCGAGTCAGACATCGCCCGGCACCGCGGCGAGCGCCGGGCGGAGTACTCAAACGCGCTCACGTTCACCGCCAGCGACAGCGCTGGCGAGCCGCTCGCCGGCGAGACCTTCTTCTCGATCGGCGGCGGCTTCATCCTCAGCGAGGACGAGCTGGGCGCCGAGCCGCCACCACCACCGCCGCTCCCGTTTCCCTTCAAGAGCGCCGTCGAGCTGGTCGCGGCTGCTGAAGCTGCCGAGCTGACGATCGGCGAGCTGGCCCGCGCCAACGAGCTGGCGCTACACAGCGAGCAGGAGCTCGAGTCCCGGCTCGGCGTGATCTGGCAGGCGATGCAGGACTGCGTGGCGCGCGGGCTGACCCAGGAAGGGGAGCTACCCGGCGGGCTGCACGTGCGCCGGCGCGCCGCGAACCTGCACGCCCAGCTCGCCGCCGCCACCGAGGACGCGCCGCTGCGCCAGCTCGAGTGGG
The DNA here is from genome assembly GCA_021784895.1 of Actinomycetes bacterium. Taxonomy (GTDB): domain Bacteria; phylum Actinomycetota; class Thermoleophilia; order Solirubrobacterales; family Solirubrobacteraceae; genus Palsa-465. The sequence continues at coordinate 24,749 of JAJYHG010000084.1, forward strand.
TGAATCTGTTCGCGCTCTCAGTCAACGAGGAGAACGCAGCCGGCGGGCGGGTCGTCACCGCGCCCACGAACGGCGCCGCCGGGGTGGTCCCGGCCGTGCTGCACTACTACGCGCGCTTCGTCCCCGGCGCCGATCAGGAGGGCGTTCACCGCTTCCTGCTGGCGGCCGCCGCGATCGGCAGCCTCTGCAAGGAGAACGCCTCCATCTCCGGTGCTGATGTCGGCTGCCAGGGGGAGATCGGCTCGGCCTGCTCGATGGCGGCCGCGGGCCTGTGCGAGGTGCTGGGCGGCACGCCCCGCCAGGTGGAGAACGCCGCCGAGATCGCCATGGAACACAACCTCGGCCTGACCTGCGACCCGGTCGGCGGCCTGGTGCAGGTGCCGTGCATCGAGCGCAACGCGATCGCCGCCGTCAAGGCGATCAACGCCTGCCAGCTTGCATTGCGCGGCGACGGCAGCCACTATGTGTCCCTGGACGCCGTGATCCGCACGATGTATGCCACCGGCAAAGACATGAGCGACCGCTACAAGGAGACCTCGCTGGGCGGCCTGGCCGTCAACGTGGTCGAGTGCTGAGGCGGCGGACGCCCGCGCTGGGCCTGGCGCTTCTGTGCGCCTTGGCAGTCACGCTGTCAGCAGTCGGTTCGGCGCAGGCCGCGAAACCCGGCGCCGCCGCGACGCTGCTCGCCCGCACCATCGCCGACGCACGCGCGAGCGGCTCCTTCCACGAGGTGATCTCACAGCTTGAGAACGGGACGCATGTCGGCTTCGTCGCGCAGATCGGCGCGACCTCGGGCCGGCAACTGATCACCACCTCACGGGGCACCCGTGCGCAGGTCGTGGTCTCCGGTGGGATGGCCTACCTCTCGGGCAACAGCACGGCGCTGGTTCACTACTTTGGGCTGCCGGCCCGCTACGCGGCGGCGGTTGGCGCGCGCTGGATCAGCTTCAGCCGCTCGGACCCCGGCTATCAGAGCGTCGCGGTCGACGTCACGACCCGCTCGGCGCTCTCAGAGCTCGTGCCCGCAGGCGTCGTCACGGAGCGCGCCGTGACCCTCGCTGGCCGACCGCTGATCGCCCTGCGCGGAACAGTCCCGGGAGCCGCGAAGGGGACGGCCGGGGTGCAGACGCTCTATGTCACGCGCGGAGCCGACCCGCTCCCCGTCCAGGCCACGATGGATCTGCGCAAGGGCGGGCGCGTCCAGGCCACCGGCACGATCACCACCACCGCCTGGGGCACGCCGGTCGCGATCGCCGCCCCGCCTCGGCCGATCCCGGTGACGGACCTGACGGTCCTGGTGCAGGAGAGGGCCGCGATGGCCATCACCGACACCCCCGGCTACACCACCTTCCTCAGCTCCTCCGGCGAGGCGCCGACCGTGGGCAGGCCGTGGGGACGGGCGTGCGAACCGGTCCGCTTCGCCTTCTCGCCCGCCGCCCCGCAAGCGATCTACAGCCAGGCCGCTGCCGCGGTCGCCGCAGCCCGTGCCCAGGGGATCGACGTCACGCTCGAGACCCCGGCCCTGACCTGGAAGCACAACTCGCTCTACTACCGCCGCGGCCAGAGCCCGGCCACCGCGGCGCAGGTGACGATCGCCCTCGCCGCAGGCAGCCCGCCCGGCAGGCACGGCGCCAAGTCCACACCGATCACGATCCACTGGCACTCGGCGGCCGACGTCGACGGGCACAACATCGACCTGCGCCAGGTCTCGGCGACCGTCTGGGAAGGGGTGATCGCCGGCCGCCCCGAGCGTCTGCGCCGCGCGATCCGCCGCCTGATCGCCTTCACTCAAGGGGTCGGTGCCACCACCGTGCCCGGCTCCGGCATCGCCCCCCACGGTGCCGACGCCTTCACCACCGCCGACGTGGCCGCGATGCTCGAGATGAGCGGCTGCACGCGCATCGCACCAAGCGGCCTGGCGGCCTGAAACCCGATCAAAGGTGCGCAGCGTAGAAGACACAGCGACATGCCATTCGCCCACGATCACGACAGGCCAGCGAGCCGGTACAGCACGAGGCTGCCTGCAAGGGCGACGTTGAGGCTCGCGCCCTGTCCGACCATCGGGATCTCGACCCAGACATCTGCCGCTTCCACCTGCTCGTCGGGCACGCCGTGCCATTCGTGTCCGAGCAGCACGATCGTGCGCTTCACGGCTGGCTCGAGCCAGGGCAGCGAGATCGCGTTCTCAGCTAGCTCAACGGCCACAATCCGCCAGCCCTCCGCGCGTTGCTGCTCAATCCACTTGTCCTTGCTGCCACGTACCCAATGGGTGCATGGCCGGCGCTGGGCACCGAGCGTGTCGCCATGTTCACAGCTCCGCAGCAGAGTGCCGAGATTCGCTTGGAAGGCGACCCACAACGGTGCGACCACAAGGTGGTCCCAGCAGCTATGTCCACGGTCGCGGCGAGCACGGCGGATATCGCTGCGACCGGAAGATCGGGCGCTCAAGGCGTCAGGGCTACCGCCCTTTGATAGATCATGCACCCACCGTATCGACGTGGATCGGATGACTCGACTCGGGGCCAGGATTCAGACGGGGGACAGAGGCAGGAGCCGGCGCGGCGGTTCCGGCGACGTCGAGAGCGATGGGCTCCAGCACTCCCTCCTCCCGGTGATCACAGCGGACAACGCGGCACGCATGTTGTCTGTCAACGCGTCCGTTCGCATAGACGATCGTCTAGCCGAACGGCTTCGCCTCCGCGCCGGCGCCGCTGGCGAGAGCTTGTCCGGCCGACTCCGCGGATACACCGAGGAGGGTGCGCGCCGGGACGAGCATCCGATCACCACCTTCCGTGACGGCGCGAGCGGCCGCCGAGCCGGACTGATCGCAGGACCCGACGTGTGGGCGGTCGCAAAGTGGATCGACCACGTCGGCGCGGCCCAGGATCCGGCGGCTGAGCTTGCGTCCGACGGCGTCGTTACGCGCGCGCAGATCGACGCCGTCGATCTACCCGGCCAGCGTGGCCGAAGCGCTCGGTGCGATCAGCATCGACGCGACTACGGTCGCCGCTACCGGGCTGGCGGGCGCCTGCGATCCAGAGGTGTTCGGCGCGGCAGTGGCAGGCGCCGACGTCGTCTTGACCGAGAATGTTGGCGACTACGCCCGCACGGCGGCGGAGCACAGGACCGCCGGCGGGCACCACCCCGGAGTGCTCGTCGTCCTGTCAGACCGCTTCTTCCGGCGTCCCGCCGGCATCCAGCCACTCGTCGCAGCGATCCAGGCACTCGGCGGCGAGGACATCCAAGACCGCGTCGTCCACCTCGAGCGCGTCAACGACGCGTAGCCGATCGTGGCCTCCCGTCCCGCGCGACTCGGGACGACTGGCTGATTGCGGGGCGCGTGTACCTCTCGGTGCACGCGCGCGGGCTCCGCCGGTCAAGCCGCCGCCGCTGTGGGTGAGTCGCTCAGCGACTTATTCAGGCAAGCGGCCGCGAGTCGCGCTGCTGAAGGGCTCGCAGATCAGCGGAAACTCACGCTCAGCGAGGACGAATCAGCCCGGTTCCTCGACGCTCTCGAGACCGTCGATCAGGATAGCGTCGCTCGCCTCGCGGATCTCCGCAGTCGATCTCGAGCTCACCCAAGGCGAGAACCGAGCGTGGCAACCCTGCCCGGCATGACGCCTCGGGCTTCGATTCTGGCAACGACGTGCTCAAGAGATGGCTCATGCGCCATGTCGGGCAGAGCCAATCCGCGAGGGCATCTCTCGCCAATGACCGATACCCGTTGCGCTCGTTGCGCGGCTCGCGGTGGACCGCCGCCACCAGGGAGGGGCCTGGGTGCGGTGCTCCTGCGCGAGGCACTTCAACGAGCCGCGTTCACTCGCGCGCAGCTCGCGGTCCGCACGATCGTCGTTCACCCCATCGACTACCAGGCAGCATCGTTCTACGAGCGCTGCGGCTTCCGTGCCCTGAGCAGCGCCCCCCGCGCACGCTGATGGTCACGCTCGCTGAGATCCGCGCGCCGCCGGCTACTCCCGAACCGGGCACGTAAGCCAGCCGCGCCATCCACGCCCGTGAGGGGTCGCTTACGAGCGGGATCAGGACCCCGTCCAGTGCAGCAGGCTGGAACGAGCAAAGTTCGGCGGCGCGCTCTGGATCGCTCGGTCTGACTTGTTGGCAGCGAAGGTTGCCCTCCTGCTGCCGGTGTGTACCCAGCGGCGAAAGGGCAACTCGCGTGATCGTGGTCGTGGCTGACTGACCTCTCACGGCGATCGCCTGGGACTGCCCGCTGCTCGGCGAAGGCTCGCTGTCGCCGCCGTAGCTTTCCAGCACCGTGCAGGAGCGAGTGGCCGAAGGGGAGAGGACGACGTGGCAAGCGGCCACCCCGCCTGTGCCAGAGACGAGCTGACAGCTCCCAGGTCGTCCGAGAGCCCGGTCGGCGGCGCTACCGGGACGCTCACCGAGTGCAGCCCCCTGCTGCCGGCCGGTCCTCGCCGGTGAACGCGAGCTTCGGTTGCGGTAACCCAGCCCGCCGGCTGCTCTGCGAGCGACTGACGGCCTCGCGGGCACACCGCCGGAGCCGTGGTCGCCGCCACTCACGGACCACCGCGCGCGGGTCTGCTCAGACCGCTGCGGTCGGGCCAGCGGTGGCCGCCGCGGGGCGCACGGGCAGCTCCCGGTGGCCCTGAGCGAGGGCGACGAGGGCCGCGGCGACGAGCACCGCGGCGGACAGGGTAAGCCCGGCAGTCAATCCCGCCCGGCCATCGGAGAGCGCGCCGGCGAGCACAGGCCCGACCGACTGGCCGAGCGCGAAGGCGGCCGTCAGCCCGGCTATCGCGGCGGTCCAGTGGTGTGGCTCAAGTGACCGGCGGGCAACCGTGGTGACGGCGGTGACAACCGAGAGGAACGACCCGCCGAACAGCAGCGCCGAGCCCATGGCCGCCGCTGGGGACCGGGACACGAGCGGCAACAGCGCCCCGGCCGCGAGCACAGCCAGCACCATGGCGCACCCGCGCCCGCCGCGAAGCCTGGCGATCGGGCGCGCCCAGGCGAAGGCGCCGGCGATCGAGGCCGCGCCGAGCACGACCCAGAAGGTGCCGAGCCAGGACGGCCCCGCGCCGTGGCCCTTCAGGAACGCGATGATGAAGGTCATATACGCGATGTAGCCCGCCCCGAACAGGCAGTAGGAGACCAGCAGCGCTCCAAGCCGCCGGGCTGGCCAGCGCCTGTCGGCAACAGGTGGCGCCGGAGGCTCGGCGCTGGCCAGCGCGACCGGGGTCGCGACCGCAAACGCCACCGCGCCGAGCCCGGCGAGCACGACCCATCCCCAGCGCCAGCCTGCTGCAGCGCTGGTGGCGGCAAGCAGGTGGGGGATCGCGACACCAGACACAACGATCGCTGCCCCGCCACCGGCGAAGTAGACGCCGAGCAGCGTCGCGGCCCGCTGGGGGGAGGACGCTGACGCGGCCGCGGCGACCAGCCCGGCACCGGCGATGAAGGTGAGTGCACCAGACGCCCCGGTGACTGCGCGCAGTGTCGCCAGCACCACCGTGTTGCCGGTACTGGCCGTCGCGAGCAGCGCCAGCACGGTGACCCCGAGGCTGGTGACGAAGACCCGGCGCGTCCCGCAGCGACGTGCGACGGTCGCGGCCGCCAGCGCCCCGGCAAGGTAGCCGACCGCGTTTGCCGTGTTCAGCGCACCCGCGGTCGCGAATGACCAGTGCAGATCGGCACGCATCGAGGGGAGCAACAGGGCATAGGCGAAGCGGGCCAGGCCGATCGCGACCGCGGATCCCGACGCCAGGCCGAGAGCGGAGCCGAGACCACTGGCAAGCCTCGGGCCACGGGTCGCCGGCGAGCGCCGCAGCGCTCCGCTGGCGGGGTTCATCGTGGCTGTCCCTGGTAGGCATCGAGGATCACTGCGGCCAGGCGGCGGGCGTCGGCCGCCGCTGCGAGGTCACCATCGACGGTCACTCGGGCGTTGGCGCCGTCGACGAGCAGCATCAGGTCGCAACCAAGACGCTTCGGATCAGGGAGCCCGGCTTCACTGGCGAGCCCGGCGAGGTAATCGCGCATCCAGCGCTTGTGGCGGCGGGCCACCTCCCGGGCCGGATGTCCCGTGCCGGCAACCTCAGCGGCGGCGTTCACAAACGCGCAGCCCCGTTCCCCCCCAACGCTTGCGTGCCAGCTCGCCAGCCAGTCGAAGACCGCGAGGAGCCGCTCGCGTGGACTGTCCGCGTGTGCGCGCACCCAGGCGTCGAGCGTCGCCACGCGCTCGCCATGGCGTCGCTCGAGCACCGCCGCGACGAGCGCCTCCTTGGAGCGAAAGTGCGCGTAGAGCGTCGGCTTGGACACCCCCGCGCGAGCCACGACCTTGTCCACGCCCGTCGCGGCGATCCCCTCGGTGTAGAACAGCTCCGTGGCGGTGTCCAGCAGCCGCGCGCGGGTGGCAGCGGGAGATCTCACCAGAACAATACTGACAGGTTAGTCAAGCGAGGTGCGCGGGGCCACGTGTATAGCGTCGGAGATGGTGGCGCTACGGCGCTTCCAGGCACGCGCTTGCAGTCGTATGCCCAGACCGCGCGTCCACCACAGCGACTGGGTGGGCCAAAGGCACACCCTGGTGTGCCTTTG
>JAJYHG010000010.1 GCA_021784895.1 Actinomycetes bacterium
GACAGCCAGCGCAGTGAACGCAGCGACCGTCTTGCCCAGCAGGCCAAAGTGGCGCTCGTGCTCGGCCGGCTGCACGAAGCCCGCCGGCAACTGCGGCTTGAAGCCCTGCACGCGCGCACGGCGAACCGGCCGCGGGCTTATCTGCGCGCGGGTCGGCGCCGGTCGCGGGGCGGCGACAGGCGTGGTGATCACCGTTGGCTGGTCGAGCGACGCGTCCTCGCGCCCCGCCCGCGTGACGCGGAACAGCACCACCGTGATGTTGTCGCGCCCACCCGCTTCGTTGGCGGCACCGATCAGCCGCTGGGCAGCCTCGTTCAGAGTCGGCGCCGCAACGACCACCCGCTGAAGCTGCTGCTCGCTGACCATCGAAGTGAGACCGTCGCTGCACAGCAGGACGACGTCGCCGGGGCGCAGCGGGTAGGTCCAGGTGTCGATCTCCACGAGCGGCTCGATCCCGAGCGCGCGCGTGATCACCGAGCGCTGCGGGTGCTCAGCCGCCTCCTCCTCGGTCAGCCGGCCGCCGCGCACAAGCTCCTCGACGAGCGAATGGTCCTCGGTCAGGCGCCTGAGCTCACCGTCGCGCAACAGGTATGCGCGGCTGTCGCCGACGTGCGCGATCGCGATCGCGTCGCCATCCAGGTAGGCCGCCGTGACCGTGGTGCCCATGCCAGCGTTGGCCGCCTCGCTGCGCGAGCGCTCGTGGATCTCGCGGTTGGCTCGCTGTACCACGACCGCCAGCCTCTCCTCGGCGGTTCCAGTCTCCGGCAGCCCGCTGCTGAAAGCGTCGACCACGATCTTGGATGCGACCTCGCCGGACTGCGCACCGCCCATGCCGTCGGCAACAACAAACACGGAGCCGCTCGCGTAGCTCGAGTCCTCGTTGTCGCGCCGCTGACGACCGACGTCGGTGGCTACGGTGGTCTCTGTCGCTTTCAGCATCTGATCAGTCCCGCTCACTGGAAGTAGGTGAACTCGGAGGCACCGATCCGGATTCGATCGCCGTCGTGGAGTGGCTGCGGCCCGGTGAGCTCTTCCTCGTTCAGATAGGTGCCGTTGGTGGAGCCGAGGTCCTCGATCACCACCGTACGGCCCTGGCGCGTGATCGTGGCATGACGGGTCGACGCAAACGGATCCTCCAGCTTGAGCTCGACATTACCGCGCCCGAGGGTGACCGGCTCCATCAGGTCGTAGGCGACCCCTGGCTGGTGGCCGTCGGCGTGCTCCACGACGAGCCGCGGCTCAAAATCGCCCTCGAGCACGGCAAGCGGGTCGGCAGTCTGGTGAATGCTCGTCGCCTCGCTGGCTGCAGCGGCACCCCCGCGTCGCCCGCCGGTGCCGCGACGCAGGTCAAACAGCGTGCTGGCGGCGACCCAGAGCAAAAACAGGTACAGAACGATCAGGAAGCCGAACTTGAGCCCGACGGATACTGGGTGGAGCATCGATCCTGTTCGACTGTCGGGGCTACTCGAGCTCGAAGGTGGCCAGCGAGGAGCCGAGCTCGATCTCGTCACCGGGGCGCAACACCTCGGCTTCCTGGATCCGGTGGCCGTTGACCCGGGTGCCATTGGTCGAACCAAGGTCAGTGATCACCCAGGCGCCAGCCTCGAGGCGCAGGTCGGCGTGACGGCGGGAGACGTTGGGGTCGGCGATCACGATCTCGCATTCGCGGCTGCGGCCCAGCACCGCTCCGTGTGGGCCGACCACCAGCCGCCGGCCGTTGTAGATCAGCAGCGCCCGCTGCTGACGGACATACGGCGCCGGCTCGAGCGGTGGCGCCAGCCGCTGCGCAGGGCTGAAGATCATCGTGTGTCCAGCCGGCTCGGGAGCGTAATCAGGCTCCAGTCGGGCTGGCGGCTGGTGCGGGTCTTCCTCCGGCTGCACGAGCGCGGTCTCGATCCCGAACTCCCCGAGCCCCAGGCGTTCATCGGTCTGGAACTCGATAACTGGCCGTGACAGGAGGACGAAGCGCTCCCGCCGGGCGTGCTCCAGCAGGTAGCCGGCCAGCTCGTCGGCGAGCGCGGCCTCATAGTTCACAAACCGCTCCCGATCACGCTCTGAGAGGTAGACGCGGTACTCGTTGGGCACGTAGGTTCGCGACAGCGTCGCGTACTGGTGCTCTTCCATCTCGCGGGCGAGCTTGCGCGCGATCTCCACTGGGCGCACGGGCGAGCGGAAGACACGGTTGAACGTACCCTCCACCACTCCGGCTATCTTGCTCTCGAGACTCTTGAGAACGGGCATTGGCGTCACAGGCCTGGGTCGATTGGGCGGGCTGGGTCACGTCTGTCCAACCACTCATGCTACGCAACGTCCCTATGTATACCCCCGTGAGCCTTAGTTTCTTCAAGGATCGTTAGCACTGGCGGGAGGCCCACGATCGCCGCCGCCAGCAGCGCGCCCGGGATCTGACCGGTGATCGGCCGCGCGTGGGTGGCCTCAACCGCCAACACCAGTGCGACCGACCAAGCCACCGCAAGCAGCAGGTCCAGCATCGGGAAGCGCCGCACGCGCAGCAGTGGCTGGATCGCCGCCGCCACTGCCCAGACCCCGAGCAAGGCCAGTGCGCGCGGGTCGCCCGGAGGGATCTGCGACGGCAGCCAGTAGAGGTCGTGCCCGGTCGCGCGGCCAGCGGCAGCGAGCACGCCGACGGCCACGGCCGCGATCACCGCGCGTTGCCACCAGCGCCCACCGAGCGTTGCGATCACCGCCGGCAGCGCGCCCGCGAGCGCGACGGCGCCGAGTGCGACTCCGGTCAGAAGTGCGCTCGCCATGGGCGCGAACAGCGCCGCCAGTGCCGCCACAACCCCGGCTACGGCGGGCGCAAGCGGCGGGTGCTGCCAGAGGTGTGTGGCCAGCCAGACCGCCCCCAGCCCGGCCCCGGCGGCGTTGAGGGCACGGGCCGGCCAGCCAGTGACGTGCGCCACCGCCACCACGGATCTGGAGGGACGGCCGGCCGTCTCTCCGGCGAGGTGCAGGCGCGGCGGCGGCGCGGCGTCCCATTCGGGCCCTGGCTCGTCCCTGGCCCAGCCTTCCGGCTCATAGCCGTGCCAGCCCGGAGTGACCACTCCGGGCGTATCGTCGGCTTCGTCGAGCGACGCCATGAGCGCCGCGCGAAGCTCGAGCAGGCCGCCGCGCTGCAGCGGACGCGGCCGCAGCGCCGTGTCGATGCCGGCCGCGAGACGCCGGCTCAGCTCACGGCGCTGACGGCGCAGCGGCGGCACGAACGCCGCGGAGCGGCGGCGGCTGCCTCCAGCCTGAGGGTTGACGCCGGTGAGCGCCTCGTAGAGCACGAGCGCAAGCGAATAGAGGTCGGACTCCGGTCCAGCCTCCTCACCGCGCGCCTGCTCAGGGGCCATGTAGGCCAGCGTCCCCACGATGTCACCGGTGAGCGTGAGCGCAGCCGCACCCACCACCTGCGCCACGCCAAAGTCTGTGAGCTTCACGCGATCGCCGAACTGGAGTCCGCCACCGGCTGGTCCCCTGCCGCGGTTGTTCGGCACGAGGATGTTCGACGGCTTCACATCGCGGTGGATGACGCCCTGGGCGTGCGCGTGCGCTAACGCGTCACACAGCGCCACGCCCAGCTCCAGGATCTCCCGGTCCGAGAGCCTGCCCTGGGCCAGCAGTGTGGCCAGCGTGCGGCCACGAACGAGCTCGGAGACCAGGTAGGCACCGTCGTCGTCGACGGCAGCCTCATACAGGGTCACAATCGCTGGGTGCTGCAGCCGCGCGGCCGCTCGCGCCTCGCGTTGGAAGCGGGCGTGAACCACCCGCTCGCGCGGCAGCACCTTCACGGCCACGTCGCGATCGAGCCGCTCGTCACGGGCCGACCAGACGGTTCCGAACGCCCCGCTGCCAATGCGCCTGGTGAGCCGGTAGCGGTTCAGCACCAGGCCAGCCTCGTCGGCGTCGAGGAGGCCAGCGCGAGCGTCAGTGATATGTGTGCGCGTACGCGAGCGGCTGCTGGCCGTCGGCGCCTGGCCGAGGTGTTCGGTCGGAAGCTGGCTCGCTCTCACGTCTGTGATGATCTTCGGAGCGCACGGCACAGTCCCTGCGAGCGGCGTCGTCTCGCCGCTCGTTGCACGGTCGCTTGCGGACTTGCCGTGCCCCTCGCCGAGCCGCTATTACTGAGGGCTGCCTAAAAGTCCCGCAAGGAGCGGAAGAGAAGTTGTCGTTCTTCGATGAGGCCGATGAGCCGCAACCGACTCCCCGCCCGGGGCCCAGACGGTCACGCAGTCAGCGCCGGCCGCCGCGCCCGTCGGGCCGCCCACCGGGGGGCTCCAGCCGCCGACCGGGGGGCTCCAGCCGGCCACCGGGGGTTTCGGGCCGGCCACCCGGAGCACACCACCGGCAGGAGGTCCAGGTGCGGCGCGCCGTGCTTGCCGCGGTGGTCGTGGTCATCGCGATCGTCCTGGCCCTGCTGATCCACAGCCTCAATACGAGCGCGACTCTGCGCTCGCTGAAGAACTACAACGCCAGTGTCTACGGTCTCATCAACAGCTCGGATCTGACTGGCAAGAACCTCTTCCGCGCCCTGAGCGGCGGTGATCCTGGCACGGTCAACCTGACGCCTGAGTTTCAGCAGGCAGAGTCGCAGCTGCGGCAGGCAGAGCGCCTTCACGCCCCGGCCCAGATGGCGGCAGCGCAGAGTTCGCTGCTAGAGGTTCTGCGGCTGCGCGCCGACGGGATAGCGACCATCGCCAAGCACGTCCCCCAGGCGGCGAGCGCGGCCACCAGCAGGGATGCCGTCTACGAGATCTCCGTAGGGACATCGGAGCTGTACAGCTCGGACGTGCTCTACAAGGTGTTCGTCGGAACCGCCATAGCCCAGGCGCTGAACGCCAGCGGGATTCCGGTCGGCCCAGGCAGCGGTGGCCAGCCGATCAACTCCGGCCAGTTCGTGCCCGACCTCGGCTGGCTTGAGACGCGTTGGATCGCCGTCAGGATCGGTGCCGCGCATGTCAGCAGCACAAAGCCGACCACAGGCTGAAGCCGTTCGCAAGCTTCTAGCCGGAGCGGCAGCTTATATTGAGGCTGTGGACAGTCTGAACAGCACCGTCGGGGTGATCGCCGTCGCGGCCGCTGCGGTTGCAGTCGGCAGCGTGGCATGGTCCGTCGGGTTGACGCTCGCAGTGCGCCGCATGAGAGCCGCGCAACGGGCGGTCCTCGGCGACAGTGCCCGCGACCTGGTTGCTCACGCCGCCCACCTGCAGGCATCGTTTGAGACCCTGGCCCAGTATGTGGAGGACTTCGGCACGCGGCTGGACCAGCGCATGAACCACGCCGAGTTGCGCCTGCAGGGCGCGATCGCGCATCGAGCACTGATCCGCTACGACGCCTACGGCGAGATGTCGGGCAGGCAGTCCACCTCGATCGCGCTGCTTGACGCGACCCGGTCGGGCATCGTGCTCTCCTCGATCCATCATCGCGACACGGCACGGCTGTATGTCAAGCAGATTCGCAACGGGCAGCCCGAGCTCGAGCTCTCGCCAGAGGAGGGCGAGGCCGTGCGGGTCGCGCTTGCGGGCGGCGCGACCGGTGCCGGCCACCTCGGCGCCACGGCGAGCTAGCGGGCAGATGCGGGTCGCGTACCTGGGTCCTGAAGGGACCTTTACGCAGGCCGCCGCATTGAGCGCGCCGTCCGCGCGCTCATTCGAGCTGCTCCCCATGGACACGATCCACGACACCGTGCTCGCGGTCCGCGACGGGGCAGCGGAGCGCGCTGTCGTGCCGATCGAGAACTCGCTCGAGGGCTCGGTCAACGTCACCCTGGACGCGCTGGCCTTTGAAGCAGAGGACGTACGCATCGTGGGCGAGACTGTGCTGGGCATCGAACAGTGCCTGATCGCCCAGGAGCCCCTGCCGCTGGAACAGATCGAGGTCGTGATCTCGCACCCACAGGCCACGGCGCAGTGCCGTGGCTTCATCCGAGCGCAGCTTCCGCAGGCGCGCGTAATGACCGCCAGCTCGACCGCCGAGGCGGTGCGGCTCGTGACCGAACGCATCCGTCACCGCTGGGCCGCGATCGGCACCCGTCTGGCCGCCGAGCTCTACGGCTGCGCCGTGCTCGAGGCGGGGATCGCTGACGTGCCCGATAACCAGACGCGCTTCGTGTGGCTGGCGCCCGCCGGCACTGACGCTGGCGTGCCAGGCTCGCCGGCGGGGCCGGGTGAGGCATGGAAGACGGCGATCGTCTTCTGGGGGGCCGGCACCGACTCGCCCGGATGGCTCGTCAGCTGCCTGTCCGAGCTGGCGTTCCGCGGCGTCAACCTGACCCGCATCGAATCACGCCCGCTGCGGGCAGGGCTGGGCCAGTACATGTTCTTCGCCGACCTGGACGGCCGCGACACGGACGCTGCGGTGAGCGACGCGCTCGCCGGCCTGCGTGGACGCGTCAACGTCCTGCGGACGCTGGGCTCGTTCCCGTCGGCCTCCCGCTAGCAGCCTCCCAGCTATCCAGGAACACCTGGCACTCATCGGCCCCGAAATAACCGCTGGGCCGTTGACGCGTTCTTGACAGGCGCTCCGGGACTTAGTATCGTCAATAACGAAAGTAACGGGGAGTTCCTGATCTCTCCCCGGCCAAGCGAGGAGACATGACAAGGTCCAGCTTCAGGGATAGGCGCGGGGCAGCAGCTTCCGCTGCCGACGCACCATTGGACGCCGTCGGCACCGCAACCGACGGCACCGCGCTCCGGCGTGGATCCCGCGAGCTTCTGCGCGATCTCAACAGCAGCCTACTCATCGAACTCGTTCGCGAGGCCCGGCCAATCTCGCGCGCCGAACTTGCTCGGCAGAGCGGACTCAGCGCGGCGACGGTCTCGAACATCGTCGCCCAGTTGATTGATCGGGGCATCCTCGTGGAGGTTGCGACGGCGCCCGCTAGCGGCGGCCGCCCGCCGGTGCTGCTCGACATCGATGTCACCGGGGGCTACGTGGTCGGGATCAAGCTGCGCGGCGATGGCCTGACGACCGTCGTCTGCAACCTCGATGCCGCCGTAGTCGCCTCGGTCGAAGTCTCGGCGGCGCTTGTCGGAGCACCGGATGCCGCGATCGCGGCCATCGAATCCGAGACGAAGCGCGCACTCAAGCTGGCCGCTGCGCCACGCGAGAAGGTGCTCGGCGTAGGCATCGGCTTGTCGGGCGTGATCGACTCCCGTGAAGGGGTGTGCCGCTTTTCGCACCTTCTTCAGTGGCGTGACGTCGAGCTCATGCGTCCGTTGCGCCGCAAGCTGCGGCTCCCGGTCTGGGTCGATCACGACATGAACGCGCTCGCGGTCGCCGAGAAGTGGAGCGGCGACGGGCTCGCCCATCGGAGCTTCGTCACGCTCAGCGTCGGTCAGGGTATCGGCCTAGGAATCGTCATCGAACGCGCCCCGTACCGGGGCGCGACGGGCGCCGCTGGCGAGCTAGGCCACATGATCGTCGAGCCGGGCGGGCCGCGCTGCGAATGCGGCCGGTTCGGCTGCCTCGAGGCACTCGTTGGCGAAGACGCAATCCGCCGTCGCCTGAGCGAACGCTGCGGCCGCGAGATCTCCCGCGAGCAACTCATCCAGCTCACCAGGGACGGCGACGCCGTTGCCGTTGAGGTCGTAGCCGACGCGGGGCGCAAGCTCGGACTCGCCGTCGCAAACATGGTCACGCTGCTCAACCCAGAGCTGGTGATCGTCTGTGGCGAGGGAACCGAGCTCGGCGCCACCTACCTCGATCCCGTCGTCTCCGCGGTGTGCGATCAGACCTTCGCTGGCCAGGGACGCCAGGTCGAGGTGAAGATCCAGCGTTGGGGGGATGAGGCGTGGGCCGTGGGAGCCGCCACGCTCGTGTTACGCGAATCGTTCAGCCTGCCCGCCCCTGACCGTGCGGGTAGCGCAATCTGGCATCGGACACCATCCAGAGACTGAGGCCGTACATGGACAGAGTCGCCGCCGCTCTCAGTGACAACGCCCAAGTCGAACTAAAGGGCGTGAGCGTCGCCCGGATCCTCGATAACCAGGAGCCTAGCGGCGCATTTGTTGCGTGCCGTGACTTCCCGACCTACAACTACTGCTGGCTGAGAGACGGTTCGTTCATAGCCTTTGCCCTCGACCGCGGCGGCGAGCACGCGGCGGCCCGCCGATTCCACCGCTGGGTCGCCGCAGCAATTGGCGGCATCTCCGATGTGATCGAGGGGGTGATCGCACGCCACCAGCGCGGCGAGGGTCCGAAGCTGGATCACATGCCGCCGGCGCGATTCGCGTTGGATGGCTCGGTCGTGGCTGACGATTGGCCAAACTTTCAGATAGACGGTTACGGCACGTGGCTTTGGGCCCTGGAACACCACGTCCTTGCGACCGGCGCTGAGGTCCTGCCTGCCGATCTGGCGGAGGCTGCCCGAAGCGTCGCGCGCTACATCGAAATCTTCGGCCTAACCGCGTGCTTTGACGTCTGGGAGGAGCATGGCGACGCCCGGCACGTCTCGACGCTCGCCTGCGTATACGGCGGGCTGATGGCAGCAGCGCGCATGCTGGACATGGGCGAACTGTTCGAGCGGGCCGATGCCATCCGTCTGATCGCCCACGAGGGAACCACCCGGCTCGGCCATTTCGTCAAGTCGACTGCATCCGACGCAGTCGATGCGAGCCTGCTCTGGATGGCAACGCCGTTTGGTCTCGTCGACCCAGACGACCCCCATTTCATCGCGACCGTGCGCGCCATCGAGGAACAGCTCACCTTCGACGGGGGCCTGCGCCGCTACCCGACCGATACCTACTATGGCGGCGGTAGCTGGCCCGTCCTGACCGCCTCACTTGGCTGGCACTATGCCGCCGTCGGCGACCACGCCGCGGCGAGCAGATGCCGTAGCTGGATCGCTGAGCACTTCGACGGCGACGGCCGGCTCGCTGAGCAGTTCGGCGGCGAACGCCGCGATCCCGTGCACTACAAGGAATGGACAGAGCGCTGGGGCGCCCCCGCGGCCGACCTAACGTGGTCGCACGCGATGTACCTCGTGCTCTGCTCAGAGCTGGAAGCCCAAGCAGACGTCAGAACCGGAGCTGCGGGATGACGGACGGGCTACCTGGAGTAACCCGAGCGATGGGCTCGGGCAGCAGAACCCGAGCTTCCACCGCTCGGGCGGACATCAATGAGGGAGGTTATCAATGCCACGTCCAGGTTTGTGGACATCTATACGTAGTGGCACCACGCCGCCGCGCCTAGCCGCGGCGACCAGCCACGTGCGCACTCGCAACACTCTGCGGCTGGGGCGCCGGCATGCAGTCGCTGTTGTTGCCGCCATCTTGCTGGCCGGCGGTGCCCTAACCGGCACAAGCGCCTACGCGGCGTCGCGACGAAGCCATGGTCACGCCGCCCATGCAACAACCTTCACGTTCGGCCGTCAAGGCTCGCTGCTGACACGGTCGTTCAACCCCTACAACCCCAACTGGGTAAACTTCCTGTCAAACACCGCGATGATGCAGCTGGCCTTCCAGCGCCCCTTCGACCTTCTCGGGTACTACCCAGAGCTGGCCTCGAGCATCACCATCTCGGGCTCGATGGCGACCGGCCGACACATCACAGTCACCCTCCAGCGGGACCAGTGGACAAACGGCAAGCCGCTCACGAGCGCCGATGTCTTCGACTCGTTTCTGATCGAGGGCGCAGGCGGCGGGAACACCATCTGGATCGATCTCAAGAACGTCACGACACCGAACGCTCACGAGATCGTCTTCACGCTGCTTCCGGGAATCCTCGCAGACCAGGTGATGCCGAGCATCGACACGATCATTCCGGTGCCGGCGAGCCAGTACGCCCACCTGCTGCCAGCCTCGCTCAAGGCCGAGCTCCTCGCTGACTACAGGATCTACCGAAAGTCTCCGACCAACGCAAGCTCGAGCACCGTCGGCAAAGCGGTCGCCGCAGTGGACAAGGCGGTCGTTGCGTTCTCCCCAGCGAGACTCATAAGCGACGGTCCCTACGAGCTCCACGCGATCAACACCTCAGAGATCCTCATGAGCAAGTGGCGGGGCTTCTGGGACGCGTCGGCATTCACCATCCCGACCCTGAAGTTCACCGTGCTGGGGTCCAACAATGCCGTCTATCCCGCAATGCTGAGCGGTGCCTTTGATGAGACCCTCGTCGGAATGCCAAAGCTCATCGTTGGGCAGGCTGAACATACACCCCATCTCACGCTGTTCAAGAACGGCGATGGCACGACTGTCAAGGGCCTATTCTTCAACCTGCGCCAGTACCCCTTCAACATGCGGGGCGTGCGTCAGGCCATTGCGGAGCTGATCAACCGCCAGGCGCTGGTGAACGACGTGTGGGGGCAATTCAGGTCGGGTGCAGGCGGTGCGCAGGTCATCAAGTACCCGTCACCGATTTCACCCACCATTCAAGCCGCTTACCTCACTTCCACGCAGGTCGACCGTCTCAACCCATACAACTACGATCCCACTGCAGCCCGGAAAACGCTCGAGGGCCTCGGTTTCAAAGACAGCTCGGGCGGCTGGGTCATGCCAAATGGCAAGCCCTTTGACGTGACGATCATGGCGCCCAGCGGCTGGTCGGGGCCCGACCTCGCATCGACGTACCTAGGAACGCTGTTCAACGGGATCGGGATTCACGCACAGGTCGTGGAGCCCCAGTACGAGCAATTCTACTCAGATCTGACGGGCGGCAATTTCGACATGATCTACTTCTGGACCTCATGTTGTGAGATCACCAACCCACTGAGCGAGCTCACTCTGCCGCTGTCCGATTACAACTACTCCAGCCCGTCTGAGCCTGGACTGGGTATTGGTCCGGTCACGACAATACCGGGGATCGGCCGCGTGAATGTGTCCAACGCAATCACTAGGGAGGCGGCAGCAGTTCCGATCGCCACCAAGCGCTTCGACAAGCTGGTGTATGACTGGGTACGCTGGTTCAACTCAGCGCTACCGGTATATGACATCGGCTTCCAGACCGCCTTTTCCGTCTACGACACCAGCCGGTTCACAGACTGGCCACCGAAGGGCTCGCCAATCTTCGAGACCCAGACTCAAGGGTCTCAGGGTCAGGAGATCTTGGCGATGCAGGAGGGCTACATCCACGCTCGCTGAGCGCTCAGACGCCTCGCCGGCACGCACTAGCAATGGAGGCAGAGCCGGTGACTCTGCCTCCGTTCCGGCCCCGAGAAATTCTCGGGGCCGGAACGGACCCTGCACAACACGCAGCATGACGACTTGGACCCATCTCGCGCACTCGCCGGCCGCCCCTGCGAAGCAGGGTGCTCCGCTTTGGCGACCTGGACGGCCAAACGCCCGCGCCTTACGGCCCGGTGGGCTGCGCAACTGCGCGGACTGGCCCAACGCCGCCGACGCACAGTCAACGGCGGTACTCCGGTGACTCGTTACATAATTCGCCGCTTGGCCTCAGCGCTGGCGGTGGTCTACGTAGTCATCTCGATCTCGTTCTTCATGATCCGGCTGATGCCCGGGAATCCGATGGTCGCGCTCGAGGAGCAGCTCCAGCTCGAAGGTGGCCTCACTATGCAGGAGATTCAGGCCAAGGTCAGCGCAATCTACGCGCTCCAGCCCCATGCGCCCCTGTGGCAGCAGTACTTCACCTACGTCGCGCACGCCTTCCAGGGGAACCTTGGCCAGTCGGTTAGCGATCCGGGCACATCTGTTGTGCACATCATTGCCGGGGCATTGCCTTGGACGATCTTTGCGGTCTCCTTGTCACTCCTTTTGAGCTTCGCGCTTGGCGTAGGCATCGGCTCGTTTATGGCCGCCTTTCAGGAACACAGGTCCGCGAAGATCGTGACCCTGATTGTGTCGTTTCTTGGGGCGGTGCCGAACTACTTGGTCGCAATCCTCCTGCTCTACTTTCTTGCAGACCTGCATCACGTCTTTCCCCTGGGTGGTGCCTACTCCGCAAGCACCACCCCCGGACTGAACCTGCCGTTCCTCTCAAGCGCTTGTGTTCATGCCGCCTTGCCCGTAGCCGCGTATGTGATCACATCGTTTGGTGGGTGGGCGCTTACCATGAAGGGCAGCGCCACTTCCGTCTTGGGTGCAGAGTACGTTCGGGCAGCGCAAGCCTGGGGGCTCGGCCGACGGCGTGTTACGCAGTCTTACGTGGGCCGCAACGCGATGCTGCCGATGGTCACGTCGCTTGCGCTCTCGCTGGGCTTCATGTTCGGTGGCTCGGTCTTCATCGAGACCTACTTCACCTATCCAGGCATCGGCTACTACCTGATCCAGTCCGTGACCAACCGCGACTACTCACTGATGATGGGCTGTTTCTTGTTGATCACAGTGGCGGTAGTGGTCTCAAATATGCTCGTGGACCTGCTCTACCCGCTGATCGATCCACGGATTCAGGGTCCTGGAAAGGTACAAAGAGTTAAGGTCCAAAGCGCAGCCAAAGACAGCGGTACGCTTCCGCAGTCAGGCGGGTTATCGTGAGTTCGTTTCTCCGCAGTCTGTGGACGGCAGCGCGGCGCGACAAGGCCGCAATGCTCGGAGGCGTGATCATCACCATGTTCATCATGCTCGCCGTCTTCGGCCCACTGATCGCCCACCTCAACCCGACGCCAAGCGGTGCAAACGCCTACCGTGGTCCCTCCATCCGTGACCCGCTCGGAACCGATGCGCTCGGACAGAACGTCCTGGCCGAAATCGTACTCGGCACCCGCCCCGTCATGGAGATCGGCCTCCTGGCTGCCCTCCTCACGGTCTCGGTGGGCGTTGTCATCGGTCTCGTAACCGGGTATGTGGGCGGCGTTCTGGATTCGGTCGTGATGCGCATCACCGATGTCTTCCTGACTATCCCGGGCCTGCCGCTCATCATCGTCATCGCCAGCCTCGTTCAGAGCTCCAACCCATTGGTTCTCGCGCTGATCCTCTCTGTCACCGCCTGGGCGGGACTCGCACGGGCGGTGCGCTCACAAGCGCTGAGCCTGAGGTCGAGCGATTTTCTCGAGGCAGCGCGCCTACAGGGCCTCCCCCTGCACGACGTGGTCATCCGTCAGCTGCTGCCAAATGTCGGCCCCTACGTCGCGATTCACTTTCTGCTCGACGTGACTGGGGCAATCTATGCGGAGGTGGGGCTCTTCTTGCTTGGCATCGCGCCAGTCAGTGGCACCAACTGGGGCGAGATGATCAACGTCGCCATGAGCCAGGGCGCACTGTTCACCACGAGGAGCATGTACAGCCTGTTGGCGCCGATGGCAGCGATCGTCATCCTGCAGGTGGCGTTCGTATTCTTCGCGCGTGCGCTCGACGTCGTCTTCAACCCGAGGCTGCAGAGCCAATGAGCGCGCCAGCCCCCGGCATCGCAAGAGCGAGCCCCTTGCTCACGTTTCGGGAACTCACAGTCACCTTTGGGCACGGCGAGCGTTCGGTACGCCCCGTCGATGGCGTGAGCTTCGAGCTCGAGCCTGGCGACAGACTCGCCGTAGTGGGAGAATCCGGTTGTGGCAAGTCAACGCTAGCGGCAGCGATTCTCGACGTGATCCCCTCGCCCGGCCGTGTGACCGGGGGCGAGGTGTCAATCGACGGACAACCGGTCTCTACCCTGGACCGAGACGAACTCGAGCACGTGCGGGCCGCGACCGTGGCCATGGTTTTTCAATCGGCCATGAACGCGTTCAATCCGGTGCTGACGATAGGCACGCAAGTCGAGCACATCCTGCGCGCGCATCCTGGTGTCTTCGCAAGTCAAGCAGAGGGCCGCAAGCACTTCGAGTACCTCCTGGAACTCGTCAGGCTGGATCCCGCGCGTGTCGTCCGCTCGTACGAGAGCGAACTGTCTGGCGGCATGAAGCAGCGTGTTGCGATCGCTGTCGCCGTGCTGCTCAGCCCCAAGCTCGTCGTCCTGGACGAGCCGACAACCGCACTGGACGTCTGGAATCAGCGCGTGGTGATCTCGATCTTGCACGAGCTGCATCGCACCCTGGGCATTGCGATCATGCTCGTGACTCACGACCTCGCGGTCGTCGCCGAGGTGGCTACGAAAGTGGCCGTGATGTACGCTGGCCGGCTGGTTGAGTACGGCGGGGTCGACGAGATCTTCCACGGCCAGCGCCGGCATCCGTACGTCGCGGCGCTGATTGGCGCGATCCCCAGTGTGCTCAAAGGTGGTCTGACAGTCCGGCCGATCCCCGGCCAGGTCCCAAGCCTGGCTGAGCTTGCACCGGGCTGCAGGTTCGCGCCTCGTTGTCAGCGAGCCGTGACCATCTGCCACCAGCAAGAGCCCGCCCTGCTGGCAGACGGCGGCGACCACCTGGTCGCGTGCCACGTCGTCAACGCCGGAGAGTTGGTGACAGGCGTATGACGCTCCTCGAGGTTGACAACGTGAGCCACTGGTACGGCACAAAGGCCCAGCGTCCGGTGCTAGATCACGTGAACCTCTCGCTTGGAACCGGCGAGACCGTGGCCCTAGTTGGCGAATCCGGCTGCGGCAAGTCGACACTTGGCCGTCTGGTGGCCGGGCTCACGACCTCGACACTGGGGACCATCCGCCACGACGGCAGGGAGGTCGCGCGGCTCAGCCGCGCCGAGCACAAGATCTGGCGCCGATCGGTGCAGCTGATCCATCAGGATCCATTTGGTGCGCTCAATCCGGGCGTCAGAATCGGTTCGACGCTTGGCACTGCACTGCGCTACCACAAGCTCGTTGACCGCGCGCACCTCGAACAGGAGCTTCTCGGCCTACTAGGCCAGGTTGGTCTCGAGGCGACGCGCGACTTCCTCCACCGCTATCCGCACGAGCTGTCGGGCGGCCAGCGTCAGCGCGTCTGCATCGCTCGCGCGGTCAGCCTACGTCCGAAGCTGGTGGTCGCAGACGAGGTCACGAGCATGCTCGACGTCTCAATGCGAGTGTCGGTCCTTGACCTCCTGCGATCGTTCCAGGTGCAGCGGAGCATCGCCTTCCTCTTCATCAGCCACGACCTCGGCGTGGTGCGGTATTTCGCGGCTGGCGGGCGCGTGGTGGTTATGTTCTACGGGGTCATCGTCGAGGAGGGGCCGACGGAGGAAGTCATCTTCCACCCCCGCCACCCCTACACCGCTCTGCTGCTCGAGTCGATTCCCATTCCGGATCCCACCCTGGCGAGACGTGAGCACGGCTCCGTCGACACCGTGCCTGACGCAGGCCCTTCGCCGCAGGGCTGTGTGTTCTCGAACCGCTGTCGCTTCGCGGTAGACCGTTGCCGCACCACCACCCCCAAGCTCGAGGACGACGGTCATGGTCACCGAGCCGCGTGCTTTTTCATTGAGCGGGTCGTTCGAGAGACGACGACAAGTGCGGTCACGGATCGAGCGCCGGATCTGGATTCCGGCGCCACCTGCGACCCGTCCACCGCGGGCACCCAAGCATGAGCATGCCTGCGACGAGGCGGTGAGGCCGGAGTGCAGCGCCAAGCCGCGCGACTTCTGATGCGAATGGGAATGGCGCTGTTCGTGATGGCTCTGCTCATCCGCTTCGCCGAGCCGGCCGGGTCCAGCCGGGCCGCGGACGACCTAGCACTCGCGGCGAGCGTGGCGGTGGTCGTGGTCGGAGCGCTCTTTTCACGGTTTGGGCGTGACTGACTGCGGGTTGGTGACGGCAATGCGCTGCGTGACGTCGGTGAACAGGCTTAGGAGAGAGGCATGGCATGACAATCGATCATGAATCGGGCCGGTCCCAGGGGCGTGATGGGGATGCTCCCCCGGAGCGGTTGAGACTCCCCGCCTTTGTGCGACTTGGCGCGCCCATCACACTCACGGACGCCCCGGAGGGCACGACCCGGGTCGTTGCGACCAATGCGAGAGGCGACGCCGTGATTGCAATGATGGCTGGACAGACATGGAACGCTCACCTCACCACCGGTACTTGGCAGGTTGACGCGCTGGACGCCTCAGGAGCGGTCCTTGGCGAGGAATTGGTAACCGTTGGCCGACACCCCAGCGAGCGGCCGGTGCACGCGTTCGTAACCTCATACGAGCACGACGCGACAGCCGCTACGGTCGACTGGCTAACCAACCTCCGGGCGACGGCGGTGCAGTTCTACGACTGGATGGCTTCGTACTGCACACCCGTTGGCAGCGGCGACAGGTGGCACGACCCCTCGCACAGACCTGTCGAACGCGTGGCCGTGCAGCACCTTGCGGCGTGCGTCCGTAACACAGGCGGGATCGCCCTCGCGTACGCACCCGTGTATGCGGCAGACGTCGGCTACGCGGTAGAGCACCCTGAACAGATGCTCTACCGCAGCGATGGCGGGATGGAGCGGCTCTTTGACGCGATCAAGCTGGCAAATCCCGCAAACGGTGCCTGGCAGGAGCAGTTCGTTGGTGCGTACGGCGCCGCTGGCGACGTGCTTGGCTTCAACGGCTATCACGTCGACACATACGGCTTTCCTCGGGCTGCGGTGGATGCCGAGGGGACACCAGTCGACATGTTCGCAGCGTACGAGATGTTCCTCGGGGTCCTGCGTGAGCACAGGCCACACGACACGGTCAGCTTCAACCAGGTCAACGGCTTCCCCTCGTCTATCAGCCTCCCTGCCGAGCCAGCGATCCGCTACTGCGAGACCTGGCCGCCAAACGACTCCTGGCGCCACTTCGAAGGCTTGCTCGATCGCGCGTCGGGTCGCGCAGGCCGGCTCGCAGGCCGTAGCGGCCGCGAGCCGGAACCTGCAGTCAGAGGATCACTTGCCTGCTATCCGCCCGTCTGGGGAAGGCCCGGCGAACCGATAGCTGCCTCAGAGCGGCCGAACGCGCTCCACACTGTTGTCTGCACAGAGGCGATCACCACCATGCTCGGCGCGAGTTTGCTTGTCTACGGCGATCAGCGCGCGGTCCTCAGCGACGCCTACTATCCGCAGCACGAACGCTTGACCACCACAGAGGGCGCGACCGTGCTCGAATGGCACCGGTTTGCGTTGCGCTGTCGTGACCTCTTCCTCGAAGGAGAAGACACGAGCTGGTATGAGATTCGCGACGAAAACGGCGCGGTGTCAGTCCACTGGGATGGGTTGGTCTCCCCCGAGCCCGCCTCCGGCACGGTCTTTGCGCGAGTCGTTTCGAGCGACGCCTATCTTGCGGTCGGGGTGCTTGACCTCACCGGAAGTGTGTCTGGCCGGTGGAGCACCTCGACCCGTCCGGGCTCCTGCCGAGGTGTCGTGGTTCAGGTCTTGCGCGCACAGCCCGAGCGATGGGAGGCAGCCACTGCCGTGCTGGGACTGCGAAACCACCGATTTGAGACCGTGCCGGCCACGCTGACCGAGCACCGCGAGGGTCATGCGCTCGAGGTAACGCTCCCGATCGTTGCTGGCTGGTCTGTTCTGCGGCTTACACCACGGCGCGGTTGAGCGCAGGCGGAGCAGGCACACGCGTCCCGCAGGCGGATGCGACCCCCCTGATCGCAGCGCCCCGACCGGGCTGCGCCTCGTCCTCGGTTTCCTCCGCGATCGTGTCTATCTCGAGCGCCCGGTCAAGCTTGACGGAAATGCGGACCGGCGCGTCGTGCTGGCAGCAGCGCTCCAGTTGTGAGATGAGGGAGCGACCGACCTTGAGCACGTGGACTGGAAAGCGCCACAAGTCGGAAACCGATACGTAGCCGGTGCCGAAGTCATCGATCGAGACGCGCACACCGAGCGCCTCGCCGTGGCGCAGACGTTCGCAGCTGCACTGCGCGCCACACCTATCTGCGGCCCTTGCGACTCCATCCAGCACAGGACTCTCGACCCGTATCGGGTACGGCCCGTCCAGCGCGAACAGCGGTTAACGGACGAGACGCAGCTCCCGGTGCGCGACCGCGTCGCGCAACTGCACCGCAAGCTCAATCCGCGTCGCAGCCGCATCCTGCATGCCGCTGTCGAACACCAGGTAGCGGTTGCGGCCCGAGAGCTTCGCCCGGTACATCGCGACGTCGGCATCGCGCAGGAGGTCATGGGCGCTGTGGCCGTCGGCGATCGCGACGCCGATGCTGGCGCTCAGCGTGATACTGGCGTTCGGTGCGACCTCGACTTTAAAGGGCAGGCGCAGCGCATCCAGCAGCCGCTCGGCGACAAGCTCGGGCCCAGCCGGGAGCGAGGCCCCGTCCACGAGCACCACAAACTCGTCGCCGCCCATGCGGCCGAGCGTATCTGCCTCGCGGATCGTGGACTGCAGCCTTGCCGCAGCCGCCCGCAGCAGCTCGTCCCCGGCCTGGTGACCGAGACCGTCGTTGACGTCCTTAAAACCGTCCAGGTCGATGAAGAGCGCCGCGCACAGCTGGCGTTCACGACGCCCTCTAGCAAGTAGCTGCTCGGCCCGGTCGAGGATCAGCGTGCGGTTGGGCAGGCCGGTGAGCGGATCGTGGGTGGCCATGAACACGAGCTCCTGCTGGTGGCGTGCAAGCTCATCGTCCACCATGGCACGCTCGCGCTCGAACGCCTCACACAGCCGTACGATCGTCACGTCGGCGGAGCGGCGGAGCATGCGGTGGACCTGGCGTCGCGCCTCGCGGCTCGATCCGAGCTCGTCAGCGATCTCCTCCAGCACCGAGCTGGTCGCATCACGCCAGCGCAGCGTGCGCTTGGTGATCTCGTGCAGCGGTACCTCGCGCTGGATCGCCAGCTGCCCGAAGATCCTGGCCGCCTCGTCTCCGGTCTGGCGCGCGGTCGCCTCTCCATGCCCCGACAGCCACTGTGCCACCGCCTCGGTTGCCACCTCGACCACCTTTTGGATGCTCGCGTGTGGGGCTGCTGCCAGCTGCAGCGACCCGGCCGCGTGCAACGCCTCGGTACGACGCTCCACCTCGCCACGACGCTCCCACAGGCGTGCGCCAAGCGCCGCAAGCTCGGCAGAGGCCGCGCCGCCCTCAGCCGCCCTCGGGTATGCGGAACCTCGTTGCTCCCTGGCCGGGCTGTCGGCCATGCGCTGACAACCTCCTTCCTCGCACTCCGTGTGCTGTTCGTTCGTATCGCACAATCGGCAGCCGACCGCGATGCCTTTAGCCCGTCACCCCGGGCGGGCGCCGCTGTCGCGGTGGCCGCCGGGCTCGTGGTGTTCGCGTCCGCGGCGCGGGCCCATCCACGGGGCCGGTAGACTACTCGGGCGATGGGCTCTCCAATACCAGCCCCACCCCGGTCCGCGTCGCTCCCCGAGCACCACCGACGCGGACCTGAAGGTGGCCGGGTGCTGGTGTTGAACGCGACCTACGAGCCGATCAATGTGTGCACGGTTCGCCGGGCGGTCGTACTGCTGCTCAAGGAGAAGGCTGAGGTGGTGGAGCACACCGAGCGCCTCCTGCACTCAGCCACGGCCACGCTTACGCGACCGGCCGTGATCAGGCTGGTCAGCTACGTGAAGGTTCCGCGTGACACGCACCGGCGCAAGATCACACGCAGGGCAGTGTTTGCACGTGACGACTGGACCTGTCAGTACTGCGGATCGCGGGCGCAGCTCACAGTTGATCACGTCGTGCCGCGCTCGAAGGGCGGCGGCTCGACCTGGGACAACATCGTCGCCGCCTGCGCGCCCTGCAACCGCCGCAAGGGCGACGCGCTCCCGCGCCAGGCCGGAATGACGCTCGCGCGCCAGCCCCGGACACCGAATCCCGACATCTTCATCCAGGTGGCAACTCCTACAGTTCCGGCCACCTGGAGGCAATACCTATCGGCCTCAGTTTCGGCCACCGCGGCCGGCTCGGTGGCTGCCTGACCAAGCCGCGCGGCCGCGGCTGGCCCGCGAAGGATGACCGCCGACCCGCCTGGTCTGCCGTGCGGAGTTGTATGGTGTAGGGCACCAGAGAAAGGAGGTGGTCCACCTGTCTGACAGTACTTGCGGGACCCTGGAGGTGTCCGGCCGCTAGGTCGGATGGCTGACCGCCCTCGGCGGAGTCCCACCGTGACACCACTGCGCTGGCGCCGACCTGGTCCCTTCGGCGAAGTTCGTGCCAGACGCAGCGATGCCAGCCAAGCAGTTCTAGGCGGGCGCCGTCCACAGACGGCGCCCGCCGCTTGTAGCTCAGCGTGCGTCAGCCGGGCCCGAAGCAGCAGGGCCCGGTTCGCTGGGCCCGTCGCCCGCCAGAGGAGCGCCGCCGTCCTCCGAGTCGCTCTCGACCACGAGCGCCACCGCACTGACCTGGTCGTCGTCGCGGATGTTCATCACCCTGACGCCCTGGGAGGCGCGGCCGTAACGGCTGATGCCCCGCACCGATGTCCGCTGGACCATCCCGCCCTGGGAGATGAAGACCAGCTCCTGGTGCTCCCGGACCACCAGCGCGCCTGCCAGCGCGCCCTTGTTCTCGGTCAGCTGGATCGTCTTGACGCCCATCGTGTCGCGGTTCTTGGCGGGGTATTCGGAGATCGCGGTCCGCTTGCCGTAGCCGTTCTCGGTCACGACCAGGAGCTCCTGGTCGTCGCGGGCAACATCCATCGCCAGCACCGCGTTGCCCGGCTGGCCGACGTTCATCCCGCGCACCCCGGAGGTGTCGCGGCCCATCGAACGGACCTTGTCCTCGCTGAAGCGGGCGGCCTGCCCCGAGCGCGAGACCATGATGATGTCGTCGTCGCCGCTGGTCTTGCGCACGGCGATCAGCTCGTCGTCGTCGCGGATGTTGATCGCGATGATGCCGTCGGCCTTGATCGGCGTGTTGTAGGCCAAAAACTCGGTCTTCTTGATCATCCCGTTACGGGTCGCGAACACGAGGTAGCGCCCCTCGTTGAAGTCCCGGGTGTTAAGCACTGACTGGACCTTCTCGCCCTCGCGCAGCGGCAGCAGGTTTACGAGCGCACGCCCGCGGGCGGTCCGGGACTGCTCCGGCAGGTCGTACACCTTGAGGCGGTAGACCTTGCCGCGGTTGGTGAAGAAGAGCAGATAGTCATGGGTCGACGTGACGAACAAGTGCTCGATCCAGTCGTCGTCCTTGGTGTCCATGCCCGTGATGCCGACGCCGCCGCGGCGCTGCTGGCGGTAGGTCGAGAGCGGCAGCGACTTGATGTAACCCGAGTGTGTGATCGAGATCACCATCTGCTGGTCGGCGATCAGGTCCTCGATGTCAATCTCGCCCTCGGCGAAGGTGATCTCGGTGCGGCGCTCGTCGCCGTAGCGGTCTGAGATCTCCTGCAGCTCCTCCTTGATCAGCGCGAAAACCTTGGCCTCGTCGCCGAGGATCGCGCGCAGCTCGCTGATTCGCTCGATCAGGTCGACATGCTCGGCACGGATCCTGTCAGCCTCGAGCGCGGTCAGCCGCCGCAGCGTGAGCTGCAGGATCGCCTCGGCCTGGACGACCGTCAGCGCGAAGCGCTCGACCAATCCGGCGCGCGCCTGCTCGGGGTCACGCGAGGCGCGGATCAGCGCGATCACCTCGTCGAGGTTGTCCTGCGCGATCAGGAGGCCCTCAAGGATGTGGGCGCGCTCCTCGGCGCGGCGCAGCTCATATTTGGTGCGCCGTACGATCACCTCGCGCTGGTGGTCGACGTAGTGGCCGATCACCTCGCGCAGAGACAGCGTCTTGGGCACGTTGTCCACCAGCGCCACCATGTTCACACCGAAAGTCGTCTGCAGCGGCGTGTGCTTGTAGAGTTTGTTGAGCACCACCTTCGGGATCGCCTCGCGCTTCAGCTCGATCACGATGCGCATGCCACGCCGGTCAGACTCGTTGCGGACGTCGCTGATCTCGGGGATCTTCTTCTCCTCGACGAGGCTCGCGATCTTCTCGATCAACCCGCCGTCACCGTCACGGCGAACCTGGAAGGGCAGCTCGGTGACGATGATCGCCTCCTTGCCCTGTCCGATCGGCTCGATGTGAGCCCTGCCCTGCACTCGCACGCGGCCGCGGCCGGTTGCGTACGCGTCGCGGATGCCGTCGCGCCCCAAAATCAACCCAGCTGTCGGAAAATCGGGTCCCTTCAGATGCTTCATGAGACCTTCAACGTCGATCGTGGGATCGTCGATGTAGGCGATCGTCGCGGCGACCACCTCGCGCAGATTGTGCGGCGGGATGTTGGTCGCCATGCCGACGGCGATCCCGGAGCCGCCGTTGACCAGCAGGTTCGGGAAGCGCGCCGGCAGCACCACGGGCTCGCGCGTCTGGCCGTCGTAGGTGGGACGGAAATCGACCGTGTCCTGGTCGATGTCACGCAACATCTCCATCGCGAGCCTTTCGAGCCGCGCCTCGGTGTAGCGCATGGCCGCGGCGCCGTAGCCATCGATGTTGCCGAAGTTGCCGTGGCCGTCGACGAGCGTGTAGCGCATCGAGAAGTCCTGGGCCATGCGCACCAACGTGTCGTAGATAGCCGTGTCGCCGTGCGGGTGGTACTTGCCCATCACCTCGCCGACAATCTGCGCACACTTGACGTGCTTGCGCTCGGGGCGCAGGTTGAGCTCGTTCATCACGTGCAGCACACGACGGTGGACGGGCTTCAGGCCGTCCCGCACGTCGGGCAGCGCGCGCGAGACGATCACCGACATCGCGTAGTCGAGATACGCGGAGCGCATCTCCTCCTCGAGCCCGCGGGGCTCGATGTTGCCGCCGCCCAGTGTGTCGATCGTGGCCAACTCTCAGCTTCTCTTTCCGCGCCGCAGGCTAGATGTCGAGGTTGCTCACGAGCCGGGCGTTCTCCTCGATGAACTGCCGTCGCGGCTCGACCTGGTCGCCCATCAGCATCGAGAAGACACGGTCGGCGGCGCTGGCGTCCTCCATGGTGACCCGTACGAGCGTGCGCGACGCGGGGTCCATCGTAGTCTCGCGCAGCTCCTCAGCGTCCATCTCACCGAGACCCTTGAAGCGGTAGAACTCGACGCCACGCTGGGCGATGTCGAGAATCGCATCGCGCAGCTCCTCGAACGAGTGCGCCTCCACCGTGCGCTCGCCCATCGTCACGCTGAACGGCGGCTCTCCTGCCAGCGCCGCGAGCTCGCGGTGGACGGTCGCCAGCCGGCTGTACTCATTGGCGTCAAGCGCCGCCCTGCGCACGTGATGCGTCGTCGCGTGCCCGGTGGTCACCTCGATCGTCCGCACGACGATCTCGAACGGGTCCTCGGACAGCAGCTCTGTGGTGTAGGCGTGGCCGTTGGGGCTCGAGTGCGCCGCAAGGTGCGTACGTAGCGCGCCGACATCGGTCACGCCGCCCTCGAGCAGCCGGGCCTGCTGCATGAACGACACAACCCCGTGGCCGTGGGCTGTCTGCAGCGCCGCCGCCCAGCCCTGGTACTGCTTGAGCAGCCGTGTCAAGCGCTGCCAGCGCGCGTCGGTCAGCTTGAACTGCTCGCCGCCATGGTTGGTCACCTCGATCTTCTCGAACTTGTCTCCGAGCAGGATCTCCTCGAGCTCTGACTCGCGTTCGATATAGCGGTGCTTCTGGCCGCGTGTGAGGCGATACAGCGGCGGCTTGGCGATGTAGACGTAGCCGGCCTCGACCAGCGGCTGCATCTCGCGGAACAGCAGCGTCAAGGCGAGCGTGCGGATATGCGCCCCGTCCACGTCGGCGTCGGTCAACAGCACGATCTTGTGGTAACGCGCGCGCTCGAGGTCGAATTCGTCGCGCACGCCCGTGCCGATCGCCGTGATCAACGCCTGGATCTCAGTGTTAGAGAGGACCTTGTCGATCCGGCTCTTCTCGACGTTTAGGATCTTGCCCCGCAGCGGCAGGATCGCCTGCGTGTTGCGGTCGCGAGCGTCCACCGCGGACCCCCCGGCGGAGTCGCCCTCGACAATGAACAGCTCCGCCAGGCTGGGATCTTTGACCGAGCAGTCGGCGAGCTTGCCGGGGAGCGTCGAGTTGCCCAGCACCGACTTGCGGCGCGTCAAGTCGCGTGCCTTCCGTGCCGCCGCGCGCGCTTGCGCGGCGGACACGGCCTTACGGATCACGCGCCGCGCGTCCTGCGGATTCTCCTCGAGCCACTCGGCCAGGCGAGCGTTGACGATCGACTGAACAAAGCCGGCCATCCCCGGGTTGCCTAGCTTGGTCTTGGTCTGGCCCTCGAATTGCGGCTCCGAGAGCTTGGCTGAGATGACCGCCGTGAGGCCCTCGCGGACATCTTCGCCGGAGAGGTTGTCGTCCTTCTCCTTCAGCTCGCCGATGTCACGGGCGTACTTGTTGATAACCCCCGTCAGCGCGGCACGGAAGCCGCTCAGGTGCGAGCCGCCCTCGTGGGTGTTGATGTTGTTGGCAAAGGAGAACACCGACTCCTGGTACGAGGCGTTCCACTGCATGGCGACCTCGACCGAGCCGTCGCCCGACTCACCCTCGAACGAGATCACCTTGGCGTGGATCGGCTCCTTGTTCTCGTTCAGGTAAGCGACAAAGTCGGTGATGCCGCCTTCGTAGTGAAAAGCTGCCCGGGCCCCCTCGCCGCGCTCGTCGGTGATCGAGATCCGCAGGCCCCGGGTCAGGAATGCGGTCTCCCGCAGGCGCTCCTCGAGCGTCTTGAAGCTGAACTCGAGTGTCTCGAAGATGTCAGCGTCGGGGAGGAACGTGATCCGGGTTCCGTGCTCGCCCGTCGGCGAGCCGCGCTTGACCGGCCCGGTCGGCGTACCACGCTCGTAGACCTGTGTCCACTCGTAACCGTCGCGGCAGACCTGCGCCTCAAGCCGCTCAGAGAGCGCGTTTACGACTGAAACCCCGACGCCGTGCAGGCCGCCTGAGACCTTGTAGCCGCCGCCCTCGCCGAACTTGCCGCCTGCGTGGAGGACCGTGAGCACGACCTCGAGCGCCGAGCGGCCCTCCTTCTCCATGGTCGCGACCGGGATGCCTGCGCCCGCGTCAACGACCGTCACCGAGTTGTCCGGGTGGATCGTCACGTCGACACGATCGTTGCGGCCAGCCAGTGCCTCGTCGACGGAGTTGTCCACAACCTCGTACACGAGGTGGTGCAGACCCCGCTCGCCAGTCGAGCCGATGTACATGCCGGGACGCTTGCGGACCGCCTCTAGTCCCTCCAGCACCTGTATGTTCTCGGCGTCGTAGCTCTGCACGCTGCCTGGGCGCTGGGCGCTGTCGTCGTCGGTCAACGATCCTCTGCTTTACATTGCGACGCCCCAGCCTCGCGAGCCTGGCTCACGTGCCGGGGCGTCAAATCTTGATGGACCAAACAATAGCACACCAGGCGCCGGCGAGTACCTGGGGCGCCCAATACTTTTCCCTGCTAATCACGGTAAAATTGCGATTTCCCCAGTCCTGACTGGCTGGCCCGGCGCGGCTCCCCGACGACGCATCGCAGGCGCGTGATCCGCTCGGTCGCAAGCGAGGCGTTCAGACGCTTGATCAGCAGCTCCGCCTCGAGTGTGAGCGTGTCCGCCACGACCGCTTCGGCGCAGTTCACGGTCAGCACCCCGAGACGCATGCCAACCACCTCGGTGCGCTCCACAAGGTATGAACCGTGCGCGCCTACGGCCTCTGTCCAGGCCTCGGCGAGGTCGCTCCAGGCACTCTGAGCACGGCCCAGCGGCGTGGCCGGCTGCCACCGCGACCGGGCAGTCTCGAGCGCACCCGCGATCGGCCGAGGGGACCGACGGTGGTTCACCGCAGCTCCTCCGCTGGGACGGCCTCCTCCACCACACCGCCCTCCCCGACGGCGACCAGGACCACGCCCGGTGCCGAGGCTCCTGGCACCTGATCGCAGTCGGTGGTGGTAATCACAGCCTGGCCGCCGTCCTCGGCGAGGATCGTGGTGAGTGCCATACGACGGCCGACGTCCAGCTCGCTCATCACGTCGTCCAAGAGCAACAGCGGGGCCTGCCCGCGCTCCACGCCGACCACGCGCCTCTCCGCCAATAGGAGCGCCAGCAGCGCCAGCCGCTGTTGGCCCTGCGAACCGTATGTTTTCAGCGCGCGACCGTCGCGTGTGATGGCCAGATCGTCGCGGTGCGGCCCGTGCTCTGTGAATCCGCGCTCGACGTCGCTCTGTGTGCGTGAGCGCAGCTCTCCAGCCAGCTCTGCGACGCTGCTGGCACGCGACCGGGGGAGGTAGGCGACCTGTGGGCCCCCATCCAGAAGCAGGCGAGCGCAGATATCCGTAAATGGCCCAGCAACCAGCTCGACTGCACTGCGGCGGTCAGCCATCAACGCAAGGCCGGTCTCGGCCAGCCGCCAATCCCACGCTTCCAGCGACGTGGGCGGCGCTGCGGCCGCATGGATCCGCGCCAACAGTGCGTTGCGTTGCGCGAGGGCCTGTGCGTACGCTCTCCTGGTAGCCGCTCGGGCTGGCCACAGCGCAGCCACCAACTGATCCAGGTGCGAACGGCGCAATGCGGGCACACCCCTCAGTAGCTCCAGCCGCTCGGGCAAGAACACGCTCACCAGGGGCCTTTGGGCAACATCCAGTAGCCGCTCTACGGCGGCCCCGTCGACCGTCATTCGTTTGGGCTCTCCGGGGGTGAAGCCAACCGCCAACTCGTGCGATCCGAGTTCATCCTCAGCGCTCACCACCACGCGCAGCGTGTTTTGGCCAAAGCGCACCAGCTCACGGTCGTTGGCTGTGCGGCAGGAGCGGCCGGTGCAGCCAAAGTAGAGCGCCTCCAAGAGGTTTGACTTGCCGACGCCGTTTGGGCCCCAGAACACCGTCAGGCCGCCGCCCAGCGGGGCGGCGGCCCCATCGTAGGAGCGAAAATTACGGAGGCCTACGGATACCACCCGCATCGGCTCTGGGGAGCCTTTCTTCCTAGACGTTCAGCCTGATCGGCATGATCAGATAGACGAAGCCGCTACCGTCGCCGGCCTCGAACAACCCGGGGCGAAGCGGTGTGAGGAGCTTTACGATCACGTCGCCGTCGCCAATCGCGTCGAGTCCCTCGCGCAGGAACTCCGGGTTGAAGCCAATCTCGAATGGCTCGCCCTGAAAAGTTGTGGGCAGAGCCTCCCGAGCTTCGCCAATGTCGGGGGTTTGCGATGAGACCGTAACCTCCCCAGTTGTAAAAGAGAGGCGCAGGGGGGCGTTCTTCTGGGCGAGCAGACTCACGCGGCGCACTACATCACGCAGCTCAGGCCCAGACATGCGCAGCTCGTGCTCAAAGGTCTCGGGCAACAGTTGCCTGTAGTTTGGGAACTGCCCATCAAGCAAGCGTGAGCTCAAGATCGCTGCGCCGATCGCAAAGACGATTTGGTTCTGACGCAGGCTGACAATCAGATCATCCTCAGATGCATGGGCACCAAGACGCACGAGTTCATGAAGGGCGCGTGCCGGGATGTTGGCCTCAAATCCAGTTGTAACGCTGTCTGGAAGCCGTGTCTCTTTGACGCTCAGCCGGTAGGAGTCGGTCGCGACCATGCGAAGGTCGCGACCAGCAACCGACACAAGCACGCCGGTCAGTACAGGTCGTGTCTCGTCACGCGAGGCTGAACCAGCAACCTTCAACGCCGTGTCCAGGAAATCGTGGAGTGGGAGATGAACTGCGGCGGCTGGATTCGGCTCGGGGAGCGGTGGGAAGTCGTCCACACGCATGGTTCGAATGTGGAACGACGCGTTTCCACAGACGATCTCTAGATCCTGCTCTGCAAACCGTGAGGTCAATGTGACCGTGGGGTGGTCGCAGGAACGGATGATGTCGGCGAGCAGACGGCCTGGAACAAGGATCGCCCCTTCGCTTTCTGTCTCAGCTGTGATCGGCAGGCGAAGGCTGACGTCGGCATCTGTCGCGCGCAGCTCAGAGACGGAACCCTGGACAACGAGCTGAACACCAGACAGCGCTTGGATCGCACTCCTGGTTGAGGCGACACGAATCGCGGCTTGGAGCTGAGTCAAAAGTACGTCTCGGTCGAGCGAGATCTTCACGAGTGGATCCTATGGATGGAAGTAGTAGTCGTAGAGAGAAGAACTGTGTTGAGAAGTCTGGTTTCTGCCGCAGGTAGCTGCGAAAGTTATGCGCCCACAGACGGCAATAGTCTGCCAGTAGCTACGGTCGTGACCTGGTGGTATTCAGGGATGTGCGTAGCTCTGCGAGGTCTGAAGCATCCTCTCGATTGCGTGAAACGCGGTCTGAGACTCGCTTGCAAGCGTGCAAGACGGTGGCGTGGCTGCGCCCTCCAAACGCTTCGCCGAGTGTCTGAAGGGGGGTGTTCGTGAGTTCTCGCACCAAGTAGATCGCAAGCTGGCGCGCCCACGCGACCTCGCTGACTCTGCTTGGACCGAGGAGGTCGGGGAGTGTGAGCGTGAAGCGCTCGGCGACCGTCCGCTGAATCTGCTCGATGGGCAGGTGGCTGTCAGCGCCGGTGGGGAAGCTCTCTCCTGGGATCGGCCGGATCGAGTCGAGCACACTCAATGCTAGAGCAGCGTCTAACGGCTGGCCCGAGAGAGAGTGGTGCGCAACGATACGGATCAGAGCCCCTTCTAGCGAGCGAACGTTGTCAGTCACACGCTCGGCGATGATCTCGTAGACGCTGTCATCATCGATTCGAACCCGGTCCAGTTGGGCGCGTTTGCGGAGGATTGCGACTCTGGTGAGAAGGTCTGGAGGCGTAATGTGGGCCACGAGCCCGGACTCAAAGCGGTAGCGGAGCCGCTGCTCAATGGCCGTGAGTTCGGCCGGCAGGCGGTCACAGGTGATCACGAGCTGACGCCCTGAGTCGTAGAGGGCGTTGAAGGTGTGAAAGAACTCTTCCTCGGTGCGAGCCTTGCTGGCGAGGAACTGAACGTCGTCAATCAGGAGTACATCAACATCACGGTAGAGGTGTTTGAAACGATCGAGGGCTTTGCCTCGTAGCGCCGCAATGAAGCCATTTGTGAAGGCCTCGACCGTTGTGTAGCGGACCGTGGATGCAGGATCAAAGGCGCGAAGATAGTTGGCGATGGCATTAAGCAGGTGGGTCTTGCCGAGCCCTGGTGGGGCGTGGAGGAAGAGTGGGTTGTAAGCCTGTCCAGGGGCTTCTGCGACGGCGAGCGCCGCTGCGTGGGCGAGGCGGTTCCCGTCGCCGATCACGAATTGGCTGAAGGTGTGTCGCGGGTTGAAGACGGCATCGTGCGCAAGGAGTGAAGGGTTGGCCGTGAGCGCCTGGTGGGCTTTTGCGGCCGCTCCACCCGCGAAGGCAACGCGAACGGTCGGGCCGAGAACAGCTTGGCTGCAGCTCTCGAGCAGCGACCCGTATCGCGCTGCGATCCAGCCTTCCGCTCCAGCTGCCGCGCGCAGCGCAAGGACGGAGCCGTCCCAGCTGCTGACCTCTATCGGTGCGAGCCACAGCTCGTAGACCGAGTCGCCGACGGCAGTCCGCAGACGGTGGCGTATGTCCTGCCAAGCAGGATTAAGCTCGAGGTGCACAGGCAACTCGTGGCGGCTCCTAACAGCTGAGACGTGAGGTATGTGAGGGGCCGGTGCGTGTGACTAGTGGCCGGGCTGGCGAATATAGCTCCGCAACCATGCGCGGCGTGGGTGATCGGTGGTCGGTTGGCGCAAAGCGCGGGAAAAAGGCAGCGCAGGGCCTGTGAACCAAGGCTCGTTATCTGGGCGCGTCGGCGGGTGGGCCGTGGCCTTCCCGGTCCCTGCGTATACTGCGTGCCAACCTCCGGCGCGTGACCGGAAGGAGTTGCGATGAAGAGGACCTACCAACCCAAAAAGCGTAAGCGAGCCCGGACGCACGGGTTCCGTGCTCGAATGCTGACAAGGGCTGGGCGCGATGTGCTGAAGCGGCGCCGCGACAAGGGCCGCAAGCGCCTGACGGTGTAGGTGGTCTGTGGCGGGCGCACGTTCGCCTCGCCGTGGGCGGCTATCAAGAAGTGCGGACTTTGACCGCGTCATGCGAGCCGGGCGCTCGCATGCGAGCCGCGAGCTGGTGCTGTATGTCTTCCCGCGGGATGGCGCCGGCCCGCCGCGCCTCGGTCTCTCGGTATCCCGCAAGGTGGGCGGGGCCGTCGACCGCAACCGTGTCAAACGGTTGTTGCGGGAAGCCTTCGCAGCGCAGGCCGAGCGCCTGCCACCTGGCTCAGACGTTGTGGTCATAGCCAGAGCAGGGGCTCTCCGGCTTGCGGAGGAGAGCGGGCTCAGCGGCGTCCAGGCTGCTCTGGGCGCGTTGATCGGCTCTGTGGACGGGGCTGCGGCGGTCGGCCGGGGAGAAAATCCAGCCGGAGCGATGCCGGCATGAGGCGCGCGTCTGAACTCGCCAGGGCCGCAGTAGTAGCGCCAATAAACATTTACCAAAAAACTGTTTCTAGGGCCCTAGCCCCTCGCTGCAGGTACCATCCGTCGTGCTCGGAATACGCCGTGCAGGCGATCGAGAAGTTCGGCATACTGCGCGGGCTCGTGCTCGCAGGGTGGCGGCTGGTGAGGTGCAATCCCCTGAGCAACGGCGGGTTTGACCCCGTTGAGGACCAGCGGCTGTTCAGGCCGCGGGAGCCGCAGAGTCGTATCTGAGAGATGCTCGTTACCGCAAACATATTTGGGCCGCTGATCAGCGTATTCGCGGCGGTCATCAAGTTTTTCCACGACACCGCAGGTTTCTCCTGGGGGTGGTCGATCGTCCTGTTGACCGTTTGCGTACGACTTGTGCTCGTCCCGCTGTCGGTGAAGCAGTTCCGCTCGATGCGGAAACTGCAGCACGTGCAGCCACAGATGAAGGCGATTCAGCAGAAGTACAAGGACGATAAGCAGCGCCAGCAAGAGGAGATGATGAAGTTCTACCGGGAGAACGAGGTCAATCCCTTTGGCTCCTGCCTGCCGCTGGTCGCCCAGTTCCCAGTCTTCATCTCGCTCTACTACATGCTGCGCGAGAACCTCCGCAAGGACATCTGCCCGCCGGTGCAGGCGCTGTATGAGAAGCACTATGCGCTGTTGCATCACGAGTCGCTGAAGGCGGCCGCTACCCAGACGACCGCGTGCGGATCGCACTACCCGAGCGCAAGCTTTCTGTTCATCCACGACATCACGAGCATTCCGACCGGCCTTACGCTGGTTGTGCTGCTGGTCCTGTACGTGGGCACGCAGATCGCGTCGACGCTGCTGATGTCGGCGCCAACGATGGACCGCAACCAGCGCAACATGATGCTGCTCCTGCCACTGGCCTTCGTGTTGTTCATCATCCGGTTCCCGGCGGGCCTGATCGTCTACTGGATCACCACTAACACGTGGACAATGGTCCAGCAGTACACGATCAAGACGCTGATGGGCCCGGCCCCTGCGCCGGTCGATGCGGGAGATGCTGGTGGGTCGACTGGCGGTGGGTCGACTGGCGGTGGGCTAGGGGGCGGCTTAGGCGGGCTCTTGCGTGGGCGCGGCCCACGGGGACCTGGCTCTGGTGGCGGGGTCGCGCCTGAAGCTGGAGGGGGGGGCCGCGAGGATCGGGCTGCTGCAGTGCCACCCCGACCACCCCGGAAGAAGAAGAAGCGTTCCGGGCGGAGAAGATAGTCATGAGCACGCGGACAGGCAGTGAGCCGGTGGGCC
>JAJYHG010000259.1 GCA_021784895.1 Actinomycetes bacterium
ACGGCCGGGTTCTTGGCGAGGATCTTCAGGTTCAGGCGCTCCGGCCACCAATCGGCGTTGGCGTCACCGCGGGTGGGGTGGGTGAGCGCGCCGTGGCCGGCCGGACAGCCGTTGGCGGGGGCTTGAGCGGTCTGGCTGGGCGCGTCGGTGGTCTCGGACAAGGCGTTCCTTTCGATCAGTGTCAGGTGCTGTCAGTGGTTCGCGCGTGTTGGCGCCGCGCAGGCGGGGCAGAGGCCCCAATAGATGACTTCGGCTTCATCGACCTCGAAGCCGTGTGCCTCCGCAGGGGTCAGGCACGGTGCCGCACCGACGGCGCAGTCGACGTCGGCGACCGTGCCGCAGCCGCGGCAGACGATGTGGTGGTGGTTGTCGGCCACGCGGGCCTCATAGCGCGCGAGCGAGCGCGAGGGCTGGATGCGCCGCACCAGACCGGCGTCCGTCAGCACCTGGAGTACGTCATAGACCGCCTGGTGCGATACCGGGCCGAGCTCCGCGCGGACCGCGTCAATGAGCGTGCCGGTGTCGGCGTGCGGGTGCTCGTGGACCACGGCCAAGACGGCTACCCGCTGGCGCGTGACCCGCAGCCCTGCCGCGCGGAGCAGGGGCTCGATCGCTGCGGCTGTCGGCATCGCGTCCAGTATTACCGTTTTTCTTGAATCAGTCAAGTCTTTGAGCGCAGCCGGGCGGCTCTGCGCCGCCGGTATCGGCGGGTGGCGCGGGCGGACCTAGACTGAAGCTGACCGATGCCGATCGTGTCCGCCGACCGCCGCCGTGCCCTGCCCGACGAGCCTGGTGTGTACCTGTTCCGAGGCGCAGCTGGGAAGGTGCTCTACGTCGGCAAGGCGGTGTCGATCAGGAAGCGCGTCGCCTCGCACTTCTCCAATCCGAGCACGCGCGCCGGCCGCGACCTGCTTGAGATGATCGAGCAGGTTGAGGCGCTGGTGGTGCGGACCGAGTCCGAGGCGCTGATCGTCGAGCAGAACTTCATCAAGCAGTACCAGCCGCGCTTCAACATCCGCCTGCGCGACGACAAGTCCTACCCCTACATCGCGATCAGCCTGGACGAGGACTTCCCGCGGGTCTACTTCACGCGCGAGCGCCACCGGCGTGAGCGCGCCTACTTCGGGCCGTTCTCGAGCGCCAAGCGCACGCGCGCCACGCTCGAGGTGCTCGGCAAGGTGTTTCTCTTCCGCAGCTGCGACGGGCCGATGCCGGGCAGGCGCAGCGGCTCACCGTGCCTCGACTTCTACATCAAGCGCTGCGAGGCGCCATGCGTGGGCAATGTCAGCAGGGAGCAGTACCGAGCGGGGATCGACGGCGTGATCGCCTTCCTCTCCGGCCGCTACCGCGAGATCGAGGCGCGGCTTGAGTTCGCGATGGAACAGGCGGCCGCCGAGCAGCGCTACGAGGACGCCGCCCGCGAGCGCAACCGTCTGCTCGCCGTGCGCAGGCTGCTGGAGCGCCAGCGCGTGGCGGTCGAGCAGGGCGGCACCTTCGATGCGATCGCGGTCGCGGTGGCCGACGGCGAGGCCAACGCGCAGGTGCTGCAGGTGCGTGACGGTGTCCTGTCAGACCGCCAGAGCTTCTACCTGGAGAACGCCGCCGGCGCCGATTCGCGGGAGGTCGCCGAGGCGTTCATCATCCAGTACTACGCCTCGGCGCTGATGATCCCGCCGCTGGTCGTGGTCGAGCCCGGCGTCATGGCGGACCAGGATGCCGGTGGTGGGGCGCTGGCCGCGGCGCTCGGCGAGCGGCGCGGCGCACGGGTGCAGGTGCGCGCCGCCGAGCGCGGCGACAAGCGCCGCATGCTCGAGCTTGCGCAGCGCAACGCGCACCTGGCGCTCGACCAGGAGAAGCTTCGCTCTGAGCGCCGCCGCCAGCAGCGCTCAGAGGCGCTCGACCGGCTTCAGCGGGCGCTCGCGCTTCAGGCACTGCCGCTGCGGATCGAGTGCTACGACATCTCGACGCTGATGGGGACCAACACGGTCGCGTCGATGGTCGTGTTCGAGGGCGCGGCCCCGAAGAAGGCCGACTACCGGCGCTTCCGCGTGCGGACAGGCGGCGACTACGGACCCGACGACTTTGCCTCGCTGGAGGAGATCCTCGGCCGGCGGATGGCGCAGTTCGAGCGCCAGCAGGATCTATCGCCGCACGACCGGGAGTACGATCCGAGCTTCGCGGCGCTGCCGGAGCTGATCGTGATCGACGGCGGCAAGGGGCAGCTGGGGGCCGGGCTGAGGGCGCTGGGCGGGTTCCGCGAGCGGGGTGTCGCGGTCGTGTCGCTGGCCAAGCGCATCGAGGAGGTGTTCATCCCTGGCCGGCCGCAGTCACTCGTGCTTGCGCACGACACGCCGGAGCTGCAGCTGCTGCAGCGCCTGCGCGACGAAGCCCACCGCTTTGCGATCACGCACCATCGCGGCCGCCGCGACCAGGCGATGACAGCGTCGCTCCTGGACGGCCTGGCGGGGGTAGGACCGGCGCGCAAGCGGGCCCTGCTGACGCACTTCGGCTCGCCGGACGCGGTCCTGGAGGCCTCGCGGGAGGAGCTGGAGGCAGTCCCGGGGATCACCGGCAAGCTGGCGCGCGAGCTGCACCGTGAGCTCCACCGGACTGGTGTCTGAGCGCGCTGCCGGGATCCGGTCCGGCGCGGCTGGTAAACCCCCTGGCTGGGGGACCGTGCGAGTTTGCAAAGCTGGCACACCGCGCCACACACCCGACAGATATGTCCGCACCCAGTGAACAGAGCAGGATCGCGCTCCGCGACCTCGTCGTGATCACCGGCTTCTCCGGAGCCGGGAAGTCAACGGCCATGGCCGCCTTCGAGGATGAGGGCTACTTCTGTGTCGACAATCTGCCGTCGGAGATGATCGGCTCGCTGGTCGAGCTGTTCGCGCACACGGGCTCGAAGGTCGCCTACGCCGCGATCGTGTCCGACCTGCGGGCGGGCAGCTACTTCGAGGGACTCGCGGCCGTGCTCGACCGTCTCGCAGAGCTCGGTGTCAGCCACCGCGTGGTGTTCCTCGAGGCCAGCGAGGAGGCGCTGCAGACCCGCTACAAGGAGACTCGCCGCCGCCACCCGCTCTCCCCCGACGGCAGTGTTGCCGAGGGCATCCGCCGTGAGCGAGAGGCGCTCGCGCCGCTGCGCGCGCGCGCCGATGTGGTGATCGACACCAGCGGCATCACCGCCGCGCAGCTGCGCCGCAAGCTCGCCGACGAGCTGCTGCCGACCCGCACGCCCGGACGGCTGGCGATCACCTTCGAGAGCTTCGGCTTCAAGTATGGGCCCGCGCGAGACTGCGACCTGATGTTCGACGTGCGCTTCCTGCCGAACCCGCACTACGAGCCGTCGCTGCGGCCGCTGACCGGCGTCGACCAGCGTGTGGTCGAGTTCATCGACCGCAACGGCGAGCTGGGCGCGTTCTATGCGCGCCTGCACCCGCTGCTCGACTACCTGATGCCGCAGTACCTGGCGGAGGGCAAGTCGCACCTGGTGGTCGCGGTCGGCTGCACCGGCGGCCGCCACCGCTCGGTCGCGGTCGCCAGGGCGCTCGCCGAGCGCTACCAGCAGGCGCCCGAGTACGTCGTGCAGGTAATCCACCGCGACGCCGAGCGCGCCGGATGATCGACCACGTCGGCTTTGAGGCCGACGACCTGCCGCGGTCGGCGCGCTTCTACGACGCGATCTTCTTCGCGCTCGGCGCGCGGCGCATGTTCGAGTCCGAGCACGCGATCGCCTACGGGGTCACAGCGCCCGAGTTCTGGCTGGTGGTGCGCGGGCGCGCGCCAGCTCCCGGCTACGGGCACGTCGCCCTGCGGGCGAGCGGCAAGGCGGCCGTCGACGCCGCCCACCGGGCCGGGCTTGAGGCCGGCGGCAGTGACGACGGGCGGCCGGGCCTGCGGCCACAGTACGGCCGGCGCTACTACGCGGCCTACATGATCGACCCGGACGGCCTGCGGGTCGAGATCGTCTCGCGCCGCTGAGCGTGGCGCTGAGCGTGGCGCTGAGTGTGGCGCTGGCGGTCGTGGCAGCGATCCGTCCGGCTAGCCGTTAGCCTTCGACACCCGTCCGGGAGTTGACGCAGGTCCTTCGGCATCGAGCCCAACGAGTGGAGAGACAATGGCAATCAGGGTTGGCATCAACGGATTCGGGCGCATCGGCCGCAACGTCTTCCGCGCGGCGATCGAGCGCGACGCAGAGATCGAGTGGCTGGCGATCAACGACGTTGGCGATCGTCGCACGCTCGCGCACTTGCTCAAGTACGACTCCAACTACGGGCGTTTTGCTGGCACCGTCGAGGAGACCGCCAGCGGGATCGCGGTCAACGGCAGGGAGATCCTGGTGCTCGCCGAGCGCGACCCGGCGGCGCTGCCCTGGGGCGAGCTCGGGGCTGAGATTGTGATCGAATCGACGGGACTGTTCACCGACCGCGCGAGCGCCGCCAAGCACCTCGCGGCGGGCGCGCACAAGGTCGTGATCTCGGCACCCGCGAGCGACCCGGACGTGACAGTCGCGCTCGGCGTGAACTTCGACCAGGCCTACGACCCCCAGTCCCACGCGATCATCTCAAACGCCTCCTGCACGACCAACTGCCTGGCCCCGGTCGCGAAGGTCCTGCACGACACGGTCGGCATCCGGCACGGGCTGATGACCACGGTCCACGCCTACACCGCAGACCAGCGGCTGCAGGACCTTCCGCACCGGGATCTGCGCCGCGCCCGCGCCGCCGCGCAGAGCCTGATCCCCGCCACCACCGGGGCTGCCAAGGCGATCGGCCTGGTGATCCCGGAACTCAAAGGGAAGCTCCACGGCTTCGCGATCCGGGCCCCGCTGCCGACCGGCAGCGTGGTCGACCTGACGATCGAGGCCGAGCGCGAGACCACCAGGGACGAGATCAACGCCGCGCTCAAAGCTGCCAGTGAGGGTCCGATGCGCGGCTACCTCGCCTACACCGAGGACCCGATCGTCTCCGCCGACATCGTCGGCGACCCGGCCTCGGGAATCGTCGATGCGGAGCTCACCGCGGTCATGGACGGGACGCTGGTGAAGGTCGTCGCCTGGTATGACAACGAGTGGGGCTACTCGAACCGCGTCGTCGACCTGGTGCAGAAGCTCTAGCGATGAGGACGCTGGCGGACCTCGGCGACGTCGACGGGCTGCGGGTGCTCGTGCGGGTCGACTTCAACGTCCCGCTCACCGACGACGGAGCGATCGCCGATGACACCCGCATCCGCGGGGCGCTGGACACGCTGCAGGCGCTGCTCGCGCGCGGCGCCAGCCTGATCCTGGTCTCGCACCTGGGCAGGCCCAAGGAGCGCGATCCGCGCCTGTCGCTGCAGCCGGTCGCGCGGGCGCTGGGCGAGCTGCTCGGGCGGCCGGTGAAGATGGCACCGGCGGTGGTGGGCGACGAGGTGTCGGCGCTGGCTGCGGGCCTCGAGCGCGGTGAGGTCCTGATGCTCGAGAACGTCCGCTACGAACCCGGCGAGACCAGGAACGACCCGCAGCTGGCTGCGGCGCTGGCGGCGCTGGCCGACGTCTACGTGGATGACGCGTTCGGCGCCGCGCACCGCGCGCACGCATCGACCGAAGGTGTCGCCAGGCTGATGCCCCGGCGGGCGGCCGGCTTGCTCCTGGAGCGCGAGGTCGTCACCCTCACGACGCTGACCGATAGCCCGCGCCGGCCGCTGGTGGCGATCCTCGGCGGCGCCAAGGTGAGCGACAAGATCCGCGTGATCGAGCGCTTTCTGGTGGTGGCCGACGCGATCCTGATCGGTGGCGCGATGGTGTTCCCCTTCTTCAGGGCGCAAGGGCACGCGGTGGGGGATTCGCTCTGCGCGCAGGAGGACGTCGGACACGCCCGGCGCCTGCTCGAGCTCGCAGGCAGCGCGAGTGGCAAGCTCATGCTGCCCACCGACCTCGTGGTGGCGGAACGGTTCAGCGCGCAG
This sequence comes from Actinomycetes bacterium, assembly GCA_021784895.1. Classification (GTDB taxonomy): domain Bacteria; phylum Actinomycetota; class Thermoleophilia; order Solirubrobacterales; family Solirubrobacteraceae; genus Palsa-465. The sequence goes on from JAJYHG010000259.1 coordinate 5,944, forward strand.
GCCACCCCAGAGCTGATTGACGGCGTGGACGTCCCGGCGGGGCGCATGGGCCTCGACATCGGCCCGCGGACCGTGGCGCACTACGCGGGCCTGGTTGCCTCGGCGGGCACGGTGTTCTGGAACGGGCCCATGGGCGCCTTCGAGCTCGAGCCATTTGCCGCTGGCACGCGGGCGGTGGCGGCGGCGCTGGCAGAGGCCTCCGCGGTGACCGTGGTCGGCGGCGGCGACTCAGCGGCGGCTGTGCAGCAGTTCGGGTACGCAGACCGGATGACCCACGTCTCCACCGGCGGCGGCGCCGCACTCGAGCTGATCGAGGGCCGCGCTCTGCCCGGAGTCGAGGTGCTCGATGGCTAGCCGGGTGCGTGGAGGTGGCCGGTGAGCACCAGAGCCCCGCTGATCGCCGGCAACTGGAAGATGCACAAGACCATCGCCGAAGCGGAGTCTTTCATCCAGGCGCTGCTGCCACGGGTGAGCGCTGCAGATGGTGTCGATGTCGCCATCTGCCCGCCGTTCACCGCCCTGGCGGCGATGGTCGACTCCGCCCGCGGCTCGCGCGTCCAGGTGTATGCCCAGAACATGCACCAGCTCCAGGACGGCGCTTTCACTGGCGAGGTGTCGGCGGCGATGCTGGCCGAGCTGGACGTGGACGGGGTGATCCTCGGGCACTCGGAGCGCCGCGAGCTCTACGGCGAGAGCGACCGCGCGCTGGCGCTCAAGGTGACGGCTGCGCTGGCGGCGGGCCTCCATCCGATCCTGTGCGTGGGCGAGAGCGAGTCCGAGCGCGAGCGGGGCGATACCGAGCGCAAGCTCCGCCACCAGATCCAGGAGGGTCTCGGCAAGGTTCCGGCCGAGCAGCTCGCCGAAGTGGCGATCGCCTACGAGCCGATCTGGGCGATCGGGACCGGCGCCGTCGCCTCGCCGGAGCAGGCGCAGGACGCGGCCGCCTTCATCAGGGCGCTGCTGGCCGGCCGGTCAGCCGAGCAGGCCGAGCGAGCGAGGGTGATCTACGGCGGCAGCGTCAACGCCGGCAACGCTGCCGAGCTCCTGGCCCTGCCGGACGTGGACGGCGCGCTGGTCGGCGGCGCAAGCCTCGACCCCGTTCAGTTCGCCGCGATCGTCGCGGCCGCACAGTGAACGGCTTTGCGGGCGTGCTCCCGGTGCCCGGCG
>JAJYHG010000242.1 GCA_021784895.1 Actinomycetes bacterium
GGCGCCGATGCCACCGCTGCTGGTCGGCGGGCGCAGCGAGCACGCAATCGAGCGCGCCGCCCGCTTCGGCGACGCCTGGCTGCCGATGTGGATGTCGCCGGAGACGCTCGGCCGGCGGGCCGAGCGCCTCGCCGAGCTGGCAGCGCGGCACGGCCGCCGTACGCCGAGCCTGTCGCTGCTGGTGCTCGCCCGTATCGATGAGGACGCCGCCGGCGCCCGCGCGCAGGCGGCCGCGCACGTCAACGGCCAATACGGCATGGACCTCGCACGGGTAGAGCGCTGGACGGCAGTCGGCAGCGCCGCGAAGGTGGCCGCCTTCCTCGCGCCCTACGCTGCGGCCGGCGTGAGCGAGATCCTGCTGCTGCCGATGGGCGCGCGGCCGCTCGAGCAGATCGAACGCCTCGCCATGGTCGCCCAGACATTACGATCGCAGCGCGACACGGCACCATCAGGAGCGAGAACTTGAGCGCCAGCAATCCGGAATACCGTTACAACCCAGAACTGTTCAGGCAGGTCTTCGAGCAGCACTTCGGCTACCTCGCCGGAGTGCGGCGCAACAGCCTGCGCTACGCGCAGCACCCCGCGCTGCACGACCCGGCAAGTGGCAGGCGCTTCACCTACGCACAGCTGTGGGAGGAGACGCTGCGGCTCGCCACCGGCCTTTACGAGCGTGGCCTGCGGCCCGGGGACGTGATCGTCTTCGACCTCTTCAACGGGCCCGAGTTCGCGCTCACCTGGCTCGCGGCGCAGCGGCTCGGTGCGGTCGCCGCGCCGATCAATTTCCGCCTGGCACCGGGCGAGGTCGCGCACGTGCTCGACGACAGCCGGCCCCGGGCCTTCATCCTCGACGCGGCCCTGGCCGAGACCGGGGCGCAGGCCATGGAGCTCGCCACCCACCGCCCGCCGCTGGTGGTCAGCGCCGACCACCAGAACTGGGATCGGGCCCCGGCAGGCACGGTGGCGTTCGGCGAGATCCTCGCCCCACCCGGCGCCGAGCCGCCCCCAGAGCCGGAGCGCTCGATCTACGCGGAGACCACACGCCTCTACACCTCCGGCACCACCGGCTTGCCCAAGGGCGTGTCGCTGCCGGACATCGTCGAGGTCCTCTCCGCCCACGACGTGATCATGCACTTCCCGCTCACGCCCGAGGACCGTACGCTGAACATGACGCCCTGGTTTCACCGCGGCGGCCTGTACTCGGGGGGCCCGAACCCCGTCTTCTACGTCGGCGCCGAGGCGGTATCGCTGCGCAGCTTCGACGCCGCCACGGTGCTCGACTGGGTGGACGAGCACCAGCTCACCTTCCTGATCGGAGCCCCGACCAACTTGAGCAGCCTGGCGGCCGAACAGCAGGCGCGGCCACGCGAGCTCTCGAGCCTGCGCGGGATCGTGACCATGGGGGCGCCGCTCGATCGCGAGGCCTGCCTGCGCTACCAGGAGCTGCTCACGCCGCGGATCTTCAACGGCTACGGCACCACCGAGGCCTTCTGGAACACCTTCCTGCGCCCCGGCGACCTGCCCGCCCACGCCGGTTCGGCCGGGCGCGCCTGCACCGACGATGACGTCGCGGTAGTGAAGGTGTTTGAGGACCGCACGGCCCGCCCGGACGAGCTCGCCGCCCGCGACGGTCAGGAGGTCGGCGAGGTGATCGTGCGCTCGGTCAAATCAGGCTATGCCTACGTTAACAACGACGCCGAGCAGGCGGCGCGCTTCCGCGACGGCTGGCTCTATATCGGCGATCTGGCAACCTGGGACGAGGAGAGCTACGTGACGATCGTCGGGCGCAAGGACGACATGATCATCTCGGGCGGTGAGAACGTGCACCCGACCCAGGTGGAGGCGGTCCTAAACGAGCACCCCGGCGTGGCTGACTCGGTCGTGGTTGGTCTGCCCGACGAGCGCTGGGGTGAGCTGGTGGTCGCCTACGTGGTGGCTTCGGGCGGCGTCCCGCTGGACGCCGCCCAGCTCGACCGCCACGCGCGGGAGCACCCGATGCTGGCCGGCTACAAACGGCCGCGCGCCTACCGCTTCGTCGAAGCGATCCCGCTGACGGCCACCGGCAAGAAGCTCCACTACCGGCTGCGCGAACAGGCGCTCGCCGACGCCGACGCAGGGCTGTTAGAGCGCCCGTGAGCACGTCCGCCATGCAGGGCGCCGACCCGGTGATCACCGGCATCGGCGCGATCACACCGCTGGGCCTGGACGTGCCGAGCAGCTGGCGGGCGCTGCTCGCCGGCAAGTCGGGGGTCGGGCCGATCACGCTGTTTGACGCCACGGCGCTGCCGACCCGGATCGCCGCCGAGGTCAAGGGCTTTGACGCCGAGGCGCTGCTCGGCATCAAGCGCGCGCGCCGCTCGGCGCGCTTCTCCCAGTTCGCGATCGCCGCCGCGCGCGAGGCGTTCGCTGACGCCGGCCTCGAGCCCGGGGCCGGCGTCGAGCAGGTGGCCGGCTACGAGCGCGTCGGCGTGGTTGTCAACACCGCCGTCAGCGGCATCCCCGAGACCGAGGAGAACATCCGCGGCCTGCTGGCTGAGGGGCTGCGGGGCGTGAGCCCCTACTACGTGCCGTCGATGATCCCCAACATGCCCGCCTGCGAGGTCGCCATCGAGCTCGGCCTGCACGGTCCCGTGACCGCCAGCGCACTCGCCTGCGCGAGCGGAAACGCGGCGCTGCTCGAGGCACGGAGGCTGATCCTTGGCGGCGAGGCGGACGTGGTCGTGGCCGGCGGCACCGACGCGGGCATCTCACCCGTGATGTTCGCCGGACTGTCGAACATGGGCGCGCTGTCGGCCCGCAACGACGAGCCGCAGCGCGCGAGCCGCCCGTTCTCGGCCGACCGTGACGGCTTCGTCTATGGCGAGGGCGCGGTGGTGTTTGTGATCGAGGCGGCCGCCCACGCGCAGGCGCGTGGCGCCCGCGCCTACGCCACGCTCGCCGGCGGGGCGCTCACCAGCGACGCCTTCCACATCAGCCACCCCGACCCCACCGGCCGTCAGCCGCGCCGCGCGATGCGCCTCGCGCTGGAGCGGACGGGCACCGAGCCTGCCCAGGTCGATTACATCTGTGCCCACGGCACCGCCACGCGCATCAACGACGCGGTCGAGACCAGCGCGATCCGCGACGTCTTCGGCAGTGCCGCTGACCGGCTGCTGGTCAGCTCACCCAAGTCGATGGTCGGGCACATGATCGGCGCCGCCGGCGCGCTCGGCGCGATGGTCTGTGTGCTGGCGATGCGTGACGGCGTGGTGCCGCCGACAATTAACCTCGAGACCCCGGACCCCGCCTGCGACCTGGACTACGTGCCGCTGGCCGCCCGCGAGGCGCGGGTGCGCACGGCGATGGTCAACGCCTTTGGCTTCGGCGGGCAGAACTGCGTCGTCGTGCTGCGGGCCGCCTGAGGCGGCGCGGGCGAAGCGGCGCGGCGCTTAACGCGCAGTGCCCGCGCTGGACTTGCCAGCGCGGGCACTTGTTGTTGGGGGTGGTGTGACGGAGGACCCCAGCGCTCGGCGAACGGTCCCGGTTCTCCCGCATGCGGTCCGGGTGTGCGCCGAAGTTTTGAAAGCTCAGCCCACCGCGACCTTTCCCTGGTCGCGCTCAGCGCTCGCGCGTCGGTCGTGATGATCGACGAGCACGCGCTCCTCCACGGGCGTCTCGGCAGCGTGACGGAAGCCGAGCAGTGTCAAGATCAGCAGTACTGCGGCGCCGACGAAGGAGGCGATCGCGCCCCACATCATCACGCTCCCTACGGTACCGAACCCGTACGCCTCGAGCAACAGTCCGCGCAGAGTCGTGCCCTGGAAGACGGTCGCCTCTAGCGCCCCGTACTCAGCCGCGGCCTTGCTGCCGGGCTTGGCCGCACGGAACGCCGCGCTGACCTTGCTGTAGACGCCGTGCAGCGGCATCGCGTACAGGTGCTGGCCGATAAAGTCGTTGGCGTAGGCTTGCGCCTCGGCGCCGGTCAAGAGCTGCTTACCGGCGTACGGTGAGAGCGCCGGAATCATCAGCTTGGCGTTGGGAAACTCTGGGTCGGTGACGGCCTTCTGGCCGCCCTTCGCGTACTCCGCCTTCACAGCGCTGATTTCACTCTGGCTGGGGAAGTAGATCTGCTGCTGCGCCAGCTGGTTGTGAACGTTGTTTGAGGCGAAGCTTGAACCCCACGTGAGCAGGCCGCCGGCGATCAGGAGAACGACCACCAGCACGGCCCCGGTCCCTGAGATTAATTTGTCAAATACCCCGCGTTGCATCGTGGATTCCTCCTTGTGAGAGTTCCCACTCCTCCGCTTCAGATCAGATGATGGCTGTCGCCAATGGCCCGGTAATCAGGGGATGCGCGCCGTCCGTTGCGGTGCTCCACCGACAGAGCCTGGGTGGTTTAAGCCGAGGCGCCTGCGTAGTTTCCCGCCCTGCCTGCGCATGCGCTGCACGACGGCTCAGCGCTCACGCAGCAACAGGGCCGCGAGCACTGCCAGTGCCGCGCCGCCGCCGGCTGCCAGGGCCGCGAGGGTGAGCGGCCGCTGTCCACCGGCGCCGGGTACCAGCAGCAACATGACCGGGACCGCGAACCCCTGGGCGGGGGCCTGGAGGGACAAAAAGCGCCTCAGCGGCACCCTGAAGGCGGCGGGCTGCACCCAGCTGCGCCAGGGGACCGCCAGGGCCAGCGTCGCCAACTCGTGGAGCAGGTGGAGGCCGGCAAGCAGCACCAGCAGCCGCCAGTCCAGCGCCGGCCGACGGCCCAGTTCGCCCACCGCCAGGAACACGATCAGCAGCCAGGCCAGCAGATACTCCGGCTGCCAGGCAGCCAGCAGCGCCAGCAGCACGCCGACATAGAACCAGCCGTGGGAGCCATAGACGACCAGCGACAGCGCCGCCGCCACGGCCACCAGCGCCACGCGCACCGCGGCGCCCGGGATCGGGGCGCTGGCGGGGAGGTCGTCCGGGCCACCCCATGCCCTCAGCGCTCGGTGCGCCCGCAGGCCGGGCTGGCTCACCGCCTGACCGCCTGTGAGCTCAGCCGACGCACCGGCCGGCTGAGCAACTCGAGGCGCGCATGGAGCGGCAGCGCCCCACCGTCCGGAGCCCAGGTGAGCAGCTCGACACCCCGCCGGCGCAGGACGCGGATGCGGTCCGCGCGCGCCATCATGATCAGCCGGTGCGCGGCGCGCTCGTAGCGGTTGGTGAGCGCAAAGCGTGGCGGCGGCAGCACATCCACCGCAATCACCCGATGGCCCTTGGCGCACCATGACAGGGCCAGGTTCGCGGGCTGATCGTCGAGCAGGCTCGAGAGCAGGTAGACGAGCGCTCCCGCGGGCACGATCGGCGCCCGCCGGTGCCTGAACGGCACCTGCGACGGGCTCGTCACCTCGATCGCCCGCTCAAGCCGCCACAGGTGCCGGGTGCCTCCACCCTGGGGGATCATCCGCGCCCGGCTCGAGAGGTCCTGAAAGCCGACCCTGTCGCCAGCGGCGATGTAGGAGGCCGCCAGCGAGCTGGCGGCCTCGCGGGCGATGTCCAGCGAGCTCACTCCCTTCTCGACGGCCACGTTGCGGCTCCACTGCGCCACCTGCTCGCCAATGTCGTCACGGCTGTCCATCACGATCAGCACGGTCGCGTCGGCCAGGGCACCCGTGCGCCGCACGTAGAGGTCACCCTCCCCCCGGCCGAGACGGGCGGTCACCCGCCAGTCGATCCGGCGCAGGCGGTCGCCGGCCACGAACGGGTGGATGTCGCGGAACTCGCCACCGTCACCGGCGCGAGCCGACTGGTGCGGACCGGTCATCGCCTGCAGACGGCGAGGAAGTGGCAGCGACCCGATCCGGATCCGGTCCGGTGCCACCACCAGATCCCCCACGACCGGGCGATCCGGGATGCTGACGACCGCCCCGCCGGCGCTCAGCAGGCGGTAGTCGAAGCGCACGATCTCCTGCGGCCCCGAGTGCAAAAGCGGCACGGTGCCGGCAAGCTCGCCGCCCAGCGGGGCGGCGAGCACCAGCTCGCGGGGCTCACCCCCCAGCAGCCGCTGGCGCAGGACGATCAGCTCGACCGATGCCGGCAGCTCGAGCGTGAGACTGTAGGCGGCCTCACCGCCGCCGTCGGCCGTGACCGAGAGGGTGGCGACCGACTCTGCGCCCGGGTCCGGACGCCGGTCGGCGGAGAGCGCGGCGGCCGCGATCAGCGGCAGTGCCAGGAGCGCCACATCGGCGCGGCCCGCGATCAGGCCGATCGCGGCGAGCAGCAGGCCGGTCGCGGCGCCGGCCGCGGCCGCCGGCGAGCGCGCCCAGCGCAGCGTGGCGCGGACGCTGCGCGGGTCCTGCAGGCGGTCTGGAGCGCCGCTCACCGCCTGCCGGTCGCGGGGCGCCGCGGGACCGTCGGTGGCCCGGCCACACTCGCGAGGACGCGGGCGACCACCTCAGCGGTGTCGGTCCCGTCAGCCCAGGCCTGCGTGGTCAGCGACAGGCGGTGGGCAAGCACCGGTACTGCAACCCGTTTTACGTCCTCGGGAACGATGTAGTCACGGCCGTCCATCACCGCCAGGGCCCGCGCCATCAGCATCAGGCCCTGCGAGCCGCGCGGCGAGGCACCAACCTCCACGGCGCTCTCACGCCGGGTGGCGGCGGCGATGTCGACGCAGTAGGCGGCGATGTCGGGCTCGACGTAGACCCCCTCGATCCCGGCCTGCATCGCCGCCAGAGTTTCAGGGGCGCTCACGGGCTCCACGGTCGCGACCTCGTGGCGGCGCTCGACGCGGTTTTTGAGGATCTCCGCCTCACCGTCGCGCGATGGGTAGCCCACGGCGAGCCGCACCATGAAACGGTCAAGCTGCGCTTCGGGCAGGGCGTAGGTGCCCTCGTACTCGATCGGGTTCGACGTGGCGATCAGGTGAAACGGGGCCGGCAGCTTGAAGCTCTGCCCCTCGACCGTGACCTGCCCCTCCGCCATCGCCTCCAACAGCGCCGACTGCGTCTTGGGCGAGGTGCGATTGATCTCATCGGCCAGGAACAGGCCGGTGAAGACCGGGCCCGGGCGGAACACGAAGTCGGCCTGCGCGGGCGCATAGATGAACGAGCCGGTGATGTCGGCCGGAAGCAGGTCCGGCGTGCATTGCAGGCGG
>JAJYHG010000248.1 GCA_021784895.1 Actinomycetes bacterium
GACGCTGATGGCCGCCATGCACGACATCGAGACGACGGCGGCAAGTGCCCGCCGCGAGCTGCGCGAGACGCTCGCGCACCTCAGCGAGTGCGAGGACAGCATCGGCTTTGAGGCGCGCATCGAGGGCGAGGTGCGTCTGTTCCAGCGCAGTACGGGGTGCACGGTCAAGGTCACGCGCCATGGCGACCCACGGGCGCTTCCCGAGCCGGTTGAGCGCCTGATCCTCGACACGCTGCTCGAAGGGCTCCGCAACGCCGTCAAGCACGCCGCAGCCAAGCTTGTGGTCGCGCACATCGGGTACGAATTAGGCCGCGTCAAGCTCACGTTACAGGCACAACCCGGCACGCCTGCAACGACCGGTGGCCCGCGCAGCTGGCCCGGTGCCGGGGCTGGGTCCGGCGTCGACCTGCTCAGGCGGCGTGCGCGACAGCTGCGTGGCAGCCTGGCGCTCGAGACCCAAAGCAACCGAACCGGGGTGCTGAGGTTGGTGCTGCCCACGCTGGCGTCGCCCGAGGCAACATGAACGCTCTGATCGTCGACGACCACACAGTTGCCCGGCGCGGACTCCGGACAATCCTCAACGAGAGCTTCGTGCTCGACGGCTGCGATGAGGTCGACAACGGTGAGGACGCGCTCAGGCTCGCTGCCACCAGGCGCCCCGACCTCGTTCTGGTCGACATGCGCATCCCTAACTCGATGCCAGCCCACGACCTCTGCAGGCAGCTCCGGGCGCTGCTGCCCAAGGCCCGCATCGTGATCGTCACCGCCTTCGACCGACTCTCAGAGATCCGGGACTGCCTCGCTGCAGGAGCGGACGGATGCCTGCTCAAAGACACCTCGGAGGTGGATTTCACCGCGGCGCTGCGCACCGTACGCGCAGGCCAGATTGTGCTGGATCCACGCGTCGCGCAGCGCCTCGCCGGCGAGCTGCTGAAGCCCGAGTCTGCGCGCGGAGAGATCCATCTGACAAGCCGCGAGCGTGACGTCCTGCACCTGATCGCCGAGGGCTGCGCAAACCGTGCCATCTCGGAGCGTTTGCAGCTTTCGGAGGCGACCGTCAAGGGTTACGTGAGCAGCCTGCTGGAGAAGCTCCAGGTCTCCTCCCGGCTGGAGGCGCTGGTCCGGGCCTCAGACGCTGGTCTGATCTGAGCGCCAGCACCCCGGTGGGGGCGTCGGCTCGCGCTTGCGGGTACCCCTCGACGCGGCGCGCTCAGGAGCGGTCCTGAACCGGTAGTCGCTGACGCCAGCCGTGTCCCTGCGGATGTGCCGGCGGCGCTGAGGGCAGAGGGCCCGCGCTGGCTGACTTCTTCCAGCGGTCACCAGCCCGCGATCGAGCCCGGCCCGGTGTGGGCGCATCTGGTTACAGAACCGGGGCCGGCCGCCTTCCGGGCGGGATGTCGCGGCCGTGTGGCTCGGGAACGCGTGCGTTGGACGGCCAGGGCTGTCGGGCCGGGTCGTGGGCCGCATCGTGGGCCCAGTGGTTGTCGGGGACTCCCGTGGGGCTTGCGATCTAATGCTCGCCTGGCCCGTGGGCGCAAAGCCGTGGAGCCGTGCGGAACGCCGACCCAGGCAGGGAGACAAAATTTGAGACTGCGACCGTCGGCCCCCAGCCGGGCTCAGGGGGTGCGCCCAAGGGGCAAGCCCTTATGAAATAAGGGTTTGGTGTGGGCGGGACCACGGCAAGCGCAAGACGATCGCGCGGACGATCGTCCCGAGATCAGACGCCTGCGATCAGCGGGCGCAAGCCAGTGCGCGGCAGAAGCATCGACGCGGCCCTGCGCCTCCCAGATCCGGCCGCCACTAGGAGTCTGTTGCAGGTCAGCACACCGCAGACTGCGTGAGTATGCGCTCCGTCGATTCATCGATCCCGACTAGTTGCCGTCGAGTTCGTGATCGCTTTCGTGACCCGCCGGCACGTCGGCCCGGCAAGCGCTTTAGACGTTCGGTGTCTTCGGCTTGGTGTAATCCATGTCCGCCGGAGCCGGGCGTACGGTCTTGCTCGATGCCGAAGAAGTATCGAGAGGTTCGTGCTGCGTTGCAGGAGGCCGGCTGGGAGGTTGTCCGCCAGCGTGGCTCACACGAGGTGTGGGCGCATCCGCAGCGGCCCGAGCGGATCGTCGTTGCGGGCAAGAGCAGCGCGACGGTGCCGGTTGGGACGCTCGGTAGCATCAGGAAGGCAAGCGGCTTGGAGCATTTGCGTTGAGCGAGTACGTGGTCATCTACGAGCAGGCCGAAGACGGTGAGTGGGGGGCTTACCTCCCAGACGTCGCTGGGGTCGTTGCGCTCGGCGCGACTCGCGAGGAGGTCGCGGCTGGGATCGAGGAGGCTCTGGCCGCTTACGCCGAGGATCTCTCCGAACGCGGCCTCCGGTTGCCGGCGCCTCACCACGTGGCCGGGACCGTCGCCGCGTAGTCGCCTGAGCGGTCGCGTAACCTGGCCCCACCCGAGCATTGCTTTCGCGTTCGGGCCGACAGGAGTCACGCTTGTGCTTCGGCGACGAGGGGATGACGAGGATCATCGTCGACGGACGTGCGCTTCGCCGCGTAAGCGCTATCTCTCAGCGACGTAATGCCGCTGGCGTCCAATGGCATAAGCGGCATCCTCTGCTCGCACAGTCCAGAGGACTGCTTGTCGCCAGCGCCGGGGCGGTGAGCGCGCTGGCGGCCTGGGCCCGGTGCGTCCGGATCGGGCAAGGAGCGCCGCAAGGGGTCGGACTATCCGGACGGATCGCGTGGTCCGCGAGGCGACATCCAACGCGTCACCCCGTGCGTTTGATGCCCCTTTGATGCCCTCTGAGCGAAATGGACACCTCTGTAGATTTCACGAAGGTGCCCATTTACAGGTAAATATCTAGTCGGGGAGACTGGATTCGAACCAGCGACCGCCCGGCCCCCAGCCGGGTGCGCTACCAGACTGCGCCACTCCCCGTGGTGTCTGGCGATGATAGCCCGGGCCATGCCGAGGTGGCCCGGCGTCCCGCCGTGCCGCCGGCCGCGGCCGCGGGCACCGCGTTTCACAGCTGCTTCACGCCCGCTGCGCTACGGCGGATATGCTCAGTTGCTGAGTGCCGCGGGCCAAAGACGACAAGCGAACAGCGAGGTAGGGCATTGACTGTGACCAGCGACCAGCTCTCCCTCGACGAGCTGTGCATCGACACCATCAGGACTCTGTCCATGGACGCCGTCCAGAGGGCCAAGTCCGGGCACCCGGGGACGCCGATGGCGCTCGCCCCGGTGGCTTACATGCTGTTTGCGCGCGCGATGCGCCACAACCCCAAGGACCCTGACTGGCCCGACCGCGACCGGTTCGTGCTCTCCGCTGGGCACGCGTCGATGCTCCAGTACGCGACGCTCTACTTGACCGGTTACGACTTCACGCTCGAGGACCTTGAGAACTTCAGGCAGCTTGGTTCAAAGACCCCCGGGCACCCGGAGCACGGAGAGGTCCCAGGCGTGGAGGTGACGACTGGGCCGCTCGGTCAGGGGATCAGCCACGCTGTCGGCTTTGCGCTGGCGGAGCGGATGCTGGCTGAGCGCTTCAACCGCGGCCAGCATGAGATCGTCAACCACTTCACCTATGTGATCGCCTCCGACGGCGACATCGAGGAGGGGATCAGCAGCGAGGCCAGCTCGCTCGCCGGGCACCTCGGCCTCGGCAAGCTGATCGTCTTCTACGACCGCAACCACATCTCGATCGAGGGCGACACGGCGATCGCGCTCAGCGAGGACACCGCCCTGCGCTACGCCGCCTACGGCTGGGATGTCCAGGACATCGAGGAGGACATCTCGCTCGAGCGGCTGGAGACGGCGCTCGCGACGGCCCAGGGCGTGACCGACAGGCCGAGCCTGATCGTGATGCGCACCCACATCGCCTACGGCGCCCCGACCAAGCAGGACACCGCTGCCGCGCACGGCAGCCCGCTCGGCGAGGACGAGATCCGCGCCACCAAGCGCTTCTACAACTTCCCCAGCGAGGAGCCGTTCTACGTGCCGGAGCAGGCACTCGAGCACGGCCGCGCGGCGCTCGCGCGCGGCGCCGCCCAGCAGCACGAGTGGACGGCGCGCTTCGAGCGCTACCGCGCCGAGCATCCTGAGCTGGCGAGCGAGTTTGAGCGAGTCATCTCGCGTCGGCGCCCCGCAGGCTGGGCCGATGAGCTGCCGCAGTATCCGGCCAGCGAGAAGGGCGAGGCGACACGCAAGTCCTCCGAGCGCGTGATCCAGTGGGCTGCCACCAAGATCCCGATGCTGGTCGGCGGCTCGGCCGACCTGGCGCCGTCGACGCTGACGCTGATCGACGGCGCCGCCAGCGTCGACACGCACACCTACGGCGGGCGCAACCTGCACTTTGGCATCCGCGAGCACGCCATGGGCGCCGTCGTCAACGGCCTGAACCTCCACTACCTGCGCGCCTACGGCGCCACCTTCCTGACCTTCAGCGACTACATGAAGGGTGCGATCAGGCTCGCCGCGCTGATGCGCCTGCCATCGATCTTCGTGTTCACGCACGACTCGATCGGGCTGGGGGAGGATGGTCCCACGCACCAGCCGATCGAGCACCTGGCGCACCTGCGCGCGACGCCCAACATCTCTGTGATCCGGCCCGGCGACGCCAACGAGACGGCGCTCGCCTGGCGTCACGCGATCGATTCGACCGACCATCCGGTGGCGCTGATCCTCTCGCGCCAGAACGTCCCGACGCTCGACCCCGCAAGGATCCCAGACGACGCCGTGGAGCGCGGCGCCTACGTGCTGGACGACAGGCCAGCTGCGGCGCCTGCACGACAGGTGATCCTGATCGCCACCGGCAGCGAGCTGCAGATTGCGCTGGCGGCTGCGGAGCTGCTGGCTGCGGAAGGGATCGCGGCACGGGTGGTGAGCATGCCCTGCGAGGACCACTTTGCAGTTCAGCCCCAGGAGTACCGCGACAGCGTCCTGCCGCCGGCGGTCCGCGCGCGCGTCTCGGTGGAGGCGGCCGCGACCTTCGGCTGGCACCGCTGGGTGGGCGAGCTCGGCGAGACCGTCGGGATGGAGAACTTCGGCGCGTCGGCTCCCGCTGAGGCGCTGTATGAGCACTTCGGGATCACGGCGCCGGCCGTGGCCGCCGCCGCCCGCCGCTCACTCGAGCGCGCGCAGTCGAACTGAAAGGAAGCGAAACGACCATGAGCACTCTGGCCGATGTGAATCCAAACCTGAAGGCGCTCAGCGAGGCCGGTGTGAGCGTCTGGCTTGACCAGCTCGGGCGCTCGCTGGTGACGGGCGGCGAGCTCGCCCGGATGGTGGAGTTCGAGAGCCTGCGCGGAGTGACATCAAACCCAGCGATCTTTGAGAAGTCGATCCTCGGCACCTCCGACTACGACGACGCGATCGCGGCGCTGGCGCGCGAGGAGAAGAGTGCGCAGGAGATCTACGAGGCGCTGGCGATCGCCGACGTGCAGGCCGCCTGCGACGTGATGGCGGGCGTGTTTGAGCAGTCCGGCGGGCGCGACGGCTTCGTCTCGCTCGAGGTCGCGCCCAACCTGGCCCGCGACCCGGAGCGGACGCTCGAGGCGGCAAGGAAGTTCTGGCGCGCGGTCGACCGCCGGAACGTGATGATCAAGATTCCCGGCACCGCCGAGGGCGTGCAGGCGATCGAGCAGGCGATCTACGACGGCATCAACGTCAACGTCACGCTGCTGTTTGCGGTCGGCGCCTACGAGCAGGTGGCACTGGCCTACATTCGTGGCCTCCAGCGCCGGCACGCCGAGGGCAAGAGCCTGGACGTCAACTCAGTCGCGTCGTTCTTCGTCTCACGCGTCGACACGCTCGTCGACAAGCAGCTTGACGAAGTCAGCGGCGATCGGGCCACCGCTCTCAAGGGCACGGCGGCGCTCGCCAACGCCCGTGCTGCCTACCGGCGCTTTGAAGAGCTCTTCAGCGGTGAGCAGTGGGAGACGCTGGCGGCGGCCGGCGCCGCGGTGCAGCGGCCACTGTGGGCGTCCACCGGTGTCAAGAACCCGGCCTACCCCGACACTCTGTACGTGGATCAGCTGGTCGCGCCGCACACGGTCAACACGATGCCGCTTGCGACGCTGAACGCGGTGGCGAGCCACGGCCACGCCGATCCGTCCGCGCCTGCCACCGCGCGGATCGACCCGAGCGGCGCGCTCAGCGCACTGGCAAACGCGGGCATCGACATGGGCGCGGTCACCGATCAGCTGCTCGACGAGGGCATCGAGCTGTTCGAGGAGGCGATGAGCTCGTTGCTGGCCGGCATCGACAAGACCCGCCAGGCGGTCGTCACCGGCAGGCCGCCCACGATCGATGCGAGCCTCCCGCCCGAGTTCGAGGCGGCCGAGACCGAGCGCGTCGCCGGTGCGGTGTCAGAGCGCGTAGCCCGGCGCATCTGGAAGCGTGACCCGTCGCTGTGGGGCGGGCCCGGCGTGCCCGAGATCGAGGACCGGCTCGGCTGGCTGAACGTGAGCGAGACAATGCTCGAGCACCTCCCGCAGCTCACCACGCTGCGCGACGAACTCAGAGGCGAGGGCTACACAGACGCCGTCCTGCTCGGCATGGGCGGCTCCTCGCTCGGCCCCGAGGTGATCCGCAGGACCTTCGGCGACGCCAAGGGCGCGCTGCGCCTGCAGGTGCTCGACTCAACCCACCCGGACGCGATCGCCGCCGTCGAGGCGTCGGTCGAGCTGTCAAAGACGATCTTCATCGTCTCCTCCAAGTCGGGCGGGACGATCGAGACGACCAGCCACTACGCCTACTTCAAGGCCAAAGCGAAGCCCGAGCAGTTCATCGTGGTCACGGACCCTGGCAGCCCGCTGGCTGCCAGGGCCGAACGGGACGGGGTCAGAAGGACGTTTCTGAACCCGAGCGACATCGGCGGCCGCTACTCGGTGCTCTCATACTTCGGGCTCGTCCCCGCGGCGCTTGCCGGTGTACCGGTGGCGGAGCTTTTGCGCAGCGCCCAGGCGGGCGAGCAGACTTGCGCGCACTGGGGCCAGGCGGCCGACAACTCGGGCCTGTGGCTCGGGGCCACGATCGGTGAGCTGGCGCGCCGCGGCCGCGACAAGCTCACCTTCATCGTCTCCGAGCCGATCGGCAGCTTCGGG
>JAJYHG010000133.1 GCA_021784895.1 Actinomycetes bacterium
TACCGCGGAAGGCGACCTGGATCCGGCAGGCGGTGGTGAGCTTCGAGCCCGCGGAGAACGCCGTCACGCTCGACGACGGAACCCGTGTCGGCTACGACTATCTGATTGTCGCGGTAGGGATCAAGCTCAACTGGGGCCAGGTCAAGGGACTCAGCGTCGAGCAGATCGGCCATGACGGCGTCTGCTCCAACTATGGCTATGACACATGCGAGAAGACCTGGAGCACGCTGCAGCAGTTCCAGGGCGGCAACGCGGTGTTCACGATGCCGCCGCCGCCGATCAAGTGCGCTGGGGCACCGCAGAAGATCATGTATCTGGCAGACGACTACTTCCGCAAGAGCGGTGTGCGGGATCGCTCGCGGGTCATCTATGCATCTGGCACTCCAGGGATCTTCTCGGTCAAGGAGTTCGCGGCGACCCTCAACAAGGTGATCGCGCGCAAGGGCATCGAGACGATGTACAAGCAGAAGCTGGTCGAGATCGTTGCCGCGGAACGCAAGGCGATCTTTCAGAGCACTGAGGGTGAGGAAGTAACCGAGCTCGACTACCAGATGATCCACATCACGCCCCCGCAGGGACCGCCGGATGTGGTCAAGAACAGCCCGCTGGCCAACGAGGCCGGCTGGGTGAACGTGGACAGGGCCACGCTGCAGAGCCCCGACTATCCGAACGTGTTCTCGCTCGGTGACGCGTCGAGTCTCCCGACCTCAAAGACAGGCGCCGCGATCCGCAAGGAGGCGCCGGTGCTGGTCCACAACCTGATGGCGACGATGGCGGGCAGGCCGGCCTCCGAGTTCAAGAGCTATGACGGCTACGCCTCTTGCCCGCTGGTGACCGGCTACGGGAAGCTCGTGCTGGCCGAGTTCGATTACGACCTGAAGCCCACGCCATCGTTCCCGTTCGACACGACCAAGGAGCGCTGGTCGATGTACCAGCTCAAACGGTATGGCTTGCCCACCATGTACTGGAACGGAATGCTCAAGGGGTGGATGTAGGGCTCTCGCACCCACTGACCTGGGCTACGCGGGGATCGAGCGGTGGGCGGCGTCATCGTCGGAGCGTGCGGGGGGAGTGCTTGTGCTCCATTAGTTCGCGTTCCGCGTTCGCGCTCCCACTGCCAACTACGAAGTTGTATAGTAGTACGAATTCGGTGTTGTACCCATCGCTCGAACCTCAGCAAACCCTCTGGGAGGCAGAATGATTTTTCGGCAGATAACGCACGATGACCTTGGCTGCGCGTCCTACTTCATCGGGGACGAGAAGGCCGGCGTTGCAGCAGTGGTCGATCCACGCTTTGAGATCGATGAGTACCTCGATCTCGCGCGCTACGTGGGCGTGCGCATCGAGCACATCTTCGAGACCCACAACCACGCTGATCACGTCTCCGGCCATGGTCGCCTGGCGGCCGCGACCGGGGCCGTCATCCACATCCACCGCGAGGCGCAGCCCGCCTACGCCCATGAGCCGTTCGACGACGGCGACGAGTTCCAGCTGGGGGCGCTCACGGTCAGGGCTCTGCACACGCCGGGTCACCGGCCCGAGCACACAGCCTTCGCGCTGATCGATACCCGCCGCGGGCCCGAGCCGTGGGCGGTGCTCTCAGGCGACACCTTGTTCGTCGGGGATGTCGCTCGGCCCGACCTGGCGATCGAGAAGTCTGAGGGTGCACGCGGGATCTTCCGCTCGTTGCATGGGAAGCTGCTCTCGCTTCCCGCCGACGTCGAGGTCTGGCCGGGGCACCTCGGCGGTTCTATGTGTGGCGGGCCCGGGATGGACATGAAGGTCTCGTCCACGGTCGGCTTTGAGATCGCCCACAACCCGACGCTGGCGATCGAGGACGAAGACGAGTTCGTCGAGCAGGCGCTTGCCAAGCTCGGTGCGCAGCCGCCGAACTTCAAGGCGATCGTCGAGATCAACAAGGGGCCGTTGGTCACCGACGCTGTCGAGCTGCTGCCGCTCTCTCCCAGGCAGGTGGAGGAGAAGCGCCGGGCCGGTGCGCTGCTCGTGGACGTCCGTACCGATCAGCAGTTTGCCGAGGCGCACATCCCTGGCTCGGTCTGCAATCCGATGATGCGGGCCGGCTTTGGCAGCAAGCTCGCCTGGCTTGCCGACCGCGACCAGGAGATCGTCTTCATCGGCCGAGACGACGAGGATGGGCGTAGGGCCGGGCGCTTGGCGGTCTCGGTGGGCCTACACAAGTTCGGCGGCTATCTGCGCGGTGGCATGACGAGCTGGCGGCAGGAGAAGCGCGAGTCCTGGCAGACGCGGCAGATGCCGGTTGAGGAGTTGGCTGGGCACCTGAAGGGTGGTGCTGAGCACATCCAGATCCTCGACGTGCGCGAGCGCGCCGAGTGGAACGCCGGTCACGTCCCCGGCTCTGTGTTCAACGTCTGGTACGAGATCGCGGACATTCCCGACGGCGTCGACCCCGACCGGACCATTGCCGTGATCTGTGGTTCCGGCCAGCGGGCCGCGACGGCGGCGAGCCTGCTGCGGCGCTTGGGTGCAACCGACGTTGTGCACGTTGTTGGCGGCGGTGTGCCCACGCTCCGCGGACACGGCGTCGAGCTCAAGACCATCGAACCGGTCCCCGCAGCCGCCTGATTGCGCCAGCGGCTTCGTGTCGCCTCGTGGGCGCCGGCGCCAGTCGCGCGCGGCGCCCACGAGTTCGGTGCGCGCACCACGACTGGTCTAACCTGTGTGCTGTGATCGGCAGCGAGACGGGCCGGCATAACCATCCGGTCTTTGCCCGGTTGTGGAGCCTGGTCTCCGACAACGCCACAGCCAAGCGTGTGCGTTGGGAGTTGCTCGATGGTCTCAGTGGCCGTGTCGCTGAGGTCGGTGCGGGGGACGGACGGAGCTTCGTCCACTACCCGTCGACGGTCACGGAGGTGGTGGCGGTTGAGCCCGAGCCCTACCTGCGCGCTCGGGCGACAGAGGCGGCGCTAGACGCACCCGTGCGCGTGACCGTGATCGCCGGGGCAGCGGAGCGGCTGCCGCTGCCAGACGCCGCTTTTGATGCTGCGGTCGCCTCGCTTGTGCTGTGCTCGGTCTCGGACCAGGCGGCGGCATTGGCGGAGCTCCGGCGCGTGCTGGTACCCGGTGGCGAGCTGCGGTTCCTCGAGCATGTGGTAGCCACGAACAAGGCCGTCAGGCAGTCACAGCTCCTGCTGGACCGCACCGGCCTCTGGCCCCGGCTCGGTGCGGGCTGTCATCTGGCCCGCGACACCGTTGGGGCAATCACCGACGCCGGCTTTGAGCTGGAGGGTGTGCGGTCGGCCGAGCTGGGTCTGGTCGGCCGCGCCGTGCCATTCCTGATCGGCCGCGCCCGCTCCGACGGCGCGCGCGGCCCTGCAGACGGCGCGTAGGGTCCGGGCCCGAGGGACGAGGCAATCAGCCTTCCGCTTCGGGTACTCGAGCGCGCTGCCCCTACCCGCGGCTGGAGGTACGTAGGCTTCTCGCGTCCCGGGTACGGCGGATCCACGCGGCGGGCGGGCCGAGGCGTGATCGAGATCGCCGCCGACACCGCTGCGCTGCTGGACGCGCTTGGCTCGCGGGCGTTGGCCGCGAGCCGCAGGCGACGGCGCGGTGGGACGGACACCGGCTCCATCGGGACATCGCGGCGAGATATCGGACGTCCGTCTATGCACTTACCGCCGAGCTGTCGGTGTAACCGAGCTCGGCCAGCAGCTCGACAAAGGAGTCGAGCACGCCAGCATCCTCGATGGTCGGCGGGACACTCCATGTACGCCCATCCGCGATCTGGCGGATCGTCGCTCGCAGGACCTTGCCCGAGCGCGTCTTTGGCAGCGCGTCGACGATTGCGACCGTCTTCAGGGCCGCCACTGGCCCCACCCGGTCCCGCACGAGCGTGACCAGTTCGGCAGTCACCTGCTCAGGGTTGCGGTCGACACCGCTCTTGAGCACCGCGAACCCGAGCGGCACCTGGCCCTTGTAGGCGTCGGCGACGCCGACCACGGCGGATTCCGCGACATCCGGGTGGCTGGCGAGAATCTCCTCCATCTGACCGGTTGAGAGGCGATGTCCCGCGACATTGATCACGTCGTCGGTACGGCCCATCACGTATAGATAGCCGTCCTCGTCGTAATAACCGGCGTCCGCCGTCCAGTAATACCCGGGGCGGGCTGCCAGATAGGTTTCCACGAAGCGCTGCTCGCCGTTCCAGAGTGTGGGCGTGAACCCCGGAGGCAGCGGCAGACGCACGCAGATTGAACCCTGCTGCCCAGGCGCAGCGTGCTCACCATCGTCGGTGAGCACGTCGATCGCGTATCCGGGCACGGGCTTGGTGGCGGAACCCGGCTTCACCGGCAGAAGCTCCAGCCCGACACAGTTCGCCGCTATCGCCCAGCCGCTCTCGGTCTGCCACCAGTGATCGATCACGGGACGCCCAAGGCTTTCGCTCGCCCACCGCAGCGTGTCGGGGTCACACCTCTCCCCGGCGAGGAACAGCGTCCGCAAAGAGCCCAGATCGTGTTCTGCGATCCGCGACGCGTGCGGATCCTCGCGCTTGATCGCCCGGATGGCGGTGGGCGCCGTGAACATCACGTTGACCCCGTGCTGCTCGATCACCCGCCAGTACGCGCCCGCGTCGGGGGTACCGACCGGCTTGCCCTCATAGAGCACCGTCGTGCATCCATGCAGCAGCGGCCCGTAGACGATGTAGGAATGGCCCACGACCCAGCCGATGTCGGAGGCTGCCCAGTACACATCTGCGGGCCGTGCTCCGTAGACCGCCTCCATCGACCATTCGAGCGCGACCGCGTGACCACCGGTGTCCCGTACGATCCCCTTCGGCAGGCCGGTGGTTCCCGACGTGTAGAGAATGTAGAGGGGATCGGTTGCTGCTACAGGCACGCAATCGGCCACAGGCGCGTCTGCCAGGAGGCCGCTCCACTCGATGTCTCGCCCGGGATGAAGCTCAGCCGGTGCCTCGGGCCGCTGGAAGACAATGCACGTGGGCTGCTCGCCGTCAAGCAGATCCAGTGCCCGGTCGACCAGCGGCTTGTAAGGCAGTACTCCGGCCGGACCGATGCCGCACGACGCGCAGATGACCGCCTTTGCGCCCGAGTCGGTGATCCGGGCAGCCAGCTCTTCGGCTCCGAACCCCCCGAATACCACCGAGTGCACGGCCCCCAAGCGTGCGCACGCGAGCATCGCGAACACCGCCTCGGGGATCATCGGCATGTAGATCACGACCCGGTCGCCGCGGCTGATGCCCTCTCGCGCCAGCGCCCCGGCGAGCCGGGCGACCTGGTCGCGGAGCTCGAGATAGGTGTAGCTGGCGACGGTGTCAGTCACGGGGCTGTCGTAGATCAGCGCCATCTGCATGCCACGGCCATCGCGCACGTGACGGTCTACCGCGTTGAAGCAGGTGTTCAGCCGTCCGTCCGGGAACCATGTCGGCATGGGCTTATGTGCATGGTCGACGATTGTTTCGGGCCGAACGTCCCAGTCGATCCCCTCGCTAGCCGCGCGCCAGAACCCCTCGGGATCACGCTGCCAGCTACCGTAGGCCTGCTCGTATCCGCCCATCACGCGCTCCTTTCCTCGCTCACTCTGCGACTCACCGTCAGCTCAGCGGCCACAACGGCAGGACCGCCCGGCCGTATGACGCCTCGCACACCTCGGCGCAGGCGAGATAACCGGCGACCGCCGCGGTCACCAGACCCAGGTAGCCGCCCCAGTGGACGATCGTCGCATGCCCGCCGTAGTTGCCGATCCCCAGCAGCAGGAACGTGATCAGCAGCAACGTCAGTGCTGTCACGACCACAACGTTTGTCCGCAGCGCTGCGACCAGCATGACGAACGTGAAGATCCCGAAGGCGTAGAGGAACAGGCCGAGCGCGTGGCCGACCTGGGCCGGCGGGATGTCCTTCAGGAAAAATTGGGCGATCATGAACAGCGACATCCAGAACGCCCCGAAGGTGCTGAACAGCATGCCGCCGAAAGTGTTGCCGGTGCGCAGCTGGATGACCCCGGCGATCAGCTGCGTGAGACCACCGAACATCAGCGCCACGCCGAACACAACGGGCTCCACGCCGGGGTTGACCAGGTTGGCGTTGACCATGCTAAGCATGAAGGTTGTGACCGCAAAGGCGGCGAGCGCCAACGGTGCTGAGTTGCCCCAGCTGGGCGCCTGCGCAGTGTGGTGGGCCGACGCTTCGCCGGCTTTTGAACGAAGGTCGGCGTAGGTCGACTCGTCAGCGGTGCTGGACATGTTGGGAAACTCTCCTCAAGCGGTTAGTACAAGACCGCTGCAAGCATCCGTTACTTGGGGCCGATGCGCCACCCACCTAAGGGATGGTGTCGAGACCCATCTAAAGTCGGGGTCGATGCCAGTAGTTTGCCGCGATGCGCCTGCGGCGGGCACGGTTGCCGGTCGGAGTCTGGGCCTATAGGCTTTGAGCGCAAATGTCGTTTCAGGTCGGACGGGGCCATGCAGCTAGGGCACACTGACGATCTCCGTGCGAGCGCAGTGGGCCTGCAGTCGACACCGGCAGCGATTGTGCGGGCGGCGGTCGACGTCAGCCGGGAGATCCTTGCGGCGGACAGTACGTTTGCTGCGGTTGGGGACGGCAGCGGAGGCTACGCGATGACGATCATGAGCGGGATCAGGGATCCGAAGTTCGGCACGATCCGGGTCCGGCCGGGTGCGGGCCTCGGAGGTCAGGTACTACTGCGCGGCCAGTCACTCAGCATCGCTGACTATGCGCACGATCCGACGATCAGCAGGGACTTTGTCTACCTGGTGTCGGAGGTCGAGGGGATCGGTGGTATGGCGTGCGTACCGCTCGTCGGCCCCACCGGACTCGAGGCTCTGCTGTATGTCGCCTCACGGGACAGACAAGCGCCCGGCGACGACGCGATCAGCACCCTCGAGCATGTAGCGGCCTACGCTCGGCTCGGGCTGCAGCATCTCGCGGCGCGCGAGCGTGAACTGGAACTCGCGCGTCTGCGCGAGCGCGAGCGGCTCGCGGTTGAGCTCCACGACTCGGTGGCACAGATGCTGTTCTCAATCGGCGTGGCGGCGCACTACTCGCGCTGCCAGGGTGATCCCGAG
>JAJYHG010000137.1:0-1873 GCA_021784895.1 Actinomycetes bacterium
ATGACGGCGCCGGCCTGCGTCCCGACATGGTGGTCAACCTGCCCGGAGAGAAGCGCATCCCGGTGGACGCCAAGTCGCCACCGGTGCCGGTGCTGACGCCTGCGCAGGCGGGCGATCCGGCGCTTCGTGGTGCGAGCCTGCAGGCGCACGCCCGCGTTCTCAAGGGCCACGTCAACCGGCTCGCGAGCCGGGAGTACTGGTCGGCGCTGGACGATGCACCAGACTTCGTCGTAATGTTCCTGCCCGGTGAGCATGTCTACAGCGCCGCGCTGGAGGGCGATCCTGGCCTGATGGAGTACGCGATGAGCCGCCGGGTGCTGATCGCGACGCCGACGACGCTGCTGGCATTGCTGCATTCGGCGGCTTACGGCTGGCAGCAGCAGCGGGTCGCGGAGTCAGCGCGTGCGATCGCCGCGCTCGGCCGCGAGCTGCATGCGCGCCTGGGGACCTTTGCCGGCAAGCTGGCCAAGGTCGGCCGCGGGCTGAGCTCGGCGGTCAACGCCTATAACGACGCGGTGGGTTCATACGAGTCGCGCCTGCTGGTCACCGCGCGGCGATTCGGTGAGCTGGGTGCGGTGGCCGAGGGCGGGGAGCTGGCCGAGGTGGAGCGAGTGGATGTCGCGGCCAGGCCGCTTCAGCCCCCGGAGGCGCCACGACCCTCGAACCAGCGGCTGAGGTCCTCGCGCTGATGCGGCAGCGGGTCGGCGGTTGGCTTGTGCTGCTGGATCCGCTCCAGCGCGTCCTGGATCGTGATGCCTTCGCGCACTGCGAGCGCGGCAGTGGCGACAGCGGCTGAGCGCTGCCAGCCTGCGCGGCAGTGCAAATAGACCAGCTCGCCCTGGTCGAGCCAGGCGTTGACCAGGGCGCTGGCCCGCTCGAGCAGCTCCGGCTCGAGCGAGCCGAAGTCCTCGCTGCTCAGGCGGTGTTCCTCGATCCCTTGGGCGCTCAGCGCACGCTCGACCACGCGCCTGGCGCCGCGCTCGTATTCGTCGTCGCAGACGAGGTTGAGCACCCGGGTGACGCCGAGCTCGCCGAGCGTGTGCACGTCGGCTGCGTCCTGGGGCAGAGCGCCCACGATCAGCCTGTCGTGGACAGCCGCATACCCATAGACCCGGAACCAGATCGACACCGGTCAATCATGGCAGCGGCGCGGTGAGCGCCGCAGCGGCAGCCTGAACCCGGCCACCGGTGGCTCAGGCGGGCGTGCTGGTCGACAGCTCGGCGGCGGGGAACAGCTCGTTCATCGCCCGCACGCTGTCACGCAGCTCACGCCCCTTGCACCACTCGCGCCCGGCGTGTTCCATGCGCGCCATCAGCACCTGGTCGGTCGCCAGCTCGCGCACGACCTCCGCGAGCTCGGCCGAGTCGTGTGCGACCAGCGCCAGGTCTCGCCGCATCATCTCGTCGGTCGACGCCTTGCCGTGGCCTGCCAGCGGCCGGAACGCGATGCACGGCCGTGGCGTGCGCAGCGCCTCCAGCACCGTGACGCCGGCGCCGTTGGTCACCACCACGTCCGCGGCCGCCATGATCTCGTGCATGTTCTTGACGTAGCCGTAGGTACGCAGCCGCGAGTCGGGGATCCCCATCGCCTTCAGATGCTCGAGCAGCTTGATGCTCTTGCCGCAGACCGCGAGCAACTGCAGCCGTTCGACATCGGTGTCGGCCAGCGCCTGAACGGCGTCGTCGATCCCGCCGAGGCCCCAGGCTCCGCCCGTGACCAGCAGGATGAACTTCTCATGGTCGAGACCGAGCCGCTCGCGAGCTTCACGTTTTGAGACGGTCCCAAAGCCGTCGCGCACCGGCGGCGCACCCACGCGCATGGTGCGCTCGAACCCGGCCGTCTGTGCGTGCTCCGGGGCCGTGTCGTACATCA
>JAJYHG010000137.1:1883-7054 GCA_021784895.1 Actinomycetes bacterium
GACATGGAAGGCTGGGATGTAGGTGACGGCCGGCACCTTGTAGCTGGGGTGGTGGGTCCGAAGCCAGTGCAGCGCCGCCGACCCGAACGGGTAGGTCGAGATCACCAGGTCGGCGTCGTGGCTCTTCAGGAAGTCCTCCAGGCGGCGTCCGAAGAAGCTGCCGATCACGGCCTTGCTGAGCGCCGCAAAGGCGCGCGAGCGGCACAGCGCGTCATAGAACACCTCGTAGGTGAGCGGCAGCAGCCGGATCTGTACTTCGTACCCCCAGCTCATGAGGCGAGAGAACGGCCGGCCCCAGAGTGCGAGCGTGTCGAAACGCTCGACCTTGCAGCCTGGCCAGACATCGGCGATCGCCTCGGTCAGCGCCGCTGCGGCGGCGTTGTGGCCCTCGCCCATCTCGCCTGAGAGGATCAGGACCTTCCTGGGACTGCTGGGCCGTGACGGCTCGGGTGGCGATACGATCGCTTCCGTCGCTGCCAGTTTCGGATGCCCGTCTTGCACTGAATGCTCCTGTAATCGATGTTCTTTTTAGGGAGCGCGCTTGCGCTCATCTGCGGGCTTGCGAACTCTGCCGCCGCCGCCCTGGAAAAGCGAGAAATGATGCAGGTCGGCGTTGGCGAGCGCGGGCTCGCTCTGTTGGCCATCTTGGTCCGGCGCCCGTTTTGGCTACTTGCGATGGCGCTGAGCTTACTCGCGTGGACCGCGGAAGCAGGTTCTCTTGGTCTCGTACCGGTGCCAGTGGTCACGAGCTTGCGCAGTTTGGGGCGTGGTGGACTGGTCGTGATCGGGCATCGCTGGCTCGGTGAACGCTTTGCGCTGATCGAGCTCGCGGGCGTGATCTTGCTCGGCATCGGGGGTGTTGTGGTGGCTTCGACGGTGATCGGCACCGGTGCCGCCGAGGCGCCGCTGTCGAGCCTCACCGAGCTCCTCCTGGCGGCCGGCCTGGCGCTGCCTGCAGCGGCGCTTGCGCGCTCGCGCAGCGGCATCCTCAAGGGCGCCGCGGTTGGCGTGCTGTTCGTCGCGACCGGGGTTTTCACCAAGGAGATCGCCGACCGCGTCGTGCGCCATGGCATGCCCGGGCTCTACCACGTCCTGCTGACCCCCGGGCCCTGGCTGATGGTGGTGATGAGCGTCTGGTCGCTGTCCCTGGTCCAGCACGCGTTCGCGCGCGCCAACGCCGCGAGTGTGTCGGCGGCGAGCACGACCGTGTCAGCCAACGGGCTGATCGTGGCCGGCGTCGTGCTCTACCACCAGCCGCTCGCACACGGCAGCGACCTGGTGGTGCTCACGGTCGGCATCGTGCTCTCGGGCATCGGCGCGGTCGCACTGGCCGGCCGCGAGATCTACACCCTGACCCGAGCCTAGGCACCGGGCAGGGGCTGATCTAAGCTCCTCAGGCGATGGGCCGCCGCGCTGACAGCTTCGATCTGAACCGCCTGCGGATGACAGCCGGCGAGGCTCGCCGGCTGGAGCTCGAGGTGGCGGTCGATGCCCTCAGCCTCGGCGCCGACAGCTACCGGGTGGGCCCGGAGCCGCTGGTGGTCCGGCTCGAGGTTGTGCGCACCACCAACGGCTACGCGCTGCGACTGCGGTTCTCGGCCACGGTCAGCGGTCCATGCATGCGCTGCCTGGGGCCGGCCACGCCCGGGTTCGAGGTCGACGTCTACGAGGTCTCGCAGCCCCAGGATGGCGAGCAGCTCGATTCGCCCTACCTCGATGCGGGCGTGCTGGACCTGGGCGCCTGGACCCGGGACGCGCTGGTGCTGAGTCTTCCGGCCGCGATCATCTGCCGCGATGAGTGTGCCGGGCTGTGTGCAGTCTGCGGTGCCGATCTGGCCAGCGCTGGCCCGGACCACGCTCATGCTGCGAGCCCCGATCCCCGCTGGGCGAAGCTCGCCGAGCTCAGACTCGGCTAGCGTCGGGCGCTCCGGCTGCGGGCGTGCGGCGGCCCCAGTTGCCTGCTAGGCTGCGCCGTCATGGCTGTCCCCAAGCAGAAGCAGTCCCACGCGCGCACCACCAAGCGCCGTTCGAACCACAAGGTTCAGGCGGCGGCGACCAACGCCTGTCCACAGTGCCACAGCCCACGCCTGCCGCACCGGGTCTGTCCCGTCTGCGGCAGCTACCGGGGGCGCACCGTGGTCGATACCGACTCAAGCCAGCGCTGAGGCGCAGCATCGATGGTGACCGTCGCCGTGGACGGCAACGGGGCCGACCTGGGTCCCGACGAGGTGGCCCGTGGTGCGTCGCTCGCGGCGGCCTCCGGGGTGCGCGTGCTGCTCTACGCCGACGCGTCCAGGATCAGCGCTGTGGCCGAGGGTGTCGAGCTGGTCGACGCGCCGGTCTCGATCGCCAAGGCCAGTGACCCCGCGCACGCCGTGCGGTCCACTCCCGGCGCTTCGATCGTGCAGGCGACCCGCGCCGTGGCGGAGGGCCGGGCGCAGGCACTCGTCTCCGGCGGCTCCACCGGGTCGGCGCTGGCCGCCGGGCTGTTTCACCTCAAGCGTGACCGTGGCATCTACCGCCCGGCGCTGGCGCTGCCACTGCCGCGCCCGGGGATCGGTCCCGTGCTGCTGCTGGACGTGGGTGCCAACGTGAGCTGCCGCCCGGAGCACCTGGTCCAGTTCGCGCACATGGGGTCGGCCTTTGCCCAGGCGGTGATGGGGATCGACGCGCCGCGGGTGGCGCTGCTCTCGAACGGGGAGGAGCCGGCCAAGGGCACGGCCGACCTCAAGCAGGTCCACGACCGCCTGAGCGGTGACGGCGGGGCCGGGCTCAACTTCGTCGGCAACGTCGAGGGCACGCACGCGCTGCGGCCTGGGGTGGACGTGATCATCGCCGATGGCTTCACCGGGAACATCGCGCTCAAGCTGATCGAGGGTGTCTCCGCGCAGACGCTGACGCTGCTGCGCGACGCCGCTCAGCGCTCGCTGCGGGCGAAGGTCGGCGGCTTCCTGCTGAAGCCGTCGATCATGGGTGTCCGGGAGGAGATCGACCCCGAGGTCACCGGCGGCGCCTACATGCTGGGGCTGCGCCAGATCGGGATCGTCTGCCACGGCCGTTTCACGCGCCGCGGCTTCGCCCGGGCGATCGAGGTCGCAGCCCGCGCGGTTGACGAGCACGTGATCGCGCGGACGCGTGCGGCGCTCGAAGAGGCAGGGGCGCTGCGACCGCCGGTGACGGCCATGGCGGCCGCTGTCGGGGCGCCGTCCGAGCTTGGGGCTACGGTTCAAAGCTCATGACCCGTGAGCAGATCCTCGCCACCATCTGCGCCCACCTGGCCGATGAGCTCGAGATCGACCAGGCGTCGATCTCCGAGGCAACCCGCTTCCGTGAGGACCTGGACGCCGACTCGCTCGATCTCTACACGCTGGTTCAGGAGCTGGAGGACCGCTACCGCGTGAGGATCTCCGATGACGATGCGGCCAGGATCCTGACCGTCGGCCAGGCGGTGGACTTCGTGCTCGCGAGTGGTCTGGGAGCCGCCAGCGAGACAGCCGGTGAGCAGTAACGCGGGCCATCGAGAGGACGCTGCCGCCTCCCTGCGCGGGCTGCTGGACGCGCTGCCCGCAGCGCTCGCGGAGACCGTGTTCACGCACGCCTCCTGGACCGCCCAGCGAGCCGACTCCTACGACCGGCTCGCGTTCCTCGGTGACAGCGTGCTGTCGCTGGCGGTCAGCTCGCACATCTTTCCGCTGCTGGAGCGCTTCGGCGCTGGTGAGCTGACCAAGATCCGTGCGCAGACGGTCTCGGGACGGTCCTGCCGCGCGGTGGCGGAACGGCTCGGCATTCCCGAGCGGCTGAAGGCCGCCGCGCCCGCTGGCGCGGCGGCGACCGTCAGCGGGCTCGCGAGCACAGAGCGGGTGCTGGCATCACTCACCGAGGCGGTGATCGGCGCCTGCTACCTGGAGTTCGGCTACGAGCGCGTGGCTGCAGCCGTGGTCGAGGCGTTTGGGGCCGAACTGACCGACGCGCTCGAGCGCCCACTTGACTTCAAATCCGCGCTGCAGGAGCGACTCGCCCGGCGCGGTGAGCTGGTGAGCTACCAGGTGCTGGCTGAGACGGGGCCGCCGCACGAACGCACCTTCACGATCTCCGCGCGGGTCGGTGAGCGGGAGCTCGGGCGCGGCGAGGGCCGCAGCAAGAAGGACGCCGAGCAGGCGGCCGCGGAGGCGGCGCTGAGGCGTCCCCGCGCTGCGGCGCAGCGCAAGCGCTCCGCTGCTGCCACCGCCCGCTCCAGGGAGCTCTGAGGCATGTACCTGAAGAGCATCACGATGAGGGGTTTCAAGTCGTTCCCGGACCGCACGCGGCTCGAGTTCGGCCCCGGCACCAGCGTGATCGTCGGTCCCAACGGGTCCGGAAAATCGAACGTCACCGACGCCGTCCTGTGGGCGCTCGGCGAGCAGTCGCCGATGGCGGTCCGCGGTCAATCGATGCAGGACGTGATCTTCGGCGGCGCGCCGGGCCGCCAGGCGGCGGGCAGCGCCACCGTGGAGCTGGTGCTCGACGACAGCGAGGGAGGGCTGGGCCTCGGTCCGGAGGTCGCGATCAGCCGGCGCCTGGACCGCAACGGCGAGGGCGAGTACCGGATCGGCGGTGCCCGGTGCCGGCTGATCGACGTGCTCGAGCTGCTCTCCGACACCGGCCTGGGTAAGGAGATGCACTCGGTGATCTCCCAGGGCCGTGTCGAAGCGGTTGTCACCTCGAGGCCGCAGGAACGCAGGCTGCTGATCGAGGAGGCGGCCGGTCTGGGCAAGCACCGCAAGCGGCGCCGGCGTGCGCAGCTGAAGCTCGGGCACACACAGGACAATCTCGACCGGGCGCTCGACGTCGAGCGGGAGGCACGCTCGCGGCTGAAGCCGCTCAAGCGCCAGGCGGAGGCGGCCGAGCTGCACGAGCGGCTTGCGCGCCAGGCGCTCGAGGCGCACTGGGAGCTTGCGCAAGACGAACTCCTTGCCCGGCGGGCCGGTGCGGCTGCGGCCGCGGAGCGGGCCACCGCAGCCCGCGAGCTGCGGCGCGGGATCGCGCAGGAGCTCGAGGCGGTGGCTGCGCGGCGGCGTCAGGCCGAGGAGGGGCTCGCGGCGCGCTCGAGCCGGCGCGAGGAGCTTTCCCGCCGCAGCTTCGGCGCGCAGGCTGCGGCCGACAAGCTCGGCTACCGCGCGGAGGCGGTGCGC
>JAJYHG010000090.1 GCA_021784895.1 Actinomycetes bacterium
CGTGTGATGCGCGCCCTATCGGCGTCGGCGCGCATCCTGGGTCTTGGCGGCGCAATAGGAGATGATGCGGCGCTGGAGCGCGTTGTAGCGCGAGTGCGCGCGTGGACCCAGCTCGGCCTCGAGCAGCGCGTAGAGCTCGCGTCCGCTGGTGTCCAGCGCGTGCGCGGGCACCTGAACGCCGGCGCGTTCCAGCCGCGGTCCTGCGGCCGCGACCAGCAGCGCCGCGGGCGTCCTGCGTCCTGCTGTGAGGTCGGCCAGGCCGGCCGTCACCAGCTCGTCTCCGTGGAAACGCTCGCGCGCGCCTGGTGCGCGCGCCGGTGTGGCCTTGCTCACGCCAAGCATCGCATAGCCGCTACGAGGGAGCCGGCGGGTGTCGTCCCGGCCGGTGACGGGATCGCTGCCGGTCGGCTGCTGAGCAGGGTGGCGGTGCCGGTGGACACGGTGAGGGAGGGGTTTCCGTCCCTCAGGGACGGAAACCCCTCCCTCACCGCTGCCGGCGCCCGGATCTCGGTCAGCCGAGGCGGATCGTCCGGTGGATGGTGACGGGCGCGAGCGTCGGCGAGCTCATGGCCCCGGGCGTGAAGGATGCGCTCGCGGTGACGGTGAGTGCGGCCACGCGAGCGGTTGGGCGGCGGCGCTGGGCCGCGCGCGCGAGGAAGCGCAGCAGGCGCGTACCTGTGAGCGTCAGGCGGATCGGCAGGCGTCGCGGCCCAGCCTGGCCGGCGCTGTTACTCGCGCGCGCGATGGTCAGAAGACGCCCGTGTACGCGTGTGGCCCAGCTCAGAGCGAGCGTGCCGGCGGCCGGTGCGTCGAAGGTTTCCGTGTAGCCGCCCGCGCGCAGCAGGCCCAGCGCGCTCGCCGCCGCGGGCGGGGGCGGTGCGAGCGCCTGAGCCACGAGCGCTCTGGCCTGCGCGTCGCCGATCACCGTTGCGGTGATGCTCTGTGGCCGGGTGGCGGTGTTGTAGCGCACGACCACGGCGGCGGTGGTCGCGGCCAGTGGGTCACACGCCCCGAGCCCGACCGCCTGGCCGTTTGCGATCCCGGCGAAGGTGCCGGTCAGCCGGGCGGCCTCGGCCAGGGTGTAGGTCTGGCCGGGCTCGAGCGCCGCGCAGGCGACCTGGCTGTCGGTGTAGCCCTGCGTCAGCGCGAGCGTGGCGCCGTTCAGGTCAAGGCTGCCGAGCACGATCAGCTGCGAGTAGTCGGTGCCTGGCCGTGGCCGGTGCAGGCCGGCCGGCGCCGGCTGGTCGATCCACAGAGACAGCGTGCTCGACGCCCGCAGCACCACGCTGCCGTTGACGACCGCGGTGCCATCGGGTGCGACCCCGTCGCCGATCGCGAGCATCGAGGGAGAGCCCGGCGCGACCGTGATCGGCCCCGCCACGGTCCCGCCGCTCGATAGCTCGAGCGAAGCGCCGTCCTCGAGCCGCGTTCCGTGGCGCGAGAGCAGTGGCGGCGGTGAGGACGCGACCCCATCCGCGGGTTGCGCCGCCCCCGTGCCTGTCAGCTGGAGGGTGCCGGCGCCGACGAGCGTCAGTGGTCCGGTGTCCATCTCGGGGGTACCAAGCGTGACGCCCGAGGCGAGGGCGACGGTCAGCGGGTAGCTGGCGCCGGTGACTGCGCCGAGCTGAAGGGCAGTGGGCGTGCCCGGCACGCCGCTGACGTTCCAGCGCTGCCCGGCGCCGAGCGCCAGCGGCACCGCGAAGGTGGTGTCAAGCGGGCCGCCGCTGGCGGCGACGGAGCTGCCAAACAGCAGGCCGTGAAGCAGCGTGATCCGGTCGGCGGGAGCGAGCGGCCTGACCAGGTAGCCCGCGGCCGCATCGAGCGCGAGCGTGCCTACGGTCAGCGCGCCGGTGTCGTCGACGCCGTAGGCGCAGCCCCAGTCGCCGCAGCCGGGACCGACGGCTGGCAGCGTCAGCTGGCCGAGCTCGCCGGCCGGGGCCGTGCCGGTGCTCCAGTTGCCGGCGGTGCTCCACGTGGCGGTGCCGGCAGCGCCGTTCCATGACGCTTGTGTGGCGGCTGCGGCCGGCCCCGCGAGCGCCAGCAGGAATGCGGCCATGGTGAGCGTGGCGCGGGCGCTTCTGACCGGGGGTCGTGGCATCTGCTCTACCTGTACCCCGCAGCCGCTGCCAAGGTAACGCGCCACCCGCGGCGACCCTGCTACATTGCCTCGCCGGATGCCGACCACCAGCCAGTTAGTCAGCCAGGGCCGCAGGAAGCCAGCCAAGAAACTCGCCACCCCGGGCCTCAAGTCCGGTAAGGGCCGCAAGGAGAAGGTGGCCGCGCCGCAGCGCCGCGGTGTCTGCACGCGCGTATACACAACCACGCCGAAAAAGCCCAATTCGGCGCTGCGCAAGGTCGCCCGCGTGCGGCTCACCAACGGCATGGAGGTGGGTGCCTACATCCCCGGCGAGGGTCACAACCTGCAGGAGCACTCGGTCGTGCTCGTGCGCGGCGGCCGTGTCAAGGATCTTCCCGGCTTCCGTTACAAGGTGGTCCGCGGGACGCTCGACGCTGCGGGCGTTTCGGATCGCAAGAAGGCCCGCTCGCAGTACGGCGTGAAGGCCAAGTAGAGCGCTCTCCGATGCCTCGCCGCGCTGCCGCCCAGATCCGGCCCATCGAGCCGGACGCAGTCCACCGTAACCGCCTGGTTCAGCAGGTCATCAACAAGGTCATGCTCGATGGCAAGAAGTCGGTCGCCGAGGGGATCGTCTACGACGCCATGGCGATCATGGAGGAGCGCAGCGGGAAGCCGGCGATTGAGGTCCTGGAGGCGGGTATCAAGGCGCTCACGCCGGTGCTCGAGGTCCGCTCGCGCCGGGTGGGCGGCGCGACCTACCAGGTACCCGTTGAGGTACCACCGCGCCGTTCACGCACGCTGGCCATCCGCTGGCTTGTCACCTATGCCCGCCAGCGGCGCGAGCGCACGATGGCGCAGCGCCTAGCCAATGAGCTGATGGACGCCCAGCAGCAACAGGGCGCCGCTTACAAGCGCAAGGACGACATCTACCGCATGGCGCAGGCCAACAAGGCCTTTGCGCATTACCGCTGGTAGCGGGCGTCGCGTTCGCTGTCAGCACGCTGACAGGAGCCAGGGCTTGGAGCCCGCGACCCCCCGGTTAGGCTCGGATTTGTGCAGGTTGCCTGTAGACTCCGGCATACGCGAGGGTTGCTCCGCCACAGCCCCCGGTCCCGTGTGGCGGGCTCCCTCGCGTTTCCTCTGCGGCCGGGGTCAGCGTCCCTGCTATATTCCTAGGCCGCCGAGATCAGGCCTGCGCAGACGCGCGCCTGTGTCCG
The DNA here is from genome assembly GCA_021784895.1 of Actinomycetes bacterium. GTDB lineage: Bacteria > Actinomycetota > Thermoleophilia > Solirubrobacterales > Solirubrobacteraceae > Palsa-465. Next base: position 3,295 of record JAJYHG010000090.1, read on the forward strand.
GACCCGAAAGCTGCCTCATGGAGATGCTTCACAACTAGACGAAATGCCCCTGGCGACATCCGCGTCGGATCAGGGCCCCTGGGGCCCTTTTTCACGCCTGCGCCCGCTCTGGATCCCGGCTCCAATGCTTCCGGGGCCGGGCCGATGCAGCCAGCCACCGAGCAGCCAGCCGAAGCGAAGACGAAGAAGAAGATGCCCCGCAAGTTCAGCCTCGAGAACACCCGCAACATCGGGATCATGGCCCACATCGACGCGGGCAAGACGACCACGACCGAGCGGATCCTGTTCTACACCGGGCGCACCTACAAGATCGGCGAGGTGCATGAGGGCGCAGCCGTGATGGACTGGATGGAGCAGGAACAGGAGCGCGGCATCACCATCACCTCCGCCGCCACCACCTGCGAATGGAACGGCACGCGCATCAACATCATCGACACGCCCGGCCACGTCGACTTCACGGCTGAGGTCGAGCGTTCGCTGCGGGTGCTTGACGGGGCGATCGCGCTGTTTGACTCGGTCGCCGGGGTCCAGCCGCAGTCGGAGACCGTCTGGCGCCAGGCCGACAAGTACCACGTTCCGCGTATCGCCTTCGTCAACAAGATGGACCGCATCGGCGCCGACTTCGGCAAGGCGGTGCAGACGATGATCGACCGCCTTGGTGCGCACCCGGTGCCGATCCAGCTGCCGATCGGCTCCGAGGCCGAGCTGCAGGGGATCGTCGACCTGGTCGAGAACCGCGCGATCATCTACAAGGACGATCTCGGCAAGGAGCAGGAGGTCACTGCGATCCCAGCGGCGCTGGAGGCGCAGGCAGCAGCCGCCCGCGAGCACCTGCTCGACGAGGTCTCCCACTACGACGACGAGCTGGTCGAGATGATCCTCGAGGACCAGGAGATCCCGGTCGCGAAGCTCAAGGCTGCGATCCGCCAGGCCACGCTCTCAAGCCAGCTGACGCCCGTCCTGTGCGGCTCCGCCTTCAAGAACAAGGGCGTGCAGCCGCTGCTCGATGCGATCATCGACTACCTGCCGAGCCCGCTCGACATCCCCGCGATCGACGGCGTGCTCCCCGGCAAGCGTGACGAGGACGGCAACGAGATCCCGGCCGTGCGCCACGCCTCCGACCAGGAGCCGTTCAGCGCCCTGGCGTTCAAGATCATGGCCGACCCGTTTGTCGGCAAGCTAACCTACTTTCGCGTCTACAGCGGCAAGCTCGAGGCGGGCGGGCGGGTGCTCAACGTCTCCACCGGCAGGACCGAGCGCATCGGCCGCCTGCTGATGATGCACGCCAACGAGCGCGAGGAGCTCGACGCCGTCTACGCGGGCGACATCGCCGCTGGCGTCGGTATCAAGCAGGTCGTCACCGGCGACACGCTGTGCGCTGTGGACCAGCCGATCAAGCTCGAGTCGATCGACTTCCCCGAGCCGGTCATCAAGGTCGCGATCGAGCCCAAGACCAAGATCGATCAGGAGAAGATGGGCGTCGCGCTGCAGCGCCTCGCCGAGGAGGACCCGACCTTCCAGGTGGCGACCAACGAGGAGACGGGTCAGACCGAGATCTCGGGCATGGGCGAGCTGCACCTGGAGATCCTGGTCGACCGCATGCTGCGCGAGTTCAAGGTGGAGGCCAATGTCGGCCGCCCGCAGGTCTCCTACCGCGAGACGATCCGCGGCACCGCGCAGAAGGTCGAGGGGCGGTTCGTGCGCCAGACCGGCGGCTCGGGCCAGTACGGGATCGTCTACATCAACGTCGAGCCAAACCCGGGCGAGGGCTTTGACTTCGTCAACCAGATCAAGGGCGGCGCGATCCCGACCGAGTTCATCCCCGCGGTCGAAAAGGGGATCGAGGAGGCGCTCGGCAACGGCCCGCGCGCCGGCTACCCGATGGTTGACGTCAAGGTCACCCTGGTGGACGGCAAGTACCACGACACCGACTCGTCGGAGATCGCCTTCAAGGTGGCTGGCTCGCTGGCCTTCAAAGAGGCCGCGCAGCGGGCCAAGCCGGTCCTGCTCGAGCCGCTGTTCGCGGTTGAGGTCGTGACCCCGGAGGAGTTCATGGGCGATGTGATCGGCGATCTGAACCGCCGGCGCGGGCAGGTCCAGGGGATGGAGCCGCGAGGCAACGCGCAGGTGGTGACGGCGCTGGTGCCGCTCGCGGAGATGTTCGGCTACGCAACTGATGTACGCTCAAACACACAGGGTCGCGCTACGTACACGATGCAGTTCGAGCGCTACGAGGAAGTTCCCCCGAACATCGCCGAGAAGGTCATCGGCGAATTGCAGGGCAAGTAGCACACCAGTCGGACGGAAGTCCGATAGATTCTTGAGGTTCGCCCAGACGGCGGACGGAATTCATCTGAGAACAAGGAGCACCAAAAAGTGGCTAAGGCCAAGTTCGAGCGCGATAAGCCCCACGTGAACGTCGGGACCATCGGTCACATCGACCATGGGAAGACGACGCTGACGGCCGCCATCACCAAGGTGCTGCACGATCATTTCGGCACCGGCGAGGTTCGCGCCTTCGACACCATCGACAACGCGCCCGAAGAGAAGGCGCGCGGCATAACCATCGCCGCCTCGCACGTGGAGTACGAGACCGCCAACCGGCACTACGCCCACGTGGACTGCCCCGGTCACGCGGACTACGTCAAGAACATGATCACCGGCGCCGCGCAGATGGACGGCGCGATCCTGGTGGTCTCCGCCGCCGACGGCGCGATGCCGCAGACCCGCGAGCACATCCTGCTCGCCCGCCAGGTCGGCGTCCCCTACATCGTCGTCTTCCTCAACAAGGCCGACATGGTCGATGACCCCGAGCTGCTCGAGCTGGTCGAGGTCGAGATCCGCGACCTGCTGTCGGAGTACGACTTCCCGGGTGATGACATCCCGTTCGTGGTCGGCTCGGCGCTGAAGGCGCTCGAGGGCGACAAGGAGTACGAGCAGAAGATCCTCGACCTGGCCGAGCAGCTCGACACCTACATCCCCGAGCCAGTCCGCGACCTCGACAAGCCCTTCCTGATGCCGGTCGAGGACGTCTTCTCGATCACCGGCCGCGGCACGGTCGCCACCGGCCGTGTCGAGCAGGGCGTCATCAAGACCGGCGACACGGTGGAGATCGTCGGCATCAAGACGACGACCACGACCGTCGTGACCGGCGTCGAAATGTTCAAGAAGATCCTCGATCAGGGTCAGGCTGGTGACAACGTCGGCTGCCTGCTGCGTGGCACCAAGCGCGAGGACATCGAGCGTGGCCAGGTGCTGTGCAAGCCCGGCTCGATCACGCCGCACACCAAGTTCAAGGCCGAGGTGTACGTCCTCAAGAAGGAGGAGGGCGGCCGTCACACGCCGTTCTTCACGGGCTACCGCCCGCAGTTCTACTTCCGCACCACGGACGTGACCGGGGTTGCCAACCTGCCTGAGGGCACGGAGATGGTGATGCCGGGTGACAACGTCCAGATGGAGATTGAGCTGATCCAGCCGATCGCCATGGATCAGGGCCTGCGCTTCGCGATCCGCGAAGGCGGCAGGACGGTGGGCTCGGGCGTCGTCTCCGAGATCGTCAAGTAGCAGCGGTTTTCGGTTGGGGCTGCTCCCGCTGGACCAGCCCCAACCGTGAGCCGGCAGGGAAAAAACGCAGCACATACGACTAGGGCGGGCAGAGGCCTCGAAGGGCCGGCCCGCTCTGAACA
>JAJYHG010000074.1 GCA_021784895.1 Actinomycetes bacterium
GTACGGCCGGATCCTGGTGCAGGCGCCCCGCGACCGCCCGGCGGTGCTGGTTGCCGACCTGGACCTGGATCAGCGCCGCGACTGGCTCGAGCTGTTCCCGTTCCTGACCACCCGCCGGCCGGACGCCTACGGGAGGCTGACATAGCACGGGTCGCGCCTCGGGCGAGGTCTCCGGCCATGTGCTCGGGTCAAGCGAGGATCACATCGATCAGGTCGCCGACGGCGCGGGCGAGCCGCGCGGCCGCGCAGAGCGTCTCGCCGTGCGATGGAACGGTGTCGGGTGAAACCCGCTGACGACCTCGGACTTCTCGAGCGCGATTTCCGGGGACTACTATCTGACCGGGACTGTCGACGAGACCGGCTCGCAGCTTGCTGTGAGCAGCGGGGACTCGCTCACGATCGATCTGTGCGGCTATAGCCTGAGCATCACGGGCGTGCCTTCGGGAGAGGCGGCAACAGCAGCAACGGGAGTGGTGCGGGGGCGGGTATCGGCGGCAACGCCACGCTGTCGGCCGGGTCGGTCACGATCACCGGCGGGACCGTGACCGCCACAGGCGGCAAGGGCGGTTATGGTCGTGGTGCCGGGGTCGGCGGCGGCAGCAGCTTGGTCAACGGTGGGACGATCGTTGTGGCTGGGACGCGTGACGGTGCGGGGTCGCTTGCGAACAGTGGGGTGGTCGAGCTGACCGGCTCCGGGGCGCTTCCCGGTAACGGGGTCGGGAACGCAAGTGAGGATCTGCAGATCACCGGCAACATTTTTGAGCTGGAGTTCACGGTGCCCCAAGGTGTGAGCGTCCCGGCGAGTGTGTGGGTGTACGCGCCGACTGTGTTGGCTGGTGGGGAGAGCCTGCCTGCTGTGCCGGCCGGGACGGCGGGGTCTTGGCAGACGGGGTCTGGGATAGTTGTCGGGGCGGGCACGGCGCTCGCGCCGCTTGCGAGCAGCGGGGTCGTGGCGCTTTCTGCGGCGGAGACGCCACCGGCCGTGAGCTTCACCACCGCCGCGTCGCAGGCCATTGCCTACAGCTCAATCGGAGCGATCCCGGCGGTCAGCGTCTCAGGCACGGTCGGGATCTCCTGGTTCGGGTCGTTTGTTTGCACCGGGGACGGGATCTCACAGACGTTCACCTCCGCGGGCGGCGGGACGGTTGATCTCCCCGGTCTTCACGCCGGGACCGGGACGGTCACGTGCACGCTCACCTCGGCCTCTTGGCTTCACGCGTCCGCTGCCCTTCGCCTGACGCTCACCCCGGTGTTCCGGATCACTGGGCTGCGGTTGATCCACCCGACGGTGGTGTGGTGCGCGAAGCGTTGCGGCTACCCCGACACCCTCCTGGTGTTCCGCTCGTGCGCCAAGGCGAGGATCAGGCTGCTTTTGCATGAGCACACGCGGCGTGAGTGGCGGACGGTCGCGACCGCGTTCACTACCGGCCACAAGGGGCTGGACCGCCGCCGGGTCGCGGGCCGTTGGCACCGGCACCTCGTCCCATCGGGTAGCTACCAGCTGTGGGTGCAGGTCAACACCCACAGGCACGGGCGGACGGTGCGCCTTCAGCGCTCGACGAAATAGCTGCCCGACCCCTGGCCGGAGGAGAAGTAGCGGCTGGTGACAGTTTTCTTGCGGGTGAAGAACTCGACCCCGTCGGTGCCGTGGGCGTGCAGGTCGCCGAGGAAGCTGTCCTTCCAGCCTGAGAAGGGGAAGAACGCGACCGGCGCGGCTACGCCGATGTTGACGCCGATCATGCCGGCCTGGACCTCGTGGCGGTAGCGGCGCACCGACGCCCCAGACTCGGTGAAGATCGAGGTGCCGTTGCCGAAGCGGCTTTCGTTCACGATCGCGATCGCCTCATCCAGGGTCTGCACGTGGATCAGCGTCAGCACCGGGCCGAAGACCTCCTCGCGAGCGATCTCCATCTCGGGCGTGGCATCGCCGACGATCGTCGGGCCGAGGAAGGCGCCGTCGGGGTTCAGGCCCTCACCGGCAACGCCACGGCCGTCCAGCAGCAGCTTCGCCCCGCCGGCCTGCGCCCGCTCGATGTAGCCCGCGATCCGGTCGCGCGCCTGACAGGAGATCACCGGCCCGAGCTCGACCTGCTCGTCGAGCCCGTCGCCCACGCGCAGCGCCCGGGCGGCCGCCACCAGCGGCTCCACCAGCTGGCCCTGGGCGTCACCGACGGTCACCACCACCGAGCCGGCCATGCAACGCTGGCCGGCAGCGCCGAAGGCTGAGGTGATGATCCCCTCGACCGTCTTGTCGATCACCGCGTCGGGCATCACCACCATGTGGTTCTTGGCGCCGCCGAGCGCCTGCACCCGCTTGCCCGCCCTGGCCGCACGCTCGTAGACCAGCCTTGCGACCGGCGCCGAGCCGACGAACGAGACCGCGTCGATCCCCGGGTGCTCGAGGATCCCCTCGACCACCTCACGCCCCCCGTTGACGAGGTTCACCACCCCCGCGGGGAGGCCGAGCGCGTGCAGCTCCTCAAACGCGATCGCCTGTGTGAGCGGCACCTGCTCGGAGGGTTTCAGCACGAACGTGTTGCCGCACGCGATCGCAAACGGCAGAAACCAGAACGGCACCATCGCCGGGAAGTTGAACGGCACGATCGCCGCGCACACCCCGACCGGCTGGCGAACCGTCTCGGCGTCGATGTTGCGCGAGACGTCCTCGATGATGCGGCCCTGCATGGTGGTCGGCACCGCGGTCGCCGCCTCGACCATCTCGATCATCCGCGCGACCTCGGCGCGGGCGTCGGCGATCGTCTTGCCCATCTCGATCGTGACCGAACGCGCCAGATCTTCCTGGCGCGCCACCAGCCGCTCGCGCAGCTCAAACAGCTTGCGCGCGCGGGCGATCACCGACACCGCCCGCCACGCCGGCAGCGCCGCCCGCGCCGCCGCCACCGCTGCGTCGAGGTCAGCGCGGCCCGACAGTGGCACGCGCGCCAGCGTCTCGCCGCTGGCCGGGTTGACCACGTCGAGCTCGTCCGTCGCCGCCCGGGCGGGGACCCACTCGCCAGCGATGTAGTTGTCCAGGAGCCTTGTAGTGGTCGCGGTCATTTGAGTCATCTCCTCGGCTGTGTGCCGCTTTTCGCCTGCGCTTCGCGAGCTCCTAAAGGTCTCTTACTAAGCGCGGCGACGATAGTCGTATGAAGAAACGCCTGTTGGTCTCAGTGATCCCGGCGCTCGCGTGTCTCGCGCTCGCCGTGCCTGCACTCGCCGCGACGACCCAGGAGGGTGCCAGCGAGAACTGGGCAGGCTATGTCGTTACTCCCAATGATGCCAGCGGATTCTCCGCCGTGTCTGGACAATGGCACGCTGCGAGCGTCACCTGCACGGCCAACTCCCAGCCGGCCTACTCGGCCTACTGGGTCGGGCTCGGCGGCGGCGGGCAGCAGTCCACCGCGCTCGAGCAGATCGGCACCCAGGCCGACTGCAACGCCGCCGGTGTGGCCAGGTACTACGCCTGGTATGAGCTGGTGCCGTCCAGGCCCGTGAAGCTGCCGCTGGCAATCCGCCCCGGCGACAGCATCTGGGCACGCACGGCGGTGAGCGCTGACAGGGTAGCCCTCACGATCATCGACCAGACCACCCACCGCCGCTGGCAGCGGACGCTCACCATGAGCTCGCCGCCACCGGCCACCAGCACCGCCGAGTGGGTCGCGGAAGCGCCCTCAGCGTGCGCCGGCGGCAGCCTCTCAAACTGCACGCCGCTGCCGCTGGCCGACTTCGGCACCACCACCTTCAGCAACGCCCACGCCACCGCCGGCGGGCACACCGGCACGATCAGCGACTCGCGCTGGACGGCTGAGGCCGTCGAGCTCGCGCCGTCCTCGAGCGCGTTCTTCGGCGGTGGCCCCGCGGGCTACATCCAGGGTGGCTTCGGCGGTGGCTACTACAGCAGCTACGCCGCCAGTGAGGGTGCGGCCCCCACCTCGCTGCGCAAGGGTGGCACGCAGTTCAGCGTCAAGTACGGCGCTTCCCTGCAGCTTCCGTCCTCCGGTCCGGGTCAGCCTGTCGGCCAGGGTAACCCGTATGGCTACGGCTACGGCGACGGCTACGGCGACGGCTACGGTGGCGGGTATTACTACGGTGGCGGCTACGGCGGCTACGGCTACGGCTTCGGCAGTGGCGGCGGCTTTGTCGGCGGTGGTGGCGGGCTTGCCGCCCTGCTGCGGAGCCTGGGTCTCTGACGGCCGGGAGCGTCCCCCGCGGCGCCCCAACTCGTGCGCGGCCAAGCGGGCCGCGCACGAGACTGCGGGCGTCAGCTCGTCAGTCCTCGAGCAGCGTCGCCAGCCAGCGGCGAGCCTGCTCGAGGCTCCAGCCCTTGCGGGCCGCGTAGTCCTCGAGCTGGTCGGTGCCGATCCGCCCGACCCCGAAGTAGCGCGACTGCGGGTGTGAGAAGTAGAGGCCGCTGACCGACGAGCCGGGGTTCATCGCGAAGCTCTCGGTCAGCTCGATGCCGACGCTCTCGGGCGCCGCCAGCAGGGCGAAGATCGTCGCCTTCTCGGTGTGGTCGGGCTGGCAGCCGTAGCCGGGCGCGGGCCGGATGCCGCTGTAGCGCTCGGCGATCAGCTCCGCGCCGGTCAGCCGCTCATCGGCTGCGTAACCCCACAGCTCGCGGCGCACGCGCTCGTGGATGCGCTCCGCGAGCGCCTCCGCCAGCCGGTCGCAGAGGGCGGTGAAGAGGATCTTTGAGTAGTCGTCGTGGGCGGCGTCAAAGGCTGCGGCGCGCTCGCGCTCGCCGTGGCCGGTCGTGACCGCGAAGGCGCCGATGTGGTCGCTCACGCCCGAATCGACTGGCGCGATGAAGTCCGCGAGCGCCAGGTTCGGGTGCTCGCTGTCACGCGCGAGCTGCTGGCGCAGCGTGTGCAGCGTGGCCAGGCGGGTGGTGTGGGCGGAGTCGGCGTAGAGGTGGATGTCGTCGCCGTCGGCGGCGGCGGGCCACAGCCCGACGACAGCCCGCGCTCGCACCCAGCGCTCGGCTATGAGCCGCTCGAGCATCGCCTGCGCGTCAGCGTAGAGCGAGCGGGCGGTCTCGCCGACGGCCGGGTCCTCGAGGAGCTTCGGGAAGGTGCCCTTCAGCTCCCAGGTGCGGAAGAAGGGCGTCCAGTCGATGTAGTCCACCAGCTCGGCCAGGTCGTAATCAGCGAACGTGCGCACCCCCAGCTGTGCGGGGGCGAGAGGAGGGTGCGCCTTCAGATCGATCCGCAGCCGGTTGGCGCGCGCCTGGGTGAGCGTGAAGCGGCTGGCGGCGGCGCGCCCGCTGGCGCGCCGCTCGGCTATCTCGCGGTACTCGGCCTTGACCTCGGCCGCCAGCGCAGCGCGCTGCTCGGGGTCGACCAGTGCGCTGGCGACACCGACCGCGCGCGAGGCGTCGGGCACGTAGACCGCTTGGCCGCGCGTGTAGCAGGGGTCGATCTTGATCGCGGTGTGCAGCTTGCTGGTCGTGGCGCCGCCGATCATCAGCGGCAGGCTCATGCCGCGACGCTCCATCTCGGAGGCGACCACGCACATCTCCTCGAGCGACGGGGTGATGAGGCCCGAGAGGCCGATCACGTCCGCCCCCTGTTCGATCGCCGTGTCGAGGATCTGGTGGGCCGGGACCATCACGCCCAGGTCGATCACGTCAAAGCCGTTGCAGCCCAGCACCACGCCGACGATGTTCTTGCCGATGTCGTGCACGTCGCCCTTGACGGTCGCCATCACCACCCGCCCGGCGCCGCGCGAGCCGGTCCGCGCCGCCTCCATGAACGGCTCCAGGTGCGCCACTGCCTGCTTCATCACGCGGGCTGACTTGACCACCTGAGGCAGGAACATCTTGCCCTGGCCAAAGAGGTCGCCGACCACGTTCATGCCGTCCATCAGCGGCCCCTCGATCACCCGCAGGGGCTCCCCGAGCTCGAGCCGCGCCTCCTCGGCGTCGTCGACGATGAACTCGTTGATGCCCGCGACCAGGGCGTGCACGAGCCGCTCGCGCACCGGCAGCTGGCGCCATTCGTGGTCGGTTTCGCGCTTGACGGCGCCCGCGTCGCGGTAGCGCTCGGCGATCTCCAGCAGGCGCTCGGTGGCGTCCTCGCGGCGGTTGAGGATCACGTCCTCGATGCGGTCGCGCAGCTCTGGCTCGATCTCTTCGTACTGCGCCAGCTGGCCCGCGTTGACGATCGCCATGTCCAGCCCGGCGGCGATCGCGTGGTAGAGGAAGACGGCGTGGATCGCCTCGCGCAGCGGTTCGTTGCCGCGGAAGGAGAAGGAGACGTTGGAGACGCCGCCGGAGACACGCGTGCCGGGCAGGCGCTCCTTGATCTGCCAGGTCGCTTCGATGAACGCGAGCGCGTAGTCGTTGTGCTCGGGGATGCCGGTGGCGACCGCGAAGATGTTGGGGTCGAAGATGATGTCCTCGGGGTCAAAGCCGGCGCGCTGGGTGAGCAGGTCGTAGGCGCGCTCGCAGATCGCCACCTTGCGCTCAACGGTGTCGGCCTGCCCCCGCTCGTCAAAGGCCATCACCACCGCGGCGGCGCCGTAGCGGCGGATCTTGCGGGCAGCCTCGAGAAACGGCGCCTCGCCCTCCTTGAGGCTGATCGAGTTGACGATCGCCTTGCCCTGCACGCACTTGAGCCCGGCCTCGATCACGCTCCACTTGGAGGAGTCGATCATGATCGGCACGCGCGCGATCGCCGGCTCGGAGGCCACCAGCCGCAGGAAGGTGGTCATTGCCTGCTCGCCGTCGAGCAGGCCGTCGTCCATGTTGACGTCGATGATCTGGGCGCCGTTCTCGATCTGTTCGCGCGCCACCACAAGTGCCGCCTCGTAGTCGCCCGCCTGGATCAGCCGCTTGAAGCGGGCCGAGCCGGCCACGTTCGTGCGCTCGCCGATGTGGATGAAGGTCGCGAGGGTGTCGGTGCTGGCCGCGGTCATCTGCTGGTGATTGGGTTCAGTCTGCGGGCGGGT
>JAJYHG010000038.1:0-25392 GCA_021784895.1 Actinomycetes bacterium
GGCGGGCGCAGCGGCGGGCGCAGCGGCGGGCGCACCGGCCGGCGCACTGGCGGGCGCACTGGAGAGCTCCTCTGGACCGCACTATGGCTGGAGGCAGCGGTCCTCTGGTCAAGCAGCGCCCCGGGAAGCCCAGCCGCAGAGCTGAGATCAATGGCAGCAGCCAGCCCGCAGCCGCTCCGAGGCTGGGACCGCACCCTGGCCGCGGCTGTGCACGGCTCCGGGGCAACGGTGGTCTCCCTGCTGATGCTGGTTTCGCTGATGATCGGCCTGGGCGTGTGGACACGCCTGCGGAAAGTCGCGCTGATTGCCGGCATCGCCCTGTCCGCCTGCTACTGGGTCTTTGGTCAGGCGCTCGGCGGGCCCCTGTGGTCTGGCACGTCGATCGATGTCAACTCGGCACCGCTGGTGGTGCTGCTCGCCGCCTGCCTGCGGCCTTCACCGCTGCCCCGGTGGGCGCGGACGCGCGAGCGCCGGCGTGAGCGCTGGGGACGTGCCTCCACCAGCACCCGCACTGCTACCGTCCGTCCGAGAGAGATGCGGCCACCAAGCGGGCTCTGACCGATGCGACACGTTCCCGGCTGGGGAAGCTGGAGCTTCGAGCCGGTGCTGTGGATTCTGCTGCTCGCGGCGACCGTCTGGTACGTGTCGATGCTCCGGCGTGCGCGCGCCAACGGGCACCCCGTAGGCCCCAAGCACTGGGGCTTCTTCTACCTCGGCGAGCTGCTCGCCTTCCTCACGCTCACTTCGCCCATCAACACGATCGCGATCCACTGGCTGCTGTGGGCGCACATGTTCCAGCACACGCTGCTGGCCGACATCATCCCGCCGCTGGTGATCCTCGGCCTGCGCGACCCGGTGATCTCGGCCGGCCTGTCACCGGCAGCGAGGCGATGGCTCGAACGCCATCCCGCTGTCGGCCGCTTCCTGTCGTTCATGACGCTGCCCGCCGTCTGCGTGCCGCTGTGGTCGGCCACCGTGATCGGCTGGGCGCTGCCGCCGATCTTTGACTTCGCGACCGCCCACCACCCACTGCTCGAACTCGAGCGCACAATGCTGTTTGGGGCCGGCATGGCGATGTGGTGGATGCTGATCGCCCCGGTGCCGACCAAGCGGTCGCAGACCGGCGTGAGCCGTCTCATCTACCTGACGATCTCACGCGGCGCCGGAGCGCTGGTGGGCCTGACACTGACGTTCGTGAGCACCACTCTTTACCCGCTTTACGTCTCCTTTCCGCGGGGCTTCGGGATCGCGGCGCTGACCGATCAGCAGCTGGCCGGTGCGACCATGTGCGTGATCGAGTCGTTCGTGTTCGGCCTCGCGGTGGCGATCGTGTTCGTCGACGCGCTGAACCGCGAGGAGCGGGCCGCGCAGACCCGCGACGAGGAGTTCTTCGCGCCTTCACGCTGAACGGGGCCGCCGCCCGGGGCCGCCGCGACACGCGGGCGTATCCAGGCGCTCCCGGTCGGCCAAACCGGCAAGCACACCGGTGCTAGCGTGCGGCTATGACTGCCACAGCACCAACCGTCCAGAACCTGATCGACTCCCAATTCGTCGCCGGCTCCACCGGCGAGACCGAGCCGGTCCTCAACCCGGCGACCGGCGAGGTCATCGCCCACGCGCCACTGTCGAGCACCGAGGATGTCAACCGCGCCGTGGACGCCGCGGAGCGCGCCTTTGGGCAATGGTCGACAACGCCGCCCAGCGAGCGCGCGCTCGCGCTGATCAGGCTGGCGGACGCGATCGAAGAGCACGGCGAAGAGCTCGCGCGGCTCGAGTCAGAGAACGCCGGCAAGCCGATCGCGGCCATGCGCAACGACGAGATCCCGTTCTGCGCCGACAACCTGCGCTTCTTTGCCGGCGCCGCCCGCACGCTGCAGGGCCCGACCGCCGGCGAGTACCAGGCTGGCTACACCTCCTTCATCCGCCGCGAGCCGGTCGGCGTGATCGGCCAGATCGCCCCGTGGAACTATCCGCTGATGATGGCCATCTGGAAGATCGGGCCGGCGCTCGCCGCCGGTAACACGGTGGTGTTGAAGCCGGCCGAGACAACACCGCTGACCACGCTCAAGCTGGCCGAGCTGGCCGCCGAGCTGCTGCCCAAAGGCGTCCTGAACGTGATCACCGGCCACGGCAACCCCACCGGGCAGGCGCTCGTCACCCACCCGAAGGTCGCGATGGTGAGCCTCACCGGCAGCGTCGACACCGGCAAGTGGATCGCCAAGGCGGCAGCCGACACGCTCAAGAAGGTTCACCTCGAGCTGGGCGGCAAAGCCCCGGTGATCGTCTTTGACGACGTCGACCTGGAGGGCACGCTCGAGGCGATCGCCGGCTGCGGCTACTACAACGCCGGCCAGGACTGCACCGCCGCCACCCGCGTGCTCGCGAGCGCCAAGGTCTACGACGACGTCGTCAGCGGCTTGGCCGACCAGGCCAGATCGCTTGTCCTGGGCGACACCAGCTCGGAGGAGACGACGCTCGGACCGGTCAGCTCGGAGCGCCAGCGCGAGCGCATCGAGGGTTTCCTAGAGCGCAGGCCGAGCCACGCCGAGGTGGTCACCGGCGGCAGCGAACCGGCCCGCCCAGGCTTCTACCTCGAGCCGACCGTGGTCGCCGGCCTGAAGCAGTCAGACGAGATGATCCAGCGAGAGATCTTCGGCCCGGTGATCACCGTGCAGCAGTTCTCCGACGAGACCGAGGCGATCAGCTGGGCCAACGGCACCCCCTACGGCCTCGCGTCGAGCGTCTGGACCCGCGACATCGGCCGCGCAATGCGGGTCTCAAACGCCCTGCGCTTCGGCGCGGTCTGGATCAACAACCACATCACCATGGCCTCCGAGATGCCCCACGGCGGCTACAAGGAATCCGGCTACGGCAAGGACATGTCGCTCTACGCCCTGGAGGACTACACCAACGTCAAGCACGTGATGGTGTCGCTTCACTAGCGTGATCCCCGCGCCGGTGGTCCCGCTGGACCACCGGCGCGCCGGCGGCGTCAGCCTGGCCGCCCTCAACCCGCAGGCCCCGGATGAGCTGGCCGCCAGCGTTTCCAGCCGCCCGTCTGCTGGCGCAAGCGCCACGGCCGATCAAAGTCCTCGCGCGCAGCGAGCGCGATCCAGCCACCGCCGATGTACTGCTGCAGGAGCTCGTTTCCGGCGACCAGCGCGTCGATCCGCTCGAGCGGCGCCTGCACCACGAACAGGACGCGCATCGGCTCGTGAAACAGCTCCCTGCCGTGCGCAACCGACTGCCACGGTAACCCCAGCAGGAGATCGCCGCCGGCCCCCTGCAGCACACCGACATCACCGATCACGCTGTGGAGCGTCTTGTCGCCGGCCCCGAGGACGTCGGGGTCGACGCTCGAGAAGTAGTACTGGGCGTTGATCCACTGGACCACCAGGCCCGGAGCCGTGAGGATCGTCAGAAGCGCTGACCCGTCGGGATCCTGGCGCCAGTCGTAGGAGTGCAGGAAGGTGCGGCACTCCAGATCCAGGCCGCTGACCGTCTCGCTCGGCGCGATGATGAACGCCGCGTTGCGCACGAGGCCCCACTCGGGCCTGACCTGCGCCCAGTCGCGCGCCCGCCTGCGCGGGTGCCAGCGATCCGGCAGCGACCGGGCGCGCTGCTCTGCCAGCACGGCCCCGGCCGCCTCCAGGTCGGCGCGCACCCGCCCGGAAGGCTGCGCGCCGCCGCCGAGCAGGCTCACCCGATCGGTCGCAGTGTCGTGCTCGGCAGGCACGAACCGCGAGCCATCGGGCACGTCGAGTCCACGCGCCCGCAGCGCCGCACGGACCCGTGAGTCATTCAGGATCGCCGCCGCAAGGCGCGCGTTGTCGCCGCCTCCGTGGCCGCCACAGGCGCCGCACTCGAGCGCCGCCCGGTAGGCGTTGTTCTCGACGATACTGGTGTGACCGACGATCAGGATGGTCGGTGCAAAGCGCTCGACCAGTCCGATCGTCCGCAGGGTCTGCTCGGCCCAGTCGATCTGTTCGGCGAGCGGGAGCCCGTCCTGCAGGGCGAGCTCGGGACGCGGTTTTGGCGAGCGGTACGGGAGCTGCGGCGCGTTGGTCCGCAACGCCGCCAGGACTGCCGCGAACCAGCCTGACGCCTCAGCCATGCTGTAGGGCGCGAGTGGGCTGGACTTGGCGGAGCGGTGTGCCAGCGCCAGGGCCTGCGACCTGAGACGGCCGCTGAGCGCCTCAGCAGCTCCGGGTGCGTCCAGCTCGCCGATGACAGCCGTGGGCGAGAGCGGACCCGGCAGCAGCCGGGTGGTCCGCTCGCTGCGCAGGTGGCGCAGCACGACCGGCAGGCCAAAGAAGCCGGCCATGCCGAAGGTCTCCCAGCCGCCCGGACGCAGCGACTCGAGCGCCCGGCGCAACCCCTCGGAGCGGGTGTCGATGCAGAAGATCGCCTGCGCTTCAGGCGCCCCCTCGCCGGGGTGCCAGCCGCCTCCGGCAGCGTGCGAACCGCGGGCCAGCTGGACGAGCAGGCGGTCGCGGTAGTGCCATTCGTATGCATCGAGCCACACCCAGGCGCGCTGGTCCTCACCCAGCAACGTGAGCGCCTCGGCGATCTGAGCGCGGTCGGGGCACGCGGGTTCGTCCGCCAGCGCGAGTGCCACGCGCTCCACCCGCCCCGCCAGCGCCGCGTGTTCCGGCTGCGCTGATGGCCGCGCTTGGGTTGAGGCATGCTCCAGGTCGCGTTCACGCTCGATCATGCCCGCGAGCGCCCGCGGCGAGAGCTCGCGCTCGGCCGAGGCTCTCCAGACCGCCAGCGCCTCATAGCTCAGGCGCACAGCCAGCAGGTCGCCAATGTCACCAGGATGCCCGGCCAGCTCCGGGTACTCGCCACGCCAGCGAAAGTGAGCAGCGAACCCGGGGGTGCGGAACAGCTGCTCGGTCAGCTCCCGCTCAACCCGCGAGCCGGGCACGCAAAGCAGGTCGAGCGCCCAGCCGATTGTCGCCAACGGCTCTTCGGGGATCAGGCGTGCCGCACCGGCCGGGGCCAACCGCGCGAGCCCCGGGTCGCTGGAGGCCATCCGGCGCCAGGCGGAGAAGAAGCCGAGCTCACATCCGGGCATCTTCCATCCAGCCTGACTCGAGCCGCAGAACGCGCCCGACCATTTGAGCACCTCATCGTCAACGGCTGGTGCCACTGCGCTGCCGAGCAGCGCGTCGCACCACGCGCCGACACCGAGCCTCGCCCGTCGCGGGGGCGCGCCTTCGACGCCGTGCAAGAGGTCGGCGCGCAGCACCCTCTCTGCCATCGGCATCGCCTCCAGCTGCGGCAGCCGGCGCCGCAGCGCCGCCAGTAGATCAGCATCTTCGATCCTGCCGGCGCGGTAGGCCTGCCTGAACTGGTCGAGCGTCAGGTGTCCACGCATCCCCAGCAGCTCCCGTCCCCACACGACCGCGCGCTCGAAACCGAGCTCCTGGACGCCGGCGAAGGGGTTCACGGCGATCAGATCGGTGATTGGCCAGGCGGCTGGAAGCCGCCCTCCGGCGGCGTCTACCACCGCCCGCAGGGCCGCTGACTGTTCGGCCGTAGCGCATTCGCCGGGCCGGAGGGCATGCTTGATCGGCACACTCACGCTGTCGCGCTCCGCTCAGAGAGCCGGGCTGGATGCGTTGCTCTGCCCGTCGCGCGCATGAACGGGAGCCGCCGCGCTGGTGGCCGGACGCTGACGCTGCCCAGGTCGAGCAGGTGTGGATAGAGCCGCAGGCGCAGTGACTGCATGACGCGCGCAGCGGGCAGGGTCAGTGCGAACACCGTTGCGAAGCCGGCGCCTATCACCGGGAAGGTGACTGCCAGCGGCAGCGGGTGCATGCCGGTGGCGACGGTGAAGCGAAGGTACGCGCTGAGCCCTGCCAGCAGGCCTGCGTAGGCGAAGCATGCGAGCGCCCCGAGGGCCAGAACCGACGTGCGCCCCAGGTGCGAGCCGCGCAGCAGCGCGGCGCTGACCGTGACCGCCGCCGCCCACGCGAACGCGACCGGCACGATCGCCCCCGGATCCTGCAGCGCACCCTGCGCGAAGCTGAGCAGCGCTGCCGCCATCGCGCCTGCGCATACGATCCCGGAGAGCAGGACGGCAGCGAACTGCGAGCGCGCGGCGGGCGCGAGCACCGGTGCGGCGTGCTTGGCGATGCGCGTGGCCACCGCGCCCTCCGCCGACAGGAAGGCAGTCGCCTTGTAGAGCCCGTGACCCATGAGGTGCAGGATCGCGGCGGCATATGCCCCCAGTCCGCAGGCAATCAGCATGAAGCCCATCTGGGCACTCGTCGAGTGGGCGAGCCCGCCTTTGACGTCCGGCCGGGTGAGGCTGAGCACACCACCGTAGAGCGCGGTTGCGAGTCCGATCACGATCGCGAGCGCTGGTCCAGCCGGCCCGTCTGCGAAGACCGGGGCCAGCCGCACCAGCAGGAAGCCGCCAGCGTTGACCACGCCCGCATGCAGCATCGCCGAGGCCGGGGTCGGGGTGGTCAGTGTGGCGGCCAGCCACGACTGCCCGGGCAGTTGGGCCGCACGCGCGGATGCCGCAATCACGAGCAGCACCGCGACACAGGGACCGGCCGGCAGGCCGAGGTGGAGCACCGGCAGCTGTGTGTGGGCGAGGGCGATGGCGACCTGGTGCAGATGCGCAAGCGACGCATCTCCAGCGCTGCGCCAGATCAGCGCGCCCGCGAGCAGCAGCGCTGCGTCGCCAATCAACAGGCTGCGCAGAGCACGCCGCAGGCCCTCGCGGGCGAGCGGCTGCTCGTAGCGCTGGCCGACGATCGCCATTAGACCCAGAGTCGTCAGCTCCCAGCCAACCAGCAGCAGCAACAGGTGCGCAGCGGTGACGGTCAGCGCCACCGCACTGCTCGTGAGCGTGGTTGTGCGGATGAAGCGGCCCTGTTCGGGCACGCCTGTGAGGTTGCGCAGCGCGTAGGCCTGCACCAGGGTGCTGACCCCCAGCACAAGCAGCAGCATCGCGGCCGGCAAGCGGCCCGATTGCAGGCTCAGCCAACCACCGGGTGCACCCGTGCCGGATTGGGTCAGAGCGAGCCCTACCAGCCCCACCGCCACGGTGAACCCGAGCGTGGTGCCGGCCAGGCAGATGCGCCCCGCCACGTCCGTCCGGACCCGGAGGAGCTCAGACACGCCAAGGCTGAGCGCAGGGGCGATAACTGCGAGCGCGACGATCATTGGTCCGCCCCCAGACAGTGCTCGGGAAGCGCTCGCCCGTCAAAGCCGCCCAGCCGGGCCTGCACCACCGGGTCGTGGACGATGCAGTAGAGGGAGCGGCCCTGATTCAGCTGCTCGCGGATGTGGTCGCTGACGGCGGCCGCAGCCCGCATTCGGCCGCTCGCCGGCTTGATCGCGATAGCGATGTCTGGCGGCGGCGAGAGAAACCTGTCGGCCCACGGTCCCGGCTTCGCCGGCGCGGGCCACCGGTTGCAAAGCTCAACCTCATCAAGCTGTTGCAGCTCGAGCTTCATGTAGAACCCTTCTTGACGAATTACAACGTGCGTAACAAAAATAGCGAATTTCATTGCGCTAATCAAGCAACGCGCATCCCTACCGTTGCTGTACACGTCGGGCATGGCGGCTGGACATTGCTCACCACCACGCGGTGAGGTTCTGCGGGCGTTCTCTGGTGGCGGGCGCTACGCCGACGGCAACGGGGCCGGGAGGCGGCCCTCGGCGCCAAGCTTCTCGAGGTGCGCCGCGAGCGTCAGCGCAGCCGCCTCGCGCAGCTCACCAGGCACGCCGGGCCAGGCGGCCTCGAGCAGCTCTGCGCGGGTCCGCAGGCCGGCGGCCAGCGCCGCCACCAGCGCCGCCTCCCGCTGCGCGCGGTGGGCGAGGTACTCGTCGAGCTTCGCCCGCGGGTCGCGCACGACGGGGCCGTGACCAGGTGCGAGCAGCACAGGACCGAGCGCGCGCAACCGCTTCAGGGCCGCCAGATACGCGGCCAGCTGTCCAGCCAGGAAGACGCTGCCGATGCCAAGAATCGCGTCGCCGGTGAAGGCCACGCCGCCGGCCAGGTAGGTCAGGTGGTCGGGTGAGTGCCCGGGCGTGGCGATCACCGTGAACGGCCCCAGCTCGTCGCCGTCGGCGAGCAGCGTGCTGACCCTCCCGCGAGCAGCGGCGAGCGGGACGGGGGAAAAGCGCCTGACGAGCTCGGGCACCGCCTCAGCGTGGTCGGCGTGGTCGTGGGTGAGCAGCACGGCACCGAGACCGCCGCGCACGTCGATCTCCTCGCTGAGCGCGTCGAGGTGGTCGGCGAGCGCCGGGCCCGGGTCGATCAGCCAGGCCGGCTCGCGGCCGTAGATCCAGGTGTTGGTGCCGCTCAGCGTGAACGGTCCCGGGTTGTTCGCGCGGATGCCGATCGCGTCGCGTCCCGGCAGCTCGAGCAAAGACATGCGCCGAGGATGACAGGATTGAGGCTGTGAGCGCCGGCCCGAACCCCGATCCGCAGACGCCAGAGCTGCGGCTCGACGACGCCAAGGCAACTCGCAACCTGCGCCAGGGCCTGATCTCGCTGGTCGTGCTGGTGGCACTGGTCGCGGGGCTGCTCCTGGCCGTGCCGGGCCTGCACACCGTCGAGCACCACATCCTGCGGATGCCGGTCCACCTGCTCGCGGTCGCGATCGGGTTCGAGGTCCTCTCGTGCGTCGGCTACATCGTCTGCTTCCTGCTCGTGTTCGACCGCGCGCCGCGGCGCTTCGGGGCGCGGGTGGCGATGAGCGAGCTGGCCTTTGGCGCGGCGGTGGCGCTCGGCGGCGCCAGCAGCATCGCCGTGGGCGCCTGGCTCTTGATCGAGAAGGGCGCGCGGCCCGGGACCGTGGCCGAGCGCTCGGCGGTGCTGTTCTTGCTGACCAGCGCGATCAACCTGGTCACGCTCGCAGCGGCAGGGCTCGGGGTGTGGCTCGGGATCCTGCCCGGCGACCGCGACCTGCTGCTGAGCCTGGTGCCGGGCGCGGTCGGCGTGATCGTGTTCTTCGCCTTCCTGTCGCTGCCGCGCGTCAACGACAGCCTGATCGCTGGCCGTCACGGGGGCCGGTTCGCGAACTGGGCCGGAGCGATCTCGGTCACGATCCGCGCTACGGCGGCGCTGCTGTTCAGCTTCGACTGGCGCCTGCTGGCGGCATTCGCCTACCTGTGGTTCGACATCGCGGTGCTGTGGATCTGCTTCGTGGCGCTCGGCCATAGCCCGCCGCTGACCACGGTGGTGCTGGCATACCAGATCGGCTACCTGTCGAATGTGATTCCGATCCCCGGCGGCATCGGCGTGCTGGACGGCAGCTTCGTCGGCATGTTCGTGCTCTTCGGCGTAAGCGGCACGGTGGCCGCGTCGGCGACGCTCGTCTACCACGCGATCGCACTTTGGATCCCGGCGACCTGGGGCACAGTGGCGTTCGTGCTGCTGCGGCGCAGCCGCCACGAGCCGATTCAGTGGCTGCCGCCGGGCGTCAGGAGACGGGGCCGCAGTGCCCGGCGCTGAGCGCTCGGATCGCGCGCTCTGCGGCTCATGCGCCCGCGCAGGCTATAACTTCTTCACAATCGCCGAGCCAGCGTCACCCGGATCCGTACTCGCGCTCGTGCGCGCCGGTCAGGCGAGCACCCGCAACGACCTGGCCGAGTGCCTGGGTGTTGCCCGCTCGACGGTCGTGCAGCGTCTCGGCGTGCTGAGCGCCGCGGGGCTCGTGCGCGTGGCTGGCGACGCACAGTCAAGTGGCGGGCGCCCCGCTTCCGTGTTCGCCTTCAACGAGGACGCCGGCCTGGTCCTGGTGGGCGACCTCGGCCAGACGGGCTGCCACCTGGCCGTCTGCGACCTGGGCGCGCGGCCGCTGGCGGAGCACACCGCTCCGCTTGAGATCGAGCGCGGACCCGAACCGGTTCTCGGCTGGGTCAGGTCGCGCTTCTCAAAGCTGCTGGCCAAGATAGGCCGCGACTGGGGTGACGTGCTCGGCGTCGGCATCGGCCTGCCCGGGCCGGTGGACTTCAGGACCGGCCGCCCCGTCAGCCCGCCGGCCATGCCGGGCTGGGATGGCGTTTACGTGCCGGGCCTGTTCAGCGCTGTCACCGACCGTCCCGTGCTGGTCGACAACGACGCCCGCATCATGGCGCTCGGCGAGCACCGCACAGCCCGGCGCGACGACGAGCACATGATCTTCGTGAAGCTGGGCTCAGGGATCGGCGCCGGCCTGATCGCCCACGGCATGGTGCTGCGCGGCGAGCGCGGGGCGGCCGGAGACATCGGCCACATCGTCGTCGACCAGCAGGCCTCGGAGGTGTGCCGCTGCGGCAACGTCGGCTGCCTGGACGCCGTGGCCGGTGGCTGGGCGATCGCGCGCCGGATGGGCGCGGCGGCTCCGACACCGCCCGACGTGGTGCGGCTCGCGCGCGAGGGCCACGCCGAGGCGATGAGCGAGGTGCGCCGCAGCGGCCGGCTGGTTGGCGCCGCCGTTGCAGATGCCGTCAACCTCCTGAACCCCACCTCGGTGATCATCGGCGGCAAGCTCGCGGAGGCCGACGAGCAGGTCTTCGCCGCGATCCGGGAAGCCATCTACCGCCATGCGACCCCGATCGCCTCGCGTCATCTCACGATCTCGCTGTCAGAGCTCGGCCACATGGCCGGGGTGATCGGCGCCGCTCACATGGTGATCGATTACGTACTGGAACCCGAGCGCGTCGCTGAGCTCGTCGCGCGCCGTGCCCAGGCCGCCTGATAGATGCCGCCGTCCACGTTCTCGTCACTGGCGGACCTGCAGGTCGAGGTCGAGAGCTACGGGCTGATGGGCCTCACCTCCTCCGTCTCGGCCGATTTCACCCGCCACACCACGGTGGTCCAGCTGCGCGGCGGCGGAGCGATCGGCGCGGGTGAGGACGTCGTCTACTCACCTGAGGAGCAGCTCGACTTCCAGCGGGCCGGCGCGGTCCACACGCTGACCGGCAGGCGCACGCTCGGCGAGCTCTGCGAGCTCGTCGAATCACTCGAGCTGTTCCCGCGGCCGCCGGCGATGGCCGCCTCGCGGCGCTACCGGATCTGGGCCTTTGAGAGTGCCGCGCTCGACCTCGCGCTGCGCCAGAACGGGCTCTCGCTCGCGCAGGCCGTTGGGCGAGAGCCGCGGCCAATGCGCTACGTGGCATCAGCCGGGCTCGGCCAGCCCCCGACGCTCGCACCCGTGACCAAGCGGCTGGCGTTGGACCCGGGGCTGCGCTTCAAGCTCGACGCCACCAGCTCCTGGACGCCCGCGCTGATCGAGCAGCTGGTGGCGAGTGGCGCGGTCGACTCGATCGACTTCAAGGGCATGTACAGGGGCACGAGCGTCGACCAGCCGGCGGACCCGGTGCTCTACCAGCGGGTGGTCGACGCTTTCCCGCGAGCGTGGCTGGAGGACCCTGACCTGAGCTCGGAGGCGACCGCCGCGGTGCTGGCAGACCACCACGACCGGATCACCTGGGACGCGCCGATCCACGGCATCGCCGACATCGAGGCGCTGCCCTTCCCGCCGCGCATGATCAATATCAAGCCCTCGCGGATCGGCTCGCTGCGTGAGCTCTGCGCGACCTATGACTACTGCGCCACACAGGGCATCGCCGCCTACGGTGGCGGCCAGACCGAACTCGGCCCGGGCCGCGGCCAGGCGCAGTACCTCGCCGCGCTCTTCCATCCCGACGGGCCCAACGACCTCGCGCCGTCAGCCTACAACCAGGCCGACCCACCACCCGGCCTGCCGCGCAGCCCGCTCACTGGCGACTTCAGCCAGCCGGGGTTTCGCTGGCCGCCAGCGCCGGGCGCGTAGCCGCTGACGCCTGCAGCGCAAGCGCGCGGACCTCCTCCCAGCGGCCATCACCGACCAGACCGGGCGGCACCATCCACGCCCCGCCGACACAGACCACGTTTGGCAGCGCCAGGTAATCGGCCGCAAGCCCGATGTCGATGCCACCGGTGGGACAGAACCGTACCTGTGGGAAGGGACCCGCGAACGCACGCAGTGCGTCCACGCCGCCGCTCGCCTGCGCGGGGAAGAACTTCATCAGCGTTATCCCGCGCTCCAGCAGCCGTAGCACCTCACTGGCGGTTACCGCTCCGGGCACAAACACGGTGCGTGCCTCAGCCGCCGCGCGCGCGAGCGCATCGGTGCAGCCCGGGGAGACGATGAAGCGCGCGCCCGCGTCGCAGGCTTGCTGCAGCTGCCGCGGGTTGGTGACCGTGCCCGCGCCGACCACAGCACCGGGCACCTCGGCAGCGATCAGCCGGATCGCCTCGAGCGCAGCGTCCGTGCGCAGCGTCACCTCGAGCACGTGCAGGCCGCCCGCGATCAGTGCGCCCGCCAGCGGCACAGCCAGGCTGGCGTCGTCGAGCGTGATCACAGGCACCACGCGTGCGCCGGCCAGAAGCCCCTCAAAGCCCGTGCCTGCCTGCTCAGCTGCGTGGACCTCAGCGCTCGCGCTCATGTCAGCGTCCAGTCTCTCACGCGCCCACAAACTCCGCTGGCGCGGCCGACACCACGGGCGCTTCAGTCATGGCGGGTACCAGCAGCGGCTCGGTGCCGCGCCCCGCCGCCGCCGGCGTCTTGAACACGCTCGCGCCCGCGTCAGCGGGCGACACGGCGTCGCGGAACAGACTGAACAGTTCCCGCCCCGTCCCCTGCTCGCCGGCATACGGCGCGGGAGCAGCCTCACGCTGACGCAGATCGACACCCAGCACGTCTAGGCTGCCCGCAAGCGTGTCGACGCGGACCAAGTCACCGTCGCGCACCCGAGCTAGCGGTCCGCCGTCAGCCGCCTCCGGTGTGCAGTGGATCGCGGCTGGCACCTTCCCAGACGCCCCTGACATGCGCCCATCGGTCACCAGCGCCACCCGTAGCCCCCGGCCCTGCATGACGCCGAGCGCCGGGGTCAGGCGGTGCAGCTCCGGCATGCCGTTGGCCCGCGGGCCCTGGAAGCGAACAACCACAACCATGTCCCGGTCGCACTCCCCGGCGGCGAAGGCAGCCAAGAACTCCTGCTGGTCATCGAACACCCGCGCCGGCGCCTCGATCACACGGTTAGCGGCGCGCACCGCCGCGACCTTGACCACGGCACGCCCGAGCGACCCCTCGATCACGCGGATGCCGCCGTCCTGTGCAAACGGTTCGTCGGGCGCGCGCAGCACCGCGGGGTCAACGCTGCCGGCTGACGGCGCCGCCACCCAGCGCAGGTCACGGCCAGCCAGCTCTGGCGCCTGGCAGTAGCGGCGCAAGCCCGGCCCGGCGACGGTCAGCACGTCCTCGTGCAGTAGCCCGACCCCGAGCAGCGCGGCAAACAGGCTGGCAGCTCCGCCTGCCCGCTGGAAGTCGTTGATGTCTGCTTGACCGTTGGGATAGATCCGCGCGAGCAGTGGCACCACCTGCGAGAGCGCAGCGAAGTCACGCCAGGTGAGCACGATCCCCGCGGCGGCGGCCATGGCGATCAGATGCATCGTGTGGTTGGTCGACCCGCCGGTCGCCAGCAGTGCGACCATCGCGTTGACGATCGCGCGCTCGTCGACGATCCGGCCGATTGGCGCGTGCTCACCGGGCTCGGTCAGCTCCACGATGCGGCGCCCTGCCGCCTCGGTCAGAGCACGCCGCAGGGCCGTGCCGGCGGCTACGAAGCTGGCGCCGGGCAGGTGTAGGCCCAGCGCCTCCATCACCAGCTGATTGGTGTTGGCGGTCCCGTAGAACGTACACGTGCCCGGGGCGTGGTAGGACCGCAGCTCGGAGGCGAGCAGCTCGGAGTCGTCAGCCTGACCCTGAGCGTGCCGCTCACGGACGTGTGCCTTCTCCGGATTGGAGATTCCCGACGGCATCGGCCCGCCCGGGACGAAGATGCAGGGCAGATGCCCGAAGCTGAGGGCACCGATCACCAGGCCGGGGACGATCTTGTCGCAGACCCCGAGCAGCAGCGCGGCGTCGAACATGTCGTGCGCGAGCGACACGGCAGTGGCCATCGCCACCACGTCACGGCTGAAGAGCGACAGCTCCATCCCCTCGCGTCCCTGGGTGATGCCATCACACATCGCCGGAACCCCACCCGCGAACTGGGCGACGCCGCCGGCACGCAGGACCTGCTTCTTCAGTAGCGCCGGGTAGCGTTCCAGCGGCTGGTGAGCGGAGAGCATGTCGTTGTAGGCCGAGACGATCGCAACGTTCGCCGCCCGCCCGTGCGCAAGCAGATCCTTCTCCGCGGCGCCGCACGCAGCGACGCCGTGCGCGAGGTTGGCACAGCCCGACCTCGCACGGACCCGGCCCTCACGCCGGTCCTGTTCGATCCGAGCATCGATCCGCTGCAGGTAGGCGCGCCTGCTTTCACGGCTGCGCCGCGCGATCCGGTCGGTGATCTCGGCGACCGCGAGGTGGACATCACGGGATGTCGTCGGCGGGGGCGAGTTGTGCATGCTTGAAGCTATATCTAACTTGAGTTATGCTTGTCAAGCATCAAAAGTGCTGTAAGCTAAATTCAGCGCTGAGGAAAGGTATGAGCACGACGATCCAAGACCAGGCTCGCTTCTGCGACGACGACTGCGCCGTTGTCGTGCTCGCCAGCTTTGCGTGCCGGGTATGCCTGTCAGCCCCCGACCTGATCACGCTGGTCGGTGGCCCTGGCCAGCGGCTGGCCACGTCTAAGTGCCCCTCCTGCCGGACGCTGAACCGTGTATCCCTGAGTGACGCCCAGGCCTTCCGGCTGTGGACGCTGCAGCGGGGCAACACGTTCGTCCACTTCCCGCCCGAGTACTGGTAGCACGCCGCCGTCGCGCGCCGGCCGCGCGGTCAGCTAGGATCGCGCGCGGCATGGCACAGGCGACCCTACCGAGCGGCATGGTGTTGGAGTACGAGACCTACGGCTCGAGCGCGGACGCGGCTGTGCTGATGGTGATGGGGTTCGGCTCGCAGCTGGTGTCGTGGCCCCGTGAGTTCTGCCACCAGCTCGCCGCCGGGGGTCGCTACGTGATCGCCTTCGACAACCGCGACTGCGGCCTCTCGGCCAAGCTCGACGGTGTCGACCCGCAGCTGGAGCAGGTGCAGCTCGCGGTGGCGGCGGGCGACTACGAGCGCGCACGCCGGCTGGCCCCCTACACGTTCAGCGACATGGCGGCCGACGGCTTCGGCCTGCTCAGCACGCTGGGCATCGAGCGCGCCCACGTCGTCGGGGTCTCGATGGGCGGCATGATCGCCCAGACGATGGCGATCGAGCAGCCGCAGCGGGTGCTGACGCTCACCTCGATCATGTCCAGCACCGGCGAGCCAGAGTTCGGCCAAGCCGAGCCCAAGGCGCTCGAGGCTCTGCTCGCGCCGGAGGCGGAGGGCCGCGAAGAGTACATCGCGTCGGCTGTGACCTGGCTTGCCTGGCATTCGCGGCGTTACCCCGAGCTCGAGCAGACGCGGGCGATCGCCGCCGAGAGCTACGACCGAGGCCTGTACCCGCAGGGCACGCAGCGCCAGCTCGCGGCGCTGCTCTCGAGCGGCCCGCGCACAGACGGGCTCGCCGCTCTGCGCGTGCCGGCCCTGGTGATCCACGGCCTTGACGACACCCTGATCGCGCCCAGCGGGGGCGAGCGCACCGCCGCCCTGGTGCCGGGAGCAAAGCTGCTGCTGCTGGAGGACATGGGGCACGACCGCCCACGGCCGCTGTGGCCTGCGCTCTGCGACGCGATCGTCGAGCACACGGCAGCCACGGCCTGAGCATCCCAGTCCGCCCGTAGCCGCAGCGCTCCGGGTTCGCAGGACGCGAACGCGGGCGCGGCGGCTCACGCCCCTTGGCCGCTCACGCTCAGCGCCGTTTCAGTGCACGATGTAAACGGTGAGCCAAGCCGTCTTGGTGGTGCCCGCCCAGCTGCGCGCCGTGGCGCGGTACTCGACTGTCTCGAGCCCGCCGTGACGCATCACGCGCCTGCTGACTCGGCAGCGCTCGATCCCTGACACACGGTCAGTAGCCACACACCGCACCCGTGGCGGCCTGCCGTGGTAGCGCGCCTGCTCGCGTGCGCCAACCCAGCGGATGCGGGGTCTGGTGAGGTCGATCCTGATGTGCCGGACGATCACGGTCGCGCTGACACCGTAAAGATTGGTGATCGTTCGCCTGACCGTCAGGTCTCGTCCGCTCCAGCGCAGCGTGAGCGGGCGCGGACAGCCACCCCGAATCCGAGCACTCGGACTGAGACAGCGAAAGACGACCCGCACCGGCGTATGCCACCAGCCATAAGCGTTCCGGCGCCCGGTGCTACTCAGGTGCGCGCGAATCGTGGGCGCCACCGCAAACGGCACCTCGACGGTCGGGCCGCTCGCAGTCAGCGAGCCGGCTGACGGGCTGTAATCAGCCTCGCCCTGGTAGCTCGCGGTCAGCGTCTCGGTGGTGTTGGCCGGCGGCGTGTAGCTCAGGCTCGCGCTGCCGCCCGCCAGACCGGCGCTGCCGATCGTCCTTCCCTCGACAGAGAAGATGACCACGCCAGCTGGGGTACCGCCACCTGGCGCCTGCACGGTCACGGTCGCGGTGAGGGTTCCCTGTCCAGCTGTGAGCACCGTTGCGGTGGTGGCCACACCCACTGCGATCGTCTGCTGTGCTTGGGCGGCTGGGCCGCCGTCACCGGACACGTAGGCGTCGAGCACGCAGCTGCCAGCGTTCATGAATGCCACCACGCCGCTGCTCAGGCTGCAGGCCGCGTTGGTCGTCGCCGAATCGATCGCGAAGCTCACCGGCTGCCCGGAAGAGCTCTCTGCGGTCGGGGTGTAGCCAGGGCTGCCAACGACCACGTTGGCCGGGGGCGAAGAGGTGAAACTCACTGTGGTGCCCGCCGGCTGCACGTAGCCGAGCGAACCGCTGACGGCGCCGGTGCTGCCCGTTACAGCAGCCGCGGAAGCCGGCGGACCAGCCAGCAACGCGGCGGCCAGCACAATCAGAGCAAACGTCCCGACAGAGACAAACGGCTTCATCGACCAACCTCGCCAACGGCACCACGGGTACGCGACCACTGCAGGCGATCCAGCCTATCTGAGCCCACTGACACTGACCGCACGTTGGCGCCCAGACGGCTCGCCTGTGGCTCACGGCCGGAGATCGAGCCGCAGCCGGAGATCGAGCCGCAGCCGGAGATCGAGCCGCGGCGGACGCAGTCACAGCGAGCAAACTCCCGTCGCCACGCCAGTTCGCTGGCTCAGACTGCCTGCCACACCGGTCCGGCGGGCAGCGAAAACCTGCTCGGCGCCGGCTGAACCGCCCCGCCACCCCGGGCGGTAAGGCGCCAATCGCATCCGGGCCCCCACCCAGTAGCTGTCAACAAGCCAACGGGGAGCGAACCAGAAAGACGGTGAGCCCGGCGCAGGACAAGGTGCTCCCGGCAGCGGGCTCGGAAGCCGACGCGGGGATTCGAACCCCGGACCCCTTCATTACGAGTGAAGTGCTCTACCAGCTGAGCTACGTCGGCATCTGTGCGCTCTCGCGCCCAGGGTCACCAGCCAGGTTAGCTATGCAGACCGGGCGTGACAGCGCCGGTTCCCAACCCGCGCGAGGCGGCAGACGCCGTTCGCGCCGCGATTATATGGCTCCAGGCGGGCCGGCCGACGATCAGCGCGAGCGGGCCGGCCGACGATCAGCGCGAGCGGGCCGGCCGACGATCAGCCTCGGCGCGCAGGGCGGGCCGCAGGCCGGGACACGGACTGGGTCGGCTTGCCCGCCGCGGCACTCCCGTGCTCGTGCGCCTGAATGAAGTCCACCAGCAACTCCGCCTCCATCGGGCGGGCGAAATAAAAGCCCTGGCCGGTGTCGCAGCCGAGCTCGGTGAGCGTGTCCGACTGCTCGGCGCCCTCGATTCCCTCGGCCACGACCTCCAGATCGAAGGTCTCGCCCAGGCGCAGTACCGCCGACGCCAGACCAGAGGTCACCGGCGCGGCACCGGCAGCCAGCAGCGAGCGGTCCATCTTCAGCACGTCGAGGGGGAACATGCTGAGCGAGCTCAGTGACGAGTAGCCGGTGCCGAAGTCGTCCATCGCCAGGCGCACGCCGAGCGAGTGCAGCTCCTGCAGCTGGCGGACTGCAAGATCAGAGTCGGTCATCATCACCGACTCTGTGATCTCGAGCGTCAGCGCGGCCGGCTCAAGCCCTGAGTCGGCCAGCGCGCTGGCCACATCGCCGACGATCTCCGGATGGAACAGCTGCTTGACCGACAGGTTGATCGCAACCGTCGGCAGCTGCGGCACGCCGACTCGGTCGCGCAGCTCGCGTGCCTGGCGGCAGCCCTCCCGCAGCACCCAGCGCCCGATGTCGACGATCAGACCGGTCTCCTCAGCAAAGGGGATGAAGTCATCGGGCGGGATCAGGCCGCGGCTCGGGTGACGCCAGCGCAGCAGCGCCTCGACACCTGTCACCACGCCGTCGGAGAGCCTCACCAGGGGCTGGTAGTGCAGCTCGAACTCCTGCTGTTGAATCGCTCGCTGGAGGTCCGCGCGCAGCTCGAGTCGCGCCATCACCCGCTCGTGCATCGCCGGCTCGAACAACCGGTAGC
Source organism: Actinomycetes bacterium (assembly GCA_021784895.1). Taxonomy (GTDB): domain Bacteria; phylum Actinomycetota; class Thermoleophilia; order Solirubrobacterales; family Solirubrobacteraceae; genus Palsa-465. The sequence continues at coordinate 18,506 of JAJYHG010000038.1, forward strand.
CGCTCTTCCCGTCGGCCTTGGCGATGTACATGGCGGCATCTGCGTTGCGGATCAGCTCGTCGGCATCGGTGGCCTGGCCGGGCTCGGCGACCGAGATGCCGAGACTCGCGCGGATCCCCAGCTGGTGCTCCTTGAGGTCGAGCGGGCGGCCGAGAGCGTCGAGAATGCGTTCGGCCGTATCAACCGCCACGCTCAGATCGTTCACGTCCTCTAGCAGCACAGCGAACTCGTCGCCGCCGAAGCGCGCTGCGGTATCGGCGGCCCGGACGCTCGACTGGATGCGCTTGGCGGCCTCCACGAGCACGCGGTCGCCGACCGCATGGCCGAGGCTGTCATTGACCGTTTTGAAGTCGTCGAGGTCGATGAACAGCACCGCCATCCCGCCGTGGTCGCGGAGGTTGCGCCCAACGGCGTGGCGCACCCGCTCGTTGAACAGGGCACGGTTGGCCAGATGGGTGACCGAGTCGTGGAAGGCCTGGTGCTCGAGCTGGTCCTCAAAGGCCTTGCGCTCGCTCACATCGCGACCGTTGAGGACGATCCCGCCGACGATTGGATCTGAGCGCAGATCGGTGTGCAGGATCTCAAAGTGGCGCAGGCTGCCGTCCTTGTGCCGCAGCATGCAGTCGATCGGCTCGCCCCGGCCATCAGCCCCCACCCCACCGCTGAGGCGCCGCAGCAGCCGCCCACGCTCATCGGGATGCAACAGCCTCTCAAACGACAAGCCGGTCACCTCGGCGACGGTGTAGCCGAGCAAGCGCTCGATCGCCGGGCTCTGGTACACGACCCTGTTCTCGCCATCGATCACTGTGATCAGATCGCTCGCGTTCTGCACCAGCGTGGCGAACCGCGCTTCGCTCTGGCGCCGGTGCACCTCCGCGCTCAGCTCCGCGCTGCTCAGCGCGAGCGCGCCCTGGTGCGCGAGCGTACGCAGCGCATAGCCGGTCTCGTCATCGACCGCCGCTTCGCCGTCGATCACGAGGATCAGTGCCCCGTGCTGCGCATCGGCCGCCCTCAGCTCGAGCGCGAGCACCGGATCGTCGTCGGCCCCCAGGCGCAGCACTGCACGCGCGTCAGGCGGCAGGCGATGCTCACTGGGATGATCTGACGGCCGCAGCAGGAACGAGATGTGGGTCGGTATCGGCCAGACCTCGAGCTGACCATCGGCATCAAGGCCCATGGCAAAGTCCCGCTCCCCCGAGATCTCGCACACGCGGGCGTTCAGACCCCGCCGGTCAAACTCGCCGACCGCCTGCAGGACAGCCTTGACGATCTCCCGTGACTCGGTCGCCCCGACCAGGAGGCCGGCGGCGGCACTGAGCGCGCGGTCGCGCACGGCTGACTTCTCCCGCTGGAGCACCAGGTCGGCCATCCGGATGACGACCAGCGCGTAAAGCAGCACCGAGCAGCCGATGATGAACAGCAGATCACCGTCATGGGTCGGCACCACCTTGATCAGCTCGAGCACCGGCGCGACGAAGGTCGCCGCCGACAGCAGCACCAGACGCCGCGAGGTGAGGCGCGCCTGGCGCTCGAAGTCCACCGCGCCCAGCCCGCGAACCGAGGGGTGCAGCGCCGCCGCGCCGAGGAGCACGTAGAACCCAGCCCAGCCCGCCTGGAACCAGAGCCTGCCACCGTGCACGTGGTGGATCGCAAGCAGCCGGAAGGTGTCATCACCGACGATCAGCGCCACACAGCCAGCGATCAGCAGATAGAAGCTCGCTGGCCGCACGCCCCCGTCCATGGCCAGGCGCACCGCGGCGGCCAAGAGCAGGATGTCCCCAAACGGATAGCCGATCGAGACGAGCTTCGGCAGCAGGCCGAGGCTCGCGTCGTTGACGTAAGGGGCGATCAGGAAGATCGCCGAGGCCAGGGCGAGCCCGAGCGTGATGATCAGCGGATCAACTGTCCCCGGACCGTCGTCCCGCTTGCTGCGCGGCCATACGAGCAGCACGATGCCGGCCGTCAGCAGCGGATAGGCGATCAGCCCAGCCGCGTCGCGCGGCGACGGGAACGGCACGCCGGTGCCGGCCAGCAGCCGCAGCGCCGGACCGTAGACGGCACTGACCCAGAACGCGAGCGCCCCGAACGCGAGCAGCCGCCACGGCGCCCGCTGCCCCGGTTCCATCCGCCGCAAGGCGCGGCCGAGCGCAGCCAGACCGTAGATACCAAAGCCGTCCACGAGCCACTGGTTTCCGCCGCTCGGCGACACGGACACCCAGGCCCCGAACGCCACCAGCCCGAAGCCCAAGAAGAGCCACGCAGCGCGACCGCCCGCCGGCCCTGGCATCCGGCGCAGCCAGCCTGCAGCGCTGTATACAACCCGCCCCTGAGGGTTCATGGGACCGCATATCGGCCACGCCGGCTCCGCACTTGAGCAGATCCCCTGCAACCAGGACGCTTCGCCGACCGCAGCTCCGCAGGCGCGCGGACGCTACGCCGTCCGGCCGCTGGGCAGCGGCTCCGGAACGGTCAGCCGCTGGCGCGGGTCTCGCGCCAGTCGTCGGCCAACAGCGCCCAACGCTCGTGGTCGCGCCAGTGGCCGGCGATCTTCAGGTAGCGCGGCGAAAAGCCCTCGCGCCGGAAGCCGGCCCCGCGCGCCAGTGCCAGCGAGGCCGCATTGCCAGGCTGGATATTGGCCTCGAGCCGGTGCAGCGCAAGCTCGACGAAGGCGGCCCTCAGCACGAGCTCGAGCCCCTCTCGCATGTATCCCTGGCGCGCGTACCGAGCGACCGCGGCATACCCCAGATAGGCACTCTGCAAGGAGCCGCGGGTGATCTGCGAGAGGTTGAAGAAGCCGACGATCTGATCATCGGCGCAGCGGCAGACGAGGAACGCCGCAAAGTCGGGCCGCCGGCAGTCCTCGAGGTAGGCGGCAAAGCGCACCGGGTCGGTCGGGGCGCTGGCCCACTGGCGGTGGAAGTCGCGGCTCTCGCGCATCAGCGCGAGGAACTCCTGCTCGTCGCTGGCGCGCGGCGCGCGCACGTACACGCGGCTGAGCGTGAGACCTGTCGGCCGAGCCGAGCTTGCCGGGCGTGAACGGTGCCAGAAGCCGGTCATCATCGTGAGAGCACCTCAGCCAGCCTGTAGGCGAGCGCCTCCAGCGCAAGCTCCTCGTTGACGTTGAGCCACAGACGCTGGCGCGTCTCCTCGACCAGCGCGACACCCCGCGCGAGCGCGCTCAGATCCGCGCCCCGTGCACCCGCCGCGTCCTCACGCAGCTGCGCGCCCCGGTCGGCGTGGCGGACGAGCTCACCAGCCCTCGATGCCAGCGCGACCAGATCAAGCAGCCAGGCCTCGATCAGGTCCAGCGCCAGTGCCAGCTGGGCGGTCTCGGCGCGGCGCCGCCCGCGCCGGACGCGATCGCTCCACTCGCTCTCCGCCCGCTTGCGCTCGCGGGACGGCAGCAGCTCGAGCGCCGCCGCAGCCTGGGCTTCGAGCTCCCCGCGCGTCCGCTCTCCCCGCGCGCGCACGGCCGCGAGCAGCGCCGCCCAGGGCTCGCCCTGGACTGCCCCCGCAAGCGCGCCGCGGACCAGCTCGAGCGCCCGCTCCCTGAGCTCGGCGCCCTCAGCAGCGGCCAGCTCGCGCGCGCGTGCGCCGTCACCCAGGCTGAGCAGGGCGCACGCCCTGGCGCGCTCCTGCTCGAGTCCCGAGGCACACAGCTGGGCCGCGAGCTCATCGGTGCTGGGCGCCTCGAAGCGGACCGGCTGGCAGCGCGAGCGGATCGTCTCCAGCACGTCCAGGAACCGCTCGGCGATCAGGATCATGTGCACGAACGGCGGCGGCTCCTCGAGCGTCTTCAAGAGGCGTGCGGCCGCCTGGTCGCCGAGCTGCTCGGCGCCGTCGATCACGAACAGCCGCCGCGATGACTCAAACGGCGTCCGCGCCGCCGCGGCCACCACCGGCTCGTCGATATCTGAAACCAGTACCTCATGCGCGCCGCTGGGGATCACCCAGGTCAGATCGGGGTGTACCCCGGCCAGCGCGCGCGCTTGCGCGCTGGCCGGATCGGGCGCGCCTTGCGCCAGCAGCCGCGCGGCGAGCTCGCGCGCAACCTCGCGCTTGCCGGAGCCGCCCGGGCCATGGAAGAGGTACGCGTGCGACGGCGCACCCGCCACCGCCAGCACGGGACCCAGAATGGCGGCTGCGCTGCGCTGTCGCTCTAACACCCCGATCATGGTCTCGATCGTAAGCTACCCGCCAATGCACGCTGCGGGACGGCTGATCACGATCGAGGGGGTCGACGGCGCCGGCAAGACGACGCTCGCCGAGGCGCTGGCGAGCGAACTCGCTGCCCGTGGCCGCGCCGTGCGGCTGCTGCGCGAGCCCGGCGGCGTGCGGGCGTCGGAGGTGATCCGGGCGCTGGTCACCGACGCGGCACTGACGGTCGGCGCCCGGACCGAGGCGCTGCTCTATGCGGCCGCGCGTGCGCAGCTGGTGCAGGAGGCGCTCACACCCGCGCTGGCCCGCGGCGAGTGGGTCCTGCTCGACCGCTTTGTCGACTCCTCGCTGGCCTACCAGGGCGGCGGGCGCGAGCTCGGGATCGAGGCGGTGCGCGAGCTCAACCGGTTCGCTACCGGCGGCCTCACGCCCGACCGGACCCTGCTGCTCGCGCTCGACCGGGCATCCGCGCAAGCGCGCGCGGATGCCCGGGGACAAACTCCCGACCGGCTCGAGCGCGAGGGAGCCGCGTTCTTCGCCCGGACCGGGGACGCCTACCTGCAGCTCGCGGCCGCCGAGCCGCAGCGGATCCGGGTGCTGGACGCGGGGCAGGGACCCGAGCAGGTGCTCGCTCAGGCGCTGGTGGCGCTGGCCGACCTGTTGTAGCCGTGCGGGTGCGCCTGGCTGAAGGCCCAGGCGTCGGCGATCATCGTCTCGAGCGCGGGCTTCTGCGCCGCCCAGCCGAGCTGCTCGCGGATCCTGGCGCTGGCGGCCACCAGCCGCGGCGGATCGCCGGGGCGGCGTGGCGCCTCGCGCACCGGGATCGGGTGGCCGGTGACTCGCCGCGCGGCGGCGATCACCTCGCGCACCGAGAAGCCGTTGCCGTTGCCGAGGTTGAAGACCTGGCGCTCGCCGGCCTTGACGTGGCCGAGCGCGAGCAGGTGCGCCTGCGCTAGGTCGTCGACGTGGATGTAGTCGCGCACCGCGGTGCCGTCCGCGGTCGGGTAGTCGGTGCCGAAGATCTCCACCGCGTCGCTTCGCCCCAGCGCCACCTTGAGGATGTTCGGGATCAGGTGTGTCTCGGGCTCGTGGTCCTCGCCCGTGTGGCCGTGGGCGCCGGCGACATTGAAGTAGCGCAGGCTCACAGCGCCGATCCCGTGCGCGGCGCAGAAGTCGCCGATCAGATGGTCGGCGGCGAGCTTGGAGGCGCCGTAGGCGTTCTGCGGGCGGGGCGGCGCGCTCTCCGCGATCGGGACCTCGTCGGGCTGGCCGTAGACCGCACAGGTTGAGCTGAAGACCAGCCGCGGCACCGCCCCTGCGACCATCGCCTCGAGCAGGTTGAGGGTACCGGTCACGTTGTTGCGGTAGTAGCGGCCGGGGTGCGTGACCGACTCGCCGACCAGCGCGAGCGCCGCGAAGTGCAGCACGCCGTCGTAGCGGCCCGCCTGAAGGATGTGGTCCACCTCGGCTGCGTTGCGCAGATCCGCGACGATCAGCTGGGCCTGCCCGGGCACCGCCGCGCGGTGGCCGCGCTCGAGGTTGTCGAGCACGACGATCTCGTGCCCAGCCTCGATCAGCAGGCGGGCCACGATCGAGCCGATGTAGCCGGCGCCGCCGGTGATCAGCAACTTCATCTGCGCGAGAGCTTGGCAGATCCATAGAATGGCTCGCGCCATGACCGAGCCACAGGAACAATTCGAGCTGGTCGAGTTCGAGCAGGTGCAGGCAGCTCCCGGCACGGCGCTGCTGCGCGTCTCGGGTCGCAGCGCCGACACGCTGCCGGCCGGCCCGCTGACCCTGATCATCAGTACCCCCGGCGGCGAGCACCGCCACGAGCAGCTGCCGGCGCTGCCCGGGCCGCCGGGGCTTCTGCGCGCAGCCTTCTCGGCCCCCCAGGATCAGGTCGGCGCTGCAACCAGCTACTCCCTGGAGCTCCCCGGCGAGACGACGGTCGCGCTGCCCGACCCAGCGCGGCGGCCGGCCGCCATCAGCGCGGCGGCTGGCGGCGGCGGGGTGGCGGGCAGCTCGGGCGGCTCGGGCGGCTCCGCCGGCTCGGGCACGGCCGAGCCGGCGGTCGAGTCCTCCCGGCTAGTCGAGGCCGAGCGGCGGGCCGAGTCGCGCCGGCTCACGATCATCGAGCTGGAGCGGCGCCTGCAGAGCGAGCGGGAGCGCCGAGCCACGGCGGAGGCCGATCTCGCGCACCAGCGCGGCGAGCGTGATGAGGCACGCGCCGAGCGCGACGCCGCGGTCGCAGACCGCGACGCAGCGGTCGCCGACCGCGACCACGCCGAAGCGCGCGCCCGCGCCGCGGCCGCCAACGCCGGCGCGCTCGAGGCGCAGATCAGGGCCAGCGCCGACGCGGCCGCGCGCACACAGGCGCAGCTCGAGTCTCAGCTCTCGAGCCGCATCTCCGAGCTGGAACGGCTGCGGACGATGGCGGAGGTGGCACAGGCGCGAGCTCACGCCAGCCGCCGGGAGGTCACCGAGCTGGACGAGCAGCTGGCACACGCGCAGGCCCAGGTCACGGTGCTGCAGCAGGCTTTGGACGAGCGCGAGGCCGAGCACACCTCGGTACGGACGGCGATGGACGAGGAGCTCGCGGCGGCGCGCACCGAGGCGGCGAACGCTCGCGAGCGCCTGATGGCCGTCGAAGCCGAGAACTCGGCCCTGCGAGAGCAGGGTGCACGCAACGCGGCGCAGCACACCTACGACCTCGAGAGCGCCCGCTG
>JAJYHG010000038.1:25402-30452 GCA_021784895.1 Actinomycetes bacterium
CCAGGCCGAGGCCGAGGAGCACCGCAGCGCGGCGGAGGAGCAGCGCCGGCGCAACGCCGAGCTGGAGGCGGCGCTGGCCGAGCTCGACGCGGCGCTCGGCGCCCGGGGCGCCGAGATCGAGCTGCTGCGCGCGGCCGTGGCCGCGGGCGGAGCGCCCGCTGGAAACGGCCACGGCGGCGCCGATGGCGGCGCCGGCGGTAGCGCCGACGAGGCGCGGAGAGTACAGGCCCGGGCCGACGCCGCTGCCGTCCTGGCGGCCGAGGTCGAGCTTCTCCGCGCTCAGCTGCAGGAAGTTCGCGACCGTCAGTAGCGGTCGCAGGCGGCGGTGGCCACCTGCAAACAACGATCACGGCCGGGCTAAAATCTCTTCTTGCTGCAAAGCCGCGGTTTTCTGGAACCGGGCCAGGGCGCCGGCCTTTCCGTCCGACCGGAGCGCCATGCTTTTCGACCCCTCAGCCACCGGCGAATCGGGAACCGTCCCAGGCAGCAGCACAGCGAAGGAGATCTGAAGGCATGGCGAAGACACCGCAGGCCCCCATAAGCGACAGCAGCAGAGGGCAGGGGCTCTCGATCGAGCGCTACTTCACCACTGCCGGCGTCGACCCGTACTCAACGGTCGCGTGGGAGCTACGCGATGCCCGCATCGGCCACGGCGGCAGGGTCTCCTTCGAGCAGGCCGGCGTGGAGTTCCCCACGAGCTGGTCGCAGAACGCGACCAACATCGTCGCCCAGAAGTACTTCCGGGGCCAGCTCGGGTCACCCGAGCGCGAGCGCTCCGTGAGGCAGATGATCACCCGTGTGGCCGGCACGATCACCGGCTGGGGCACCGCCCGCGGGTACTTCGCAAGCGACGAAGACGCCCGGGCCTTTGAGGACGAGCTGACCTACATCCTGTTGCACCAGATGGCGGCCTTCAACTCACCGGTCTGGTTCAACGTCGGCTGGCACCCGGAGGGCAGCCCCAAGATGCAGGCCTCGGCCTGCTTCATCCTCTCGGTCGAGGACACGATGGAGTCGATCCTCGAGTGGAACACCAAGGAGGGCATGATCTTCCGCGGCGGCTCTGGCTCGGGCATCAACCTCTCGAAGATCCGCGGCTCGATGGAGCACCTCAGCCGCGGTGGCACCGCCTCGGGGCCGGTGTCGTTCATGCGCGGCGCCGACGCCTGGGCGGGGTCGATCAAGTCCGGCGGCGGCACGCGGCGCGCCGCGAAGATGGTCGTGCTTGACATCGACCACCCGGACATCCGCGAGTTCATCTGGTGCAAGGCCAAGGAAGAGGACAAGGCGGCGGCGCTGCGCGACGCCGGCTTTGACATGTCGATCGACGGGGACGGCTTCCACTCGATCCAGTACCAGAACGCCAACAACTCGGTGCGCGTGACCGACGAGTTCATGCGCGCGGTCGAGCACGATGAGAACTGGCAGCTGATCGGGCGCGTGAGCGGCGAGCCGATCGGCGAGCCTATTCCGGCGCGCGAGCTGCTGCGGGACATAGCCCAGGCCGCCTGGCGCTGCGCCGACCCCGGGGTGCAGTACGACACGGTCATCAACCGCTGGCACACCTGCCCGAACTCGGGCCGGATCAACGCCTCGAATCCGTGCTTTCCAGGCGACGCTCGCGTGCACACCACGCGCGGCCTGATGCCGATCGCAGAGCTGATCGAGCGGGGGGAGCGCGGTGAAGAGATCCGCGTCTACACGCATCGCGCGACCGCGGCCGAGCCTGCCACCGGGGTCGTCGCCACTCAGCCCGTGGCGTTCATGCGCAACGGCGTCAGCCCGATCGTGCGGCTGCGCTTCGCCAACGGTGGGCAGCTGCGCTGCACACCCAACCACCGGATCTGGACACTGAACCGCGGCTACGTGCGTGCGAAGGATCTGGTCAGCTCTGACAGGGTGCTGCTCAATGACGTGCCGACGCCCGCCAGCGACGCGTCTTGGGCGCTACCGGCCCGCGTCCAGGCTCGTGCCAGGTCCTTTGCGCGTGACGGGTCTGTCACCTACCGCGAGCTGCCCGAAAAGTGGAGCGAAGGGCTGGCCGAGCTCACCGGGCATTTGGTCGGCGACGGCTGCCTGACCGATGCGCAGACGCAGTGGGTTTACGGCGGCGACGACATCGACGACGGCTTGGCCGACTCGCATGAGGGGCTTCTGCGCGAGCTGGTTGGCGGGGTCTCGCGGCAGCCGATGGACAACGGCACGGTGCAGCTGCGGGTCGGCAGCGAGGCGGTCCGTGAGCTGTTCCGCGGCCTCGGTGTCAGCTCCGCGCGCGCTCACGAGAAGCGTGTGCCGGAAGCGGTGTTCAGCGCTCCAGCCGCCGTGCAGGCGGCGTTCCTGCGCGGCCTGTTCGGTGCCGATGGCTGCGTGTCACGGGTCGAAGCGGGCGGCAAGGCTAACCGTTACGTGGGGCTCAGCAGCCGTAGCGACGCCCTGCTCAGGGACGTGCAGCGGCTGCTGTCCACATTCGGGGCCCGCGCCCGCATCTACCGGGTCAGCGAGGCCCGGGGCGCGTCGTTCTCCTACGTTCGGGCAGACGGCTCGAGCGTCGAGTACGAGTCACGCGAGGGCTTTGACCTGCGGATCACCGGCGGCGATCTGGAGATCTTCGCACATGAGATTGGCTTCTCGACCCCGCGCAAGCACGCCGCCCTCGAGGCGCTCCTCACCGAGGTGGGCTGCTACCGGACTAAGCCCGGCACAACCCTGGTCGCTCGCGAGGACGACGGCCAGGAGCAGGTCTACAACCTCACCGAGCCGCTCCATCACTCCTACATCGTGGACGGCGTCGTGGTCGCCAACTGCTCGGAGTACATGCACGTCGACAACTCGGCCTGCAACCTGGCATCGCTGAACCTGATGAAGTTCCGCCGGGCCGACGGCAGCTTCGACGTCGAGTCCTTCGAGCGGGCGATCGACGTCATCTTCCTGGCGCAGGAGATAGTCGTCTCACCGTCGAGCTACCCGACCGAGGAGATCGCGGCCAACGCCCGCGCCTTCCGCCAGCTCGGAATGGGCTACGCCAACCTCGGCGCCTACCTGATGGCCAACGGCCTGCCCTACGACTCCGATGCCGGCCGTGGCATCGCCGCCGCGATCACGGCGCTGATGACTGGTCGCGGCTACCTGCGCTCGGCCGAGATTGCGAGCGCGATCGGCCCGTACGAACGCTACGCGGAGAACGCCGAGCCGCACCTGGCCGTGATGCGCATGCACCGCGACGCCGCCTACGCGCTGCCCGATGAGGATTGCGCCGACACGGCGCTGCTCGCCGCGGCGAGGACGACCTGGGACCGCGCGGTGGGACTTGGCGAGCAGCACGGCTACCGCAACGCGCAGGCCACTGTCTTGGCACCCACAGGCACGATTTCCTTTTTAATGGACTGTGACACGACCGGCGTCGAGCCCGACTTCTCGCTGGTCAAGTTCAAGGAGCTGGTCGGCGGCGGGCAGATGACGATCGTCAACAAGACCGTGCCGCTGGCGCTCGAAACGCTCGGCTACGACGACCAGCGGATCGAGCAGATCAGCGCCTACGTGAACGAGCACGGGACCATCGTCGGTGCCCCCGGCCTGTCTGTGGAGCACCTGCCGGTGTTTGATGTGGCCGTCGGCGAGCGCGCGATCTCACACATGGGCCACATCAAGATGATGGGCGCGATTCAGCCGTTCATTTCGGGGGCAATCTCAAAGTGCGTCATCGGCAGCACGCTGGTAGCCAGCGAGCGAGGCCTGGTCCGGATCGGGAGCCTCCGGCGCGACGAGCGGGCCGACACGTTCTCGCAGCTGACAATCGGCGTCGCCTCAATTGGCGGCACGCACCCGACGGACGCCTTCTACTACGGCGGGGAGCGGTCCGTGATCGAGGCGCGCCTTCGCTCCGGCCACCGGGTCTCCGGCACGCCCAACCACCGGCTGCTCGTCGCCGGCGAATCGGGGCTGGAGTGGCGGCGGCTAGATCAGCTGCAGCCGGGCGATCGTGTCGCGACAAAGTACGGAGATGAAATGTGGGCGTCGCTCCCCCCGCAGTTCGACGACTTCACCCCGTCTAAGCGATACGGCCCGCAGAAGTCGGTGGCGATCCCGCCGGCGATGACGGAGCAGCTGGCGTTCTTGCTCGGAGCGTTTGCGGCGGAAGGCCATATCAGCCGCAGCAACTGGACGATCAGGATCGCCAACGCCGACGAAGATGTCATCGCGCGGCTGGCCCGTGCGAGCGAGCAGGTGTTCGGCATCCCGGCGAGGATCGCTCGGGCGCATGGCAAGTGTCCGTCGGTCGAGCTGGCGTCTGAGACGCTGGTGGAATTCTTCGACTACCTCGGAACCGGCAACGGCGCCGCACGCAAACGTATCCCGGATGCCGTGCTCGTGTCGCCGAGGAACATGGTGCTCGCGTTCCTTGAGGGGCTCACGCTCGACTCCTATCTACCGTCGTCGTTGCCGAAGTGGGCTATCTGCCTGGCATCTCGCGAGCTACTCGATGATCTCCAGGCGGTTCTGACGAACCTTGGCATCGTCCACAGCCGCATCGAGAAGTACAACGCCGAGTACGACCGCTCCTTCGAAGAGGTGTACGTCTCCGGCCGTCACGCGCAGCGCTTCCTCGCGCAGCTGCGATTCCCTGAGCGCCACAAGGCACTCAGGGCAGCGGAAATCATCGCTGGCGACTTTGGCCAGAGCACCGCCGATGTCGTCCCTGGGATCACCGGCCGGCAGCTGTACGACCTCATCCACAAGGGGCAGCCGGGGCGCAACGGCGCCGGCAGTGCACGAAGCCGCGAGTTCTCATATCTGAAGGACCGGCGAACCCGGGAAGTGAGCCGTGCCTCGCTTGAGCGCGTTGCGACCCTCGACGACGTATCGCTGCCGGAATGGCTCGATCGCGTGCTCGAGGACAATCTGTACTTCAGCCCGGTCGTGTCGGTGCAGGATGCCGGTGTCCAAGAGGTCTTTGACATCTCGGTCCCGGGCCCGCACGCGTTCGTCGCCAACGGCATCGTCAACCACAACACCGTCAACATGCCGGAGTCGGCGACCGCCGAGGACATTG
>JAJYHG010000033.1 GCA_021784895.1 Actinomycetes bacterium
CGCGCAGCTCCTCCACAAACTCCGGCGAGGGATCAAAGGCGCTGACCGGTGGCAGCTCCTCGAGACTACGCAGGCCAAAGAGCCGCAGGAACAGGTCCGTGGTTGAGTACAGCACGGCACCAAACTGCGAGCGGCCCGCCTCCTCGATCAGCCCGCGTTCGAGCAGCGTCGCCGCCGCCGACTCGGCGTTGACGCCGCGGATCCGGGCGATCTCCGGCCGCGAGACCGGCTGCAGGTAGGCGACGATCGCCAGTGTCTGTGCCTGCGCCGGCGTGAGCGCCGGCGTGCGAGGGCGCGCGAACAGGCTGCGCGCGGCCTCCTCGGCGCCAGGGTCGGTCGCGAGTGTGAAGCCACCCGCGAGCTCGCGGACGATGATCCCGCGGGCGCCGCGCTCGCAGTCAGCGGCCAGCTCGCCGAGCGCGGCCTGAACCTCACCGTCGGTGGCCTGCGTTGCCTGCGCCAGGTCATCCAGCCTGAGCGGCTCGGGCGAGAGGAAGAGCAGCGCCTCGACCGTGGCCTTCAGCGCGAGCGTCATGCCGCCGCCTGCTGGGCCGGTGCAGCGAGTGCCGCATGCACCTGGATGGGGCCAAACGGCTCGTCCTGGATGAAGGTCAGCTCGCCCTGCTTGTAGAGCTCGAGCAGCGAGAACAGCGTGACCGCCACGGTGACGCGGTCCGCCCCCTGAACGGCGTCGTCGAAGCTGAACGCGCCGCGGCGCAACAGGCGGCGCAGGTGTGCGAGCCGTTCGCCGACGCTCACCTTGGGCACCGGTATGTGTCGCACGTCGACCTCGGGCGGCAGCACCAGCAGCTCCCCGATCGCACCGGCCAGCGCCGCCGGGTCGTAGACCGCCGCTGCGGCGGGGAGGGACGCCCGGCGCAGGCTCGCGGGCAGCGGCGCGGAGCGGAAGCGGTAGCCGCCCTGTTGCGCCAACAGCGCGGTCAGGTGCTCGCCGGCCGTCCGGTAGCGGTGCGACTGAAGCAGCCGCTCGAGCAGCTCTCCGGCCGCGTCCTCGGGCTCGAGCTCGATCTCCTCCATCTCCTCGCCGGGCAGCATCAGCCGTGACTTGAGCTCGAGCAGCGCCGCGATCAGCACCAGGAACTCGGTCGCTGCCTCCAGGTCGAGCTCCCCGCGCGCGTCGAGGTGGTCGATGTAGGAGATCACGACCTCGGCCAGGTCCACCTCCAGCAGGTCGATCTCCTCCCTGAGGATCAGCGTCAGCAGCAGGTCGAAGGGGCCGTTGAAGACCTCCAGGTCGAGCTCCAGGTCGACCAGGCGTAAGGGCCTCGTGCGGGTGGCGTTCTGGCTCACTGCGTGCGAGCTTATACGCCGCCCCGGCCAGATTCCCTGCCTGCGCGCGCCCGCCTGCGCTGGCTCAGCGCTCGTCTGGGCCCGCCGGGCCGACGCCCATCGCGGCGCGAACCGCGCGCATCGTCTCGGAGGCGATCGCGCGAGCGCGCTGCGCGCCCGCTGCGAGCGTCTGCTCGAGCCCCTGCTCGTCGGCGCGCAGCAGCGCGTAGCGCTCGCGGACAGGCGCGAGATGGGCGGCCACCGCCTCCCCCACGGCGAGCTTCAGATCGCCGTAGCCGGAACCCTCGAACTCCTGCTCGAGTGCCGCAATCGAGCTGCGACGCACCGCCGCGAGGATCTCGAGCAGGTTGCTGACGCCCGGCTTGTCGGCGCCGTGGCGGATCTCACGCCCCGAGTCGGTCACGGCGCCGCGGAACTTCCTGCGGATCACCTCGGGATCGTCGGTCACATACACGGTCCCCTGCGGGCTGCCGCCAGTCGTCGACATCTTGCGCTCCGGGTTCTGCAGGTCCATGATCCGCGCCCCGACCTCGGGGTAGGTCCCCTCCGGCACCACGAAGGTCTCGCCGAAGCGGGAGTTGAAGCGCTGGGCGACGTCACGCGTGAGCTCCAGGTGCTGGCGCTGGTCATCGCCGACCGGCACCTGGCCAGTCTGATACAGCAGGATGTCAGCGGCCATCAGCACCGGGTAGGCGAAGATGCCGGCCGAGATGAACTCCTGCTGGGCCGACTTGTCCTTGAACTGGGTCATGCGCGTGAGCTCGCCGTAGGCGGTTGCGCTCATCAGCAGCCACTGCAGCTCAGTGTGCTCGGCCACGTCGCTCTGGCGAAAGAGGATCGAGCGCTCCGGCTCGATACCCGCGGCCAGCAGCACCGCCACCAGGTCATACAGGTCGCGGCGCAGCGTCGCCGGGTCATAGGCGACGGTGGTGGCGTGCAGGTCCACGACGCAGTAGATCGCCTCACCCAGCGCCTGACCCGCCACGTACTGCTCAAACGCGCCGATGTAGTTGCCGATGTGCTTGCGGCCGGTCGGCTGGACTCCGGAGAAGATGCGCACGCCAGCGCAGGCTAGCGGCCTGGGGGTGCTACAGGTCGTCCGGCAGCAGGCGAAACGCCCGGTGGTCCGTCAGCGGCGCCATCGCCCGGAAGTCGCGCCGATCAAGCGTGAGCACCACTTCGGTCCGGTACTCGGCGGCCACCACGACAGCCACGGCGTCGGCCAGGTCGAGATCCAGGTCCCGGTAGCGCCCGCGGACCCTCAAGGAGGAGCTCATGGTTCGCGACGTGGTGGGTGCGATCGCGACCCTGGATGCCTCGATGCGAGCGCACAGCGTCCGCAGGATCGCATCGGCCACATCCCGACCCGCACGGACGCCGGCAACCTCGTGCACCTCGGTCAGAGTCAGCGGGCTGATAACCAGTAGCCCACAGGCGTTGGCCGCGGCAGCCACCGAGTCGTGCTCTGGCTCGGTGCGATTGAAGAGAGCTAGCAGGCCAGAGGTGTCGGCAACCGCGAGCACCGCGGCTCAGGCACGCTGCGCCTTCCGTCGGCGGCCCGCCGGACTGCGTCACGGATGTCCTCCGGCGTCAGCCGACCTCCAAGGTCGAAGGTCTCATCGTCGCGAATCAGGGGCTCGTCCCAGATCCGAGCGCCCATCGCCGCGAGCTTGATGCCCTCGCGCAGAATCTCGGCCTCAGGGACGCCGCGACGAGCGGTCGCCTGCTTGATCAGCTCCAGGTCTGCAATGGCCGGCGATTGTTGTGGAGAAGCATGCAAGAAGTTGCGCGTTCCTCCACAATAATCAGCCCAACTGCTGGCGCGCAGCGCGACCGAGCGCGACCGTCGTCTGTCCGGGCGTCCACATCCAGTCCACATCCCGGACCAACCCTTGCCACAGACCCCTTTGAGGCGCGGGACCATCGCCAGCAAGCCCCCACTGCCTGCGGACGATCTGCCGTCGGTGCGGGTTCCGCTGCGGTCACCAGCGACTGCTGAGCTCCCGCAAACCCTGACTTGCAAGCTGGTCGGCGGACAGCTGGACCGCCCGCAACTGCGGGCGGTCCAGCTCACCGAACCGGGGACCTCACTCACCGACCCGAACGGTGCGCGCTACCAGGCTGCGCCACGCCCCGAGTCGATCCCTTGTGGCACGCGCAACGCCGGGGCATACGCCGGGGCGGGGCCCGACGGCGTCGCATGGCCGCCGCCGACGTGCCGAGGGAGGGGTTTGGGACCGACGGGGCATCCATTTCCGTCCGGTAGCGCGGCTGCGCTTGGGCTGTGCCGACAGTGGGGATCGACTATCCCGGCTCCTGCGCGGAGTTCGTGGTCTGGTTTTCCGATCAGGCGGCTTGTCGTGACTACCTGGAGTGGCTGCGCGGACCAGAGGGCTTCCGCTGGCCTCGCTGCCCGGGCCGTGATCGCTGGCAGCTGGATCACGGCCGGAGGGAGTGCTCGCTGTGCGGGCATCAGGCGACGGTCACGGCGGGCGTCGACCTTCGCGCGCACGCGCGCACGCGCGCGACGCTGCGGCTGTGGTTGGCGGCGGCGTGGACGATGAGCACTCAGAAGCACGGCGTTTCTGCGCTTGGTGTTCAGCGCGCGTTGGGGCTTGGCTGCTAGCAAACCGCGTGGGCGATGTTGCACCGCTTCCGGGTGGCGATGGTGCGCCCAGGCCGCGAGCGCCTCAGCGGCCATGTCGAGGTCGATGAGGCTTACGTCGGCGGCCTGGAGGAAGGGGTCGCCCGGGGCGACGGTCCATACCGACGGCTGGACAGCGTACCTCTCCCTGCCAGAGCACGGCTACGAGCACAATCGCACCGTGATGAGCGCCCAACCCGACCCTGCTTGCGTGGTGATGCCCGGCGTTCACCGGATCGCGAGCCTGCTCAAGCGCTGGCTGCTTGGTACCCACCAGGGCAACGCCAGCCCAGAGCACCTCGACGCATATCTGAACGAGCTCACCTTCCGCTTCAACCGGCGCCACTCGCGTCAGCGCGGGCTGCTCTGCAACCGCCTCCTGCAGCAGGCGATCCTCACCGAGCCGGTCACCTACCGCCAGCCCCTCGCCGACCCCCATCCCCGCGAGCGCCCCCAGGCACTGCACCTCCGCCGGCGCGGCCGGGCGCCATCAGCCCCCAACGCGGATCGGCCCTGGCGGCGCAGGCAGCTCACAGCCTGGCCGCAGCAAAATGGATACCCCGTGTAGCTCATTGCTGAGCTATTGCATCCACGGCTCCCGGCGCCAACGACCAGCCCGCAACCGCGCACGGCCACGACGCCGCACCCACACAGCCGGCGGTCCCGACTCGGGGCCCGCGTGGCGCTCGCGGGCGCGACGACCCGTCCTCAGGCGCCTGGCATACCCTCCCAGGTGAACTCAGTCGTGAAGAGCGTCTCTGCGTCCTCACAGGGTCGTGCCGCCGGCGTCCAAGTAGTGGCGGCCGGAGGACACGCGGACCCCAGCCGTCTCCAGTAGGTGAGCGTAGAAGCTTGCAGCCGCCTCGGCGTCAGAGACGGGCAGGCTCACCAGGAACAGGCGCGGCACCACAACCCACACCTTCGCGATTCCCCCAGGGCCGGACGGCCGCGTGATCAACCGCGGCCCTCGACGCTCAGGCCGCCACAACCGGCCGCCGACGGTGGTCTGAGCGTGAGAGCCGCCAGGCCACGATCACCCCCGCGAGCGCGCCGAACAGATGGTCCTGCCAGGAGATCCCGGTGTGCGGCACGATGCTCGCAATCAGCGCCGCGCCCCACACGAGCGCCACGAGCATCCCCACCGCGAGCTCCCAGATCTTGCGGTCAAAGAAGCCGCGGGCCATCAGGTAGGCCGCATAGCCGTAGACCACGCCGCTGGCCCCGATCGTGCTGGTGTGGGCGGGGGCGATCAGCCAGGTGCCCAGGCCGCCGACGAGGATGATGAAGCCGGTGATGAGCAGCAGCCGGCGGGCGCCGTGCAGCGCGATGATCACCCCCAGAAACACCAGCGGGATCGTGTTGTCCAGAAGGTGCTGGAAGCTCGCATGGATGAACGGCGAGGTGAGGATCCCCCAGAAGCGCGAGAGGTTGCGCGCGCGGATGCCGTCGCCGTCAAGGCCGCCCGAGTCGAGCGAGTTGACGGCCTCCACCAGCCACATCAACACCACGATCCCGCTCAGCGTGAGCAGGCCGTCGCGCTGACGGGCAGCGCGCCCGGCCAGCGCGCGCACGGAGCGCTGCGCGGGCTCGGCGGCGGTGTGCTCGCTGGCATCCATCCGCGCAAAGGATGACACCTGCCGCCAGCGCCACCACGTTCTCAGCCGGGCGCGAGCGCCGCGCGCGCCACCGCCAGCGCCACCGCGAGACGCTCGGGCAGCGACGGCAGGTGCAGGAACTCCTTGGGCGTGTGGGCGCCGCCGCCGCGCGGGCCGAGCCCGTCGACCGTCAGGGCGACCAGCGGCGCCAGGTGGCTTGCGTCGCTAGCGCCCCCGCGTGAGCGCGGGATGAGGGGCCGTCCAAGCAGCGCCGCGGCGGCCGCAAGCAGCGGCGCGGCCGCCGCGCGTGAATCCATGGCGGGCCAGACACGCTCCATGATCGGCTCGAGCCGGGCTCCGCCAACCGCGGCAGGCATCGCTTCGAGCACGCGCCCAAAGGCCGCGGTGTCGTCGGCGCGCAGGTCGAAGATCAGCTCGCCGCTTGCGGGCACGACGTTGATCGCCTCCCCCGCACGCACCACGGTCGGTACGACCGTGAGCCGCGAGGAGCCGTCGGCGTCGGCCACCGCCGCCCCGGCGATCGCCGCGTGCGCGAGCGCGAGCAGCGCGTTGCGCCCCTGATCGGGCGCCGAGCCAGAGTGCGCCGGACGCCCGTGCGCGCGCAGGCGCAGCGTGCCCGCCCCCTTGCGCCGCACAATCACCCCGTCGCGCCCCTGCTCGTCGACCTCCCCGGCCTCGAAGCACAGGCAGGCGTCGTAGTTCGCAAAGCGCGCGGAGTGCGCGAAGGGCGCCAGGCGCCACTCCTCGTCGCAGACCAGCAGCACCGCGAGCTCGGCGTAGTCCTCGGTGCGCTCCGCCATGGCGCCGGCGACCGCCAGCGCGAGCGCCACGCCACCTTTCATGTCGGCGGTGCCAGAGCCGTAGAGCCGCTGCCCTCGCGCCTGAGCCGGGCGGTGCTCGCCGTGGCCCACAACCGTGTCAAGGTGGCCTAGGAAGAGCAGCCGGCGGCGGCCCGAGCCCGCGCGCGTGGCCAGCAGGTCAGGGGCGCAGGAGGCGGTCGAGCAGGCCGGCCGCGTGAGCTGCCAGCCCTCCAGCAGCGCCGCGCACAGCTCGATCGCCCGCTCGGCCTCCTCGAGCGCGCCTGAGGGCGTGGAAATGTCCACAAGCCGGCGCGTGTCCTCGATCACCCGTGGCGTGAGCGCCGCCGCCAGCGCGGCGAGGCCAGCCTCGGTGCGCGGCGGCAGATCGCTCAACGCCTCAGGAGCCCTCGAGCGCCTGGCGCAGCACCGGCCGACGGGCGGCGCCAGCCTCGTCGAGCCGGCGCACGGGTGTCGCGTAGGGAGCGCCGCGGGCGATCTCCGGGTCGGCGGCGGCCTCGCGCCGCACCTCG
>JAJYHG010000073.1 GCA_021784895.1 Actinomycetes bacterium
CGGTGTTACACTGAAGTGGTGCCCACCTCACACCCGCGCCATGCGATCACCGAGACTCCCGCACTGGCCGCGGTCCTCGAGCCACTGCGCGCCAGGCTGGGACCCGACACCCCCACGCTCGCGGAGCTGGTCCGGCGTGGCGCCGAGACCACGCTGCGCGAGCTGGAGGCCCAGGACCGAGCGGTGGGGCACGCCCGGGAAACGTTCGTCGACCGGCTGCGTGCGGCACCACTCCCAGACCTAGAAGAAGTCCGCCGAATCCGGCATGCGACCAGGCAACCATGACCGTTGGCATCGCGCTGCTGGACGCCAGCGCGTTCTGGCGCCTCGGCAGCCCCCAGCTCGCCGACGACAGGCGACAGGCCGTCGCTGATCGGATCACCCGCGGAACCATCGCAGCGAGCACGCTGCTGTGGATCGAAACCCGCTCCGGACGCGAGCTGCCAGCGGCCGACCCCGAGGAACTACCGCTGCTGTGGATCACCGAGCGCGCCGAGCGCCGGGCGCTCGATCTCCAGCGTCAGCTCCGGGCCGCCCACCAGCACCTCGGCGTCGCGGTGGAGGCACTCGCGCCGCTCGGCAGCCTGGCCTGACCGACGAGAACCCCTGCTATTCGGCGCCCGAGGGAGATCCGGCCACGACGTCACCGCCGGTGAAATGGAAGGTCGATGGCGACCGCCGTCCGGTCCACCAGGCGAACACGAGCCCCAGCCCGGCGAGCACGGCGAAGACCTGGTCAACCCCACCGCCGATCGCTCTGGGTCCGTAGAGGAAGAAGGCAATCAGCAGCACGCCCATGATCACGCTCGAGCAGAATGCGCCGGCGGTCAGCAGCGGGTGCGAGTGGGGCTCGAGCCCGGTGCCGGGGAGGCGCCTGTGCCCCGTGGTCAGGAACACGGTCGCGGTCACCGAGTCGAGGAAGAACTCGGCCAGCAGGAAGAAGCCCGCGCCGGCGAGCACCAGGTCGAAGAACCTTGCAAACGAGGAGACCAAGAGCTGCAGGCCGACAACGACCACGGCGAGGCCGAGCGCGGTCAGGGTGGCGACATGGGGTGCGTCGTGGCGGTTGAGCTTGCCGAAGCTGGACGGGATGAGGCGCTCCCGGCCCATCGCGTAGAGGGCCCGGCTGAGGATGAAGCTGGTCAGCCACAGCCCGCCGGCGGTCGAGAACAGGATCGGCACGAGCATCGCCCACGGCGCGCCCGGTATGAGCCGGTGCGACCACACCGCGAGCGGGTCAGTGGAGTTCGCCAGCAGGCGCATCGGCGTCTCGCCCAGCATCAGCGGGTAGAGCACCGTGTAGAACAGGAGCGCGCCGAGCACGCCGACGATCCCTCCCAGTCCAGGATGCTTGCGCGGGCGCTCAGACTCTTCGGCGGCGTAGCTGTCGATCTCCCAGCCGTCGAGGATCGTGGCCGCGATCACAGCGACGATCAGGATGCCGCCGACCGGGGGCCTGCCGAAGTGGACCGGGATCGAAAGGCGATGCCAGTTGACGACACCCAGCACCCCAAAGGCGGCCAGCGAGACCATCTCGACGCAGAAGAGCAGCTGGGTGATGCGGGCTGTGGGCCTGGCGCCCAGCAGCAGCGGCACAGCGGCGAAGGCGATCCAGAACAGCGTCATCGCCATCCGCACCGCTGCGGGGGCCTGGTAATGGGGGGCGATCAGCGCCAGCGTGTAGGAGCCCGCGGGGATCGCGATCGGGGGGATCGAGAGGAAGTAAGCCAGGATCAGGATCCACGCCTGGTAGCGCGATGCCCGCCTGCCGAGGATCCGCGCCGACCAGTGGTAGGAGGCACCCGCGTGCGGGAAGTGGCGGTTCAGGAGCCGGAAGACGAAGCTTGAGACGACGAACGGCAGCGCGAGGATGGCGATCGCCGGAAGCGTCCACCACCCGGCCTGCGCGGCCATCACGCCACCGGTGGCGGCAACGGAGAACAGTGGGCCGACGCTCGAGACCGACAACGGCACCAGGTCCCGCATGCCGAAGACCTGGCGCAAGCGGCGCTCAGGCAAAGCGGCGGCTTGCTCGCTACGAGGGTCGGCTGAGATGGCCTCGGTGATCGGGCCATGCTCACACAATTGTCAGCCGCTTGCAATAGCGGGCGGCTTGCGTCTTTAACCCGCGCCCGGACGCGCCACCCCCGCCAGCCCGGGTCGGCGCCTGCACTCCCCCCATTTCCAGCCCGGGTCGCGCAACAATGCAAGCGATGACGCTCGCGCCCGACGTCCGGCCGCTGGCCGCGGAGACCCCGGCGGCGGCGGTGCGCGCGCTGCGTGCCTCCGGCCTGCGGATCTCGACCCCGCGGCGGCTGGTGATCGAGGCGCTGTTCGCGGCCGACGGCCCGGTCTCCGCGGCGCGGCTCGTAGAGGTGCTGGAGCTGGATGAGTCGTCGGTCTACCGCAACCTGGAGGTGCTCGAGGCGCACGGCCTGGTGCGCCACCTGCACCTCGGGCACGGACCGGGCCTGTACACGCTGGCGCACGCCGATGACGGCGAGTACCTCTACTGCGAGCACTGCGCGAAGGTGACCGTGGTGGCACCCGGCGAGCTCGACCCGGTCCGCGAGCAGATCCACAAGCTGTTTGGGCACACCCCGCGCTTCACGCATTTCGCGATCGTCGGCCTCTGCGACGCCTGCCGGGTCGCCGAGCGCGAGGGGGCGCCGGCCGGACAGCAGTGCGACCCGGCAGCCGCGGGCCGCGGCGAGCTGCACAGCCACTCCCGCTGAATAGCCGGCCCGCTCAGCCGGCTGCCAGCGCAGCAGCCACCGCCGCCTGCCCGAACGCGATCCCGCCGTCGTTCGCTGGCAGCTGCTCCGGGACCAGCACCGCCAGTCCGGCCGCCGTGAGCCGGTCGCAAGCGGCGCCCAACAGCAGCTGGTTCTGGAACACGCCGCCGCTGAGCACGACCGTGTCGAGGCCCCCCGCGCCCGCCGCCAGCGCGCAGACACGGCCCGTGGCCCGCGCGACCGCGGCGTGGAAGCCGGCGGCCACCTCCGCCACCGCCACGCCAGCGGCGAGGTCGGCCGCCACCGCGGCGATCAGCGCCCGCGGGTCGAGCGTCCAGCGCACCGCCGGCACGGGCGTCCCACAAGTGGCTGCCTCGAGCACCGCAAGCTCGTAGGCGCGCGGCCGGGCGCCTACGCCCGCAGCCATCAGCTCGATCGCCGCCTGGCCCTCGTAGATCGCCTCGGGCGCAATCCCGCAGAGGGCGGCGACGGCGTCGAACAGCCGGCCCATGCTGGTCGTCAGCGGTGAAAGCCGCGCGTCGCGCCCGATCTGGGCGACCAGCCGCCAGTCGCGGGCGCTGACGGCGCCCGCGAGCGCCGCGGGCCGCGGCGGTGGATCTGTGGCCGTGGCCGCGCCCGCGCCCGCGTCCGCCGCTTCCGCCAGCCAGGCGCAGGCCATCCGCCACGGCTGGCGGATCGCGGCCTCCCCGCCCGGCATCCGCACCGGGCGCAGGGCCGCCACCCGCTCAAAACCGGTGAGCCCGCCGATCAGCACCTCGCCACCCCAGACGGTCCCGTCGGTGCCATAGCCGGTGCCGTCGTAGATCGCGCCGACGGCGCGCACCTCAGGGCCGCGGCCGTGCTCGGCCAGGCACGCGGCCAGATGGGCGTGGTGGTGCTGCACGCCAACCAGCTCGACGCCGGCACGCTCCTGCGCGTAGGCCGTTGAGGCGTAGCCGGGATGCAGGTCGTGTGCGACCAGCTCGGGCCGCACGTCAAACAGCCGCTCGTAATGCCCGACCCCGTCGCGGAAGGCGACCAGCGCGGCGTAGTGCTCCAGGTCGCCGATGTGGTGGCTGACCCAGGCGCGGCCGCCGCGCGCCAGGCAGAACGTGCTCTTCAGCTCCGCTCCAACCGCCAGCAGCGGGCGGGACGCGGGCACCGGCAGGGCGATCGGGGCGGGGACGTAGCCGCGGGAGCGGCGCAAGGTCAGGCGGCGCGGCCCTGCCGCGCTGCTGGCCAGCGGGCCAGCAGCGCGGGCAACCGAGTCGTCGACCCGGGAGCGGATCGGCCGGTCGTGCACCAGGAAGGCGTCGGCGATCCCAGCCAGCCGCCCCAGCGCGTCATCGTCCTCGTAGGCGATCGGCTCGTCGGAGCGGTTGCCGCTGGTCATCACCAGGATCGCCGGACGGCCGGCGCGGGCCGTGAAGTCGGCCAGCAGCAGGTGGTGAAGCGGCGTGTAGGGCAGCATCAAGCCCAGCTCCGGGGCGCCGGGCGCGACCGACGCCGCCACCGGTGAGGGCTCGCGGCGGACACACAGCACGATCGGGCGGGCGGCCGAGACCGCGAGCGCGCGTTCCTGCTCACCCAGCTCCACCAGCCCGGCAGCCACCTCCAGGCCGGCGACCATCAGCGCAAACGGCTTGCGCTCGCGGTGCTTGCGGGCTCGCAGCGCCGCCACCGCCGCCTCGGCGGTGGCGTCAGCGGCGAGGTGGTAGCCACCGATCCCCTTGACCGCCAGGATCGCACCCGCCACCAGCACCGCGGCGGCCGCGTCAACCGGGTCGCGCGCGCCGGCGTCCGTCAGCTCGCGGCCGGCGCCGTCCAGCAGGCGGGCGCGCGGGCCGCAGTCGGGGCAGGCGTTCGGCTGGGCGTGGAAGCGGCGGTTGGCGGGGTCGCGGTACTCGGCCTCACAACGGGCGCACATGGTGAACGTGCTCATCGTCGTGAGCGCCCGGTCATAGGGCACGCCCTCGACGATCGTCAGCCGCGGCCCGCAGTTGGTGCAGTTCACGAACGGGTAGCGGTAGCGGCGGTCATCGGGCTCGAACAGCTCGCGCAGGCAGTCCTCGCAGGTGGCGGTGTCGGGCGCGATCACAGTGTCGATGTCGGCGCCACGCGCGCTCTCACGGATCTCAAACCCGTGCCCGCCGACCGGCTCGACCGGCGAGGCCGCCAGATGGTCGATCACCGCCAGCGGCGGCGCCTCGCTGCGCATCCGTTCGATCAGGCGCTCGAGCGCCGGTCGCGGCCCCTCCGCCTCCAGCACAACCCCGCGCTCGTCGTTGAGGACATAGCCGGCCAGGCCCTCCTCCTGCGCCAGCCGGTACACGAACGGGCGGAAGCCCACGCCCTGGACGATGCCCTGGACCCGCACCCGCACCCGCACCCGGGAGGGGCCGCCATGTGCTGCGGGCTGCCCTTTCAGCAGATCCTCGGCAGCGGGTCGCCGACCAGCTGATCCATCACCCGCAGGCCGCCGAAGGCGGTGTCGACCAGCACCATTCCCGGCGGCTCGCTCAGGACCTCACCGATCACGGCCGCGTCCTCGCAGCCCGCGACCGCGCGCAGCGCCGCCAGGGCGGCGTCGGCGGCCTCGGCGGCGACGAACGCCAGGAACTTACCCTCGTTGGCGATGTACGCCGGGTCGATCCCGAGCAGCTCAGCGGCACCGGCGACAGCCGGGCGGACCGGAATCGCCGCCTCGCTGACGCGGACCGCGACGCCGCTTGCACGGGCCAGCTCGTTGAGCGCCGAGGCGATGCCGCCGCGGGTCGCGTCGCGCATGCAGTGGACAGCCGGCCCGGCCGCCTCCAGCAGCGCGTCGACGGCCGGCCACAGCGAGCGCGTGTCGGACTCGATGTCGGCGTCGAGATCGAACTCGTTGCGAGCCAGCATGATCGCGGTGCCGTGGTCGCCGACCGTGCCGGAGACGATCACCCGGTCGCCAGCCCGGAGGCCAGCGGGTGAGGTGTCGGCGCGCGGGTCGACGATCCCCACCCCGGTCGTGCACAGGTACATGCCGTCGGCGTGGCCGCGCTCCACGACCTTGGTGTCGCCGGCGATGATCGAGACGCCAGCGGTTCTCGCAGCCGCTGCGACCGCTTCCATCTCGGCGCGGAGGACGGCACTGTCGAGGCCCTCCTCGAGGATCATCGACAGGCTCAGCGCCAGCGGCCGCGCGCCGGAGACCGCCAGGTCGTTGACGGTGCCGTTGACCGCCAGCTCGCCGATCGAGCCGCCGGGAAACCGCAGCGGGCGCACCACGAAGCTATCGGTGGTCATTGCCAGCTGGCTATCACCGGCACGGATCCGCCCGGCGTCCCCGAGCACCTCCAAAGCCGGGTTGTTGAACGCCGGGAGCAGCAACCCCTCAATCAGCGTCTGCGTCGCCTTGCCGCCGGCGCCGTGCGCCATCGTCACCCTCGCGTCCCTGAACCGCGGACGCTTCGCACGGGCGGTCTCGATGATCTCGAGCACACGCTGCTCCCGGCCGGTGACCGCGGCAGCCTGGTTGGGGGTATCGGCGCTCACACCGCGGCGCGCTCGCGCGTGAAGCGGCCGTAGTTGTAGTAGGCGGCACAGGCCCCCTCCGGCGAGACCATGCAGGTGCCGATCGCGTGCTCCGGCGTGCAGGCGGTGCCGAACACCTTGCACTGCCACGGTTTGAGCAGGCCCTTCAGCACCTCACCGCACTGGCAGGCCTTGGGGTCCGCGACGCGCACACCCGGGACGTCGAAGCGCTGTTCGGCGTCGAAGTCCGCGTATGCGTCCGAGAGGCGGAGCGCGCTGCTGGCGATGGACCCGAGCCCGCGCCACTCAAAGTGCGGCCGCAGCGCGAACACCTCAGCCATCGCCTCCAGCGCCCGGGCGTTGCCGTCGTAGGGCACCAGCCGCGTGTACTGATTCTCCGCCGCGCAGCGGCCGTCGTTCAGCTGCGCCAGGATCATGCGCACCGACTGCAGCAGGTCCAGCGGCTCGAAGCCAGAGACCACGATCGGCTTGCCGTACTCGCGCGGGATGAACTCGAACGGGCGCACGCCGATGACGGTCGCGACGTGACCGGGTCCGATGAAGCCGGTGAGCTGCAGGTCCGGCGAGTCAAGCAGCGCC
>JAJYHG010000003.1:0-4342 GCA_021784895.1 Actinomycetes bacterium
GCCTCATCGAGCAGCGCAACAAGCCGCGCGTGGCCGGTTTGGTCGAGGCTGGGTTGCGCAGGATTGGCGCCGGTCGCAGACATCGCGCGCCTTCTCAGGCTTCGCACGGCGCGGCCAAGCCGCTCGCTGCCGCCAAGCCGAAGGCGGCAGGAGCGCTCACCAGCCCGGTTGCGTCCAGCACCCCAGGGCGATCCGATCGCTGCGGGTGCCGATCTGTTCTGCACTGCGGGCGACGAGTTCGCGGCTGCGGCGGTAGTTGTTGATCCATGATTGCCAGCCGCTGGCTTGTTGGCGGTGGAGCCAGTGGCTCACGGGCTTGTTCTTGGCCTTGCGGGTCTGTTGCCAGTAGCTCCACGCCGCCCCCCTGTCCACCCGAACCCAGACATCCAAGGCCCTGAAACGTGAACGCCTAAGAAGCTGGGGAGGTGGGACTCGAACCCACAACCCTTCGGTTAACAGCCGAATGCTCTGCCATTGAGCTACTCCCCACTGGGCGTGACTTGCGCCGCCGGCGATAACTGTAACGGGCGCCGGTGCGACCTCGCGTGCAGACAGCTGTCAGACCGGTCGCTCCAGCCGCGCCACGACCATCTTGAGCGTGGCGATCACGTCCTGGTATTGGGTCGACAGCGCCACCAGCGCGCCACCGCCGCCGCCGTGCTCGCGCAGGTAACGGATCTGCTCGCGCAGGCGGTCGCGCTCCAGCAGCAACACCGCATGCTCGATCTCGTCGGCGCTGACCACACGGCCGCGCGCCGCGCGCGAGCGCAGGTCGTCAAGCGCCACGACCAGCTCCGGGTCATCGCCCTGCGGGTCTGGCACCGGGCCGGGCAGGTGTTCGCGCAGCAGGCGCGCAGCGCGCCGCAGCAGACCGTCTGAGAGCAGCTGATCGGGGTCGATCCGCGCGAGCGTATTCGCGCCGAGCCCGGGAGCGGCAAGGCACATCGCAAGCAGCGCGCGCTCTGGATCGGGCCGCACGAGCGCGCGTGGGCTCCGAGCCCCGCGCTCCGAGCGCGCCGGGCGCTGCGGACCGTCGGTCGCCCGGCTCAGGGCGACCGCACGCTGCCCACCAGCAGGCTGATGCTGCCCGCCGCCAGCGTCGAGCAGCGTCCCCAGCCGGGCCACGGAGAGTCCAAGCGCCCCGGCCGCCCGCACCACCAGCTGGTCGCGCAGCACGCTCTCCGCCAGCGGCGCGAGCACCGGCCGCAGCGCCGCGATGGCGCCGTCAAGCCCTTCGGGAGTGGTGGTGTCGGCGCCCGCCAGCACACGCGAGACGGCAAAGACCACATAGGGCTCCGACGCCTCGACGCGGCGGCGCAGCGCCGCTGGCCCCTCGAGCAACAGCAGCTCGCCCGGGTCGCTTCCCGCCGGCAGCCCCACGACGCGGAGCTCCAGACCGGAATCTGCGCAAACCTTCGCGGCGCGCTCCATCGCCCGCTCGCCGGCGCTGTCGGCGTCGAGGCAGAGGTCCAGGACCTTCACGGCGCGGGCGAGCTCTGCGACCTGCTCGTCGGTCAGCGACGTTCCCATGATCCCGACCGCATTCCGCACCCCCGCCTGGTGCAGGGCGATCACGTCGGTGTAGCCTTCGCAGAGCACGATGCGCCCGGCCTTAGCGGCCGCCGCGCGCGCGTGTGCGATCCCGTAGAGAACCTCGCGCTTGCGATAGACCTCTCCCTCGGAGGTGTTGACGTACTTAGGCTGCTCCTCCGCCGACAGGGCGCGCGCACCGAACCCGCGCACGCGGCCGCGGGCGTCGGTGGTGGCGAACATGATCCGTCCGCGGAAGCGATCGACCAGTTCCTGCGGCCGGTTGCGCTTGCGCCTGCCCAGGTCGGCGTCGAGCAGCTCCTGGGTGCTGTAGCCGACGGCAGCAGACGCGGCCACCAGCCGATCCCAGGACGCTGGTGCGCAGCCGACCCTGAACTCCCGCAGCACGGCCTCCTCGAACCCGCGCGCGAGCAGGTACTCGCGCGCCTGCTGGGCCCCCCGGGCCTCCCAGAGGTAGCGCTCGTAGAACGTGCTGGCACGGTCCAACAGCGCATACAGGCGCTCACGCCGCTGGCGGCGTGAGGCCGCCTCCGGCGCCTCGTCCTCGGTCTCGAGCGTGACGCCAAAGCGGTCAGCGAGCGCCTCGAGCGCGCCTTTGAAGTCAAGGCCCTCGGTCATCATCACGAAGGTGAAGGGATCCCCTGACTCCGAGCAGCCAAAGCAGTGGTAGCGCTTCTCATCGGGGCGCACGTGAAATGAGGGCGTGCGCTCGTCATGGAACGGGCAGCAGCCAAAGTAGCTGTCGTGCCCGCGCCTGGTCAGCTCGACCCGGGACCCCACGAGCGCGAGCATGTCGACCGCGTCGCGCACGCGGTCGCGGGAATCGGCCGTGTAGCGGCTCACGGCGTGAACGCCGTCGGCACCGCGAGCGCCTCGTAGGCGGCCACCGCGAAGCGGTCGGTCATGCCGGCGATGTGATCTGACACCCGGCGCGCGAGCGTGCCCTCCGGGATCGAGCCCGGGATCAGCTCGGGGTGGTCGCAGAAGTGGTCAAAGAGTGTTCGCACCGCCAGCCTGATCTTCTCGCGCTCGTGGGTTACCTGCGGGCCCAGGTAGACCCGCTCGAACATGAACTCGCGCAGCTGTGCCATGGCCGCCCCGACGGCTGCGCTCTGCACGATCGCACCGGCGTCAGCGGACTGCTCGACCAGGTCGTGCACCAGCGTGTCGATCCGCCGTGAGCCGGTGTCACCCAGAACCGCGATCGGCTCGAGCGGCAGCTCATCCACGTCGAGCACGCCGCCGCGGATCGCGTCGTCGATGTCGTGGTTGATGTAGGCGATGCGGTCCACGAAGCGGATGATCTGGCCCTCGAGCGTCTGCGGCACGGCTGCACGCCACGAGTGCGCCAGGATCCCGTCGCGGACCTGGTCTGTGAGGTTGAGCCCGCGCCCGTCGCGCTCGAGCACCTCGACGACCCGCAGCGAATGCTCGTTGTGCCAGAAGCGCTCGCCGAAGCGCTCGCTCAAGCGCTGATCGAGCGCCTCCTCGCCGATGTGCCCAAACGGCGGGTGGCCGAGGTCGTGGCCGAGCCCGATCGCCTCGGTCAGGTCCTCGTTGAGCCGCAGCGCCCGGGCGACCGTGCGCGAGATCTGCGTGACCTCGAGGGTATGGGTGAGCCGCGTGCGGAAGTGATCCCCGGCGGGCAGCACAAACACCTGGGTCTTGTGCTTGAGCCGCCGGAACGCCTTGCAGTGCACGATCCGGTCACGGTCGCGCTGAAACGGGGTCCGCAGACCGCAGTCGGGCTCGGCGAGCTGGCGCAGCGCCGGGTAGGAGCGGCTGGCCAGGGGCGAGAGCTGGCTCTGCTCCTGCGCGCGCATCCGCTCCGCGAAGGTCCCCGCCACCGTCCCTGCCGGATGCTCATAGGCCCGGTTCACATAGCTATTCTGCCAGCCTCAGCGGACCGGCTCAGCGGCCCGGGGAAACCGGGCGCAGCCGGACCTGCACGTGGTACTCGGCCGTCTCGCGGATCGCCCGCTCAACGGCCTGCAGCGCGCGCTCGCTGGCGCCCGGCGCCGCGGCCAGCGGCCGGCCCAGCGCCTCCACCATGAACCCGTAGGCCTCCCGGTCCAGCGGGAACGATCCCGACTCACAGGCGCCGCAGACCACCCCGCCGGCCGCGGCCGAGAACCCCACCAGGTGATCGCGCTCGCCACAGCTCGCGCAGGAACCGAGGTGCGGGACCAGCCCAGCAGCCAGCAGCAGCTTCAGGCGGAACGCCAGGGCGGTCTCGGGACGTGCCGCTGCTGGCCCGCTGGCCAGCAGCGTCAGCTGGTTTGCGAGCAGCGCGTAGACCTCCGGGTGCGGCTCGCCGGTCTCAAACAGGCGGCTGACGGCATCGCAGGCGCGGGCTGCAGCGTCGAGCGTGGCGGCCTGCTCCCGCAGTCCCGGGCGGGCATCCAGCGTGTCAGCCGCGGTCACGGTGTGCAGCTCGCCGCGCCCCTCGTGGAGCACCAGCCTGACCTGCATGAACGGCTCGAGCCGCGCGCCGAAGCGGCTGCGCGCGCGCCGCACGCCCTTGGCGATCGCTCCGACGCGGCCGTGGCCGGGCGTGTAGAGGTGCAGGATGCGGTCGGCCTCGCCGTAGCGGATCGACCGCAGCACGATCGCGTCGGTCTTCAGCGAGCCGGGCACCAGGACCCCGCCCGAGACCGCGTGAGCACCGTCGCTATACTTTGTGAAGTTATGAATCCGGTCACCGTCTACACCACCAACATGTGCCCCTACTGCCACCGGGCCAAGGCGCTTTTGAACAAGCGTGGCATCCCCTTCGAGGAGATCAACCTCG
>JAJYHG010000003.1:4352-6806 GCA_021784895.1 Actinomycetes bacterium
TCACGGGCATGTTCACCTTCCCCCAGATCGTAATCGGCGAGCAGCCGATCGGCGGCTTCGATCAGCTGCTCGCAGCAGACCGCGCCGGCCGCCTGCCAGAGCTGCTCGCGGCGTAGCCCTCGCCTCGCCAGCTGCTCTAGCAGCGGCCGCGGCCCAGGCTCCCCGCCGCAGGCCGGCGCCGGGGGCGCGGGCGTGGCTGGCAGCGCTCGCACACATACGTCCCGCGGCCGCCGACCACCAGCTTCACGATCAGGCGCCCACAGGTCGGGCACGGCTCGCCTGCCCGCGTGTGCACCAGAAAGCGGTCCTGGAAGCTGCCGCGCGCGCCGTCGACGTGGCGGAAGTCATCTATCGACGCCCCCTTGGCGTCGATCCCAGCAGCCAGCGACGCCTCGATCGCGGCGTGCAAACGCCGCCACTGCGCCAGCGTCAGGCTGCCGGCGGGCCGCAACGGGTGCACGCCGCCGCGGTGTAGCGCCTCGTCGGCGTAGATGTTGCCGACCCCCGCGATTTGACGCTGGTCGAGGATGAACGCCTTGACCGGTGCGCGCCGGCCGCGCGCCTGAGCGCGAAGGTATTCAGGCGTGAACTGCGGCGTGAACGGCTCCGCACCCAGACGCGCGCCCAGGTACTGGTCACGAGCCTGCACGGAGGCCATCAGCTGCGCGTTCCCGAAGCGGCGAGGATCGACATAGGTGAGCAGGTGACCATCGTCGAGCTCGAAGCGCGCCCGCGTATGCGCCGGCTCCGAGCGCGCATCCACCAGCAACGTCCCCGTCATGCGCAGGTGCACGAGCAGGTGGCGGTCGCCGTCAAGCTCCCAGATCAGGTACTTCCCACGCCGCCCGAGCCGCTGCACGCGGGCGCCGGTGAGCGCCGCCGCGAGCCACTCCGGCGCCACCCCTGGAGTGAAGCGAGGGTCGCGGATCTCCACCCGCTCGAAGCGCCGGCCCTCCACATGCGGGGCGAGCTGGCGCCTGATCGTCTCCACCTCTGGTAGCTCGGGCATCTGCAGCCCGATCATACGTGCCGCCCGCCGGCCTGAGGGGCCGGTCAGCCCGCGGCAGCGGCGTCACGCTTGGCCCGCGGGTGCGCGTCAAAGTACACGTCGCGCAGGCGCTCACCGGAGAGATGGGTGTAGATCTGGGTGGTGGCGATGTCCGCGTGGCCCAGCATCTCCTGCAGCGAGCGCAGGTCGCAGCCGCCCGCCAGCAGGTGCGTGGCGAAGGTGTGCCTGAGCGTGTGCGGGCTCATGCTCGCATCCAGGCCGACGCTGCGAGCGTGACGCTGCACGATCTTGTACAGCCCCTGGCGCGAAAGCGCCTGGCCGCGCTGGTTGACGAACACGTGCGGCTCATCTCGCACGCCAACAAAGGCGGGACGGGCCTGATCGAGGTAGGCGGCGAGCGTCGCCCGGGCCCGGCTTCCGACCGGCACGATCCGCTCCTTGGAGCCCTTGCCGTGAGCGACCAGCACACCGGCCCGCAGATCGAGCTCACCGAGCTCGAGCGAGATCGCCTCCGAGGCGCGCAGGCCGCAGGCGTACATGGTCTCGAGCAGCGCACGGTCACGCATGGCGGCGTGGCCCGTTCCCTGCGGTGCGTCGAGCAGCTGGTTGACCTGGTCCCGGCTGAGCACGCGTGGCAGCCGCGAGCGCGAACGCGGCGGGCGCAGCTCACGGGTTGGATCACCGTCGAGCAGGCCCTCACGGCGCAGGTGGCGGTAGAACGAGCGCAGGCAGGCGACCTTACGAGCGAGCGTCGCCGCTGCTGCTGGGCGGCGGCCGTCGCGCCCGTCGGCGAGCTCACTGACGAACTGCGCCAGCAGCGGGCCGTCGGCGCTCAGCGCATCACTGTCGTGGCGGCGCAGGAACTCTCCCAGCTGCTGCAGATCGGAGCGATATGCCTCGAGCGTGTTGCGTGACAGCCCGCGCTCGAACTCGAGGTAGGCCAGGAAGTCGAGTGTCAGCTCACTGAAGCCCTGGGCCGGGCCGGGTGTGACGGTGGCCATGCCAGAAGGGATTCGACGCCCGGCGAGTCACTCCTGCGCTGACAGGCGTGGCCGCTTCAGCGACCGAGCTCGCGCTCGAGCCACAGCAGGCCGATCAGCGTCTTGGCGTCCACCGTCGCGGCCAGCGCCGCCGCGATCTCACCGAGCGGCCAGGGCACTATCTCGATGTGCTCGTCCTCCTCCGGGCTCGCTCCCTGCTCCAGATCTCCCAGGCCAGTGGCGGCAAAGAGCGTCACCTGTTCATCGCTGTAACCCGCGGAGGAGTAGAAGCTGAACAGCTCACGCCAGGAGCCGGCCCGTTTGCCGACCTCCTCGGCCAGCTCGCGCCGGGCGAGTTCCAGCGGCGACTCGCCGTCACGGTCGCGCTTGCCGGCCGGCAGCTCGAGTGAGGCGTGAAGCCGGGCCGCCTCGCGCGGCTGGCGCACGAGCCAGACGTGAGCGTCG
>JAJYHG010000054.1 GCA_021784895.1 Actinomycetes bacterium
CGACCAGCAGTGGTGGCATCGGCGCCGGTGGCTCGAGCGCGTCCGGCGCGCCGCCGCTGAGCATCGACGGCAGCCGGGCCAGGGCCTCGTCCAGCAGCGCGCCGCGCCGAGCGCGCGGAACCCCGGCCGCCTCGTACTCCTGCGGAAACTCGCCTCCGACTCCGACCCCGAGCCGCAGGCGGTTGCCCGAGAGCTGCTGCAGGGTTGCGATCTGCTTGGCCGCCCAGGCCAGCGGCCTCATGCCGGCCAGCATCACGCTGAAGCCAAGCTGCACGCGCGCGGTCACGGCCGCGGCGGCGCCCAGGCAGATGGTCGCATCCAGCACCGGCGCCGGGCATTTCAGGTGGTCGCCCACCCAGACGGAGTCAAAGCCGGCGTCCTCGGCGAGGCGAGCGGCCTGCGCGACCGGGAAACCGGCGCCGGTCCGCAGCGGGTCGAAGGTCGGCAGCAGTACACCCCAGTCGGTCATCTCGACGCCCGAAGCTAACGAACTTCGGCTCGGGGCCGCCTGCTGGCCCGCTCGGACGGCGCTTGACGCGCGCGAGGGAGGGGTTTCCGTCCCTCAGGGACGGAAACCCCTCCCTCGCGCGCACCAACGGGTGCAGGCGGGAGATCGGCCCGCGGGCTGATGACAGCGACCGGCCTGCGGCGTAGCCTGCCTGTCGTGTTCACCAACTCACTCGACGCCGCGGCGGCGGCGGGTGGTCCGGGCCCGACAGGGCCGGTGATCCGCGTCCAGGGGCTTGAGAAGCGCTACGGCGAGCACGAAGCTGTGCGCGGTATCGACCTGGAGGTCCACCGCGGCGAGATCTTCGCCTTCCTGGGGCCCAACGGGGCCGGCAAGACCACCACCGTCGAGATCCTCGAGGGCTTCCGGCAGGCCACTGACGGCTCGGTTGAGGTGCTGGGCCAGGACCCGTGGTGCGCGCCCGGCAGCTGGCGGGCACGGCTCGGGATCGTGCTGCAGGAGTCGGGCGCCGAGCCGGGGCTGACGACGCGTGAGTGCGTCGCCCTGTATGCGGGCTACTACCCGGCGCCGCGCAACATCGATGAGACGCTGGCGCTCGTGGGGCTGAGCGAGCAGGCCGCCGAGCGTGCCGCGAAGCTCTCCGGCGGGCAGCGCCGGCGGCTGGATGTCGCGCTGGCGCTGATCGGCGACCCGGAGCTGATCTTCCTGGATGAGCCGACGACCGGCTTTGACCCCTCGGCTCGCCGTGCCGCCTGGGAGGTTGTCGAGGGCCTGCGCCGGCTCGGCAAGACGATCTTCCTGACGACCCACTACATGGAGGAGGCCGAGCGGCTGGCTGACCGGATCGCGGTGATCGCCTCGGGCCGGATCGTCGCGGAGGGAACGCCGCAAACGCTCGGCGGCCGGCAGCTCGAGGCGACCCAGATCACGTTCAGGGTGTCCGGCGAGGCCGACCTGTCCGGGTTGCCGCCGGGGCTGGCGGAGCGCGTGCAGCGTGACGAGGGCGGCCTTCTGAGACTGCCGAGCACGGCGGTCACCGCCGACCTGCATGAGCTCTCGGGCTGGGCGCTCGCGCGCGGCCTCGAGCTGCAGGCGCTCGAGGTCAGCCGGCCCACGCTCGAGGACGTTTACCTGCAACTGACCAGTGAGGAGTAGCCGGGTGTACTTCTTGATCAAGCGTCTCCTCCGTATGCGACCGGACGGCTCCTCGGCCGCGTCGCGCGGCTCGCTGGCACTGGTCCTGCACGAGGCCGCCTATGACCTGCGGATCAGCCTGCGCAGCCCGCGGGCGCGCGTCATGGGGATCGTCTTCCCGATCGTGCTGCTGGTCGTCTTCATCGGCGTGTTCGGCAACGAGCACACGCTCCTGGGCGGCGCGCGCGTGAGCCTGAAGGTGTTCTACGTGCCGGGGATCCTGGCGATGTCGATAGTCGTCAACGCCTACGCCAGCCTGGTGATCTCGATCTCCGGCCTGCGCGAGACGGGTGTGCTCAAGCGCCGGCGTGCCACGCCGGTGTCGGCGACCGTGCTGATCGCCGGCCAGGCGCTGGCCACGGTCGTCAACACCGCGATCACGGCGACGATCCTGCTGGTGATCGCCAAGCTCGTCTACGGGGTGGGGATCGCCGGGCCGGCGCTCTTGGCCATTGCGTGTACGACGCTCGTCGGCACCCTGGCGTTTGCCTGCATCGGCTACGCCGTCTCGGGCATGATCGGCTCGCAGGAGGCGGCGCAGCCGACCGTGCAGATGACGATGCTGCCGCTGTGGTTCATCTCCGGCGTGTTCATTCCGGTGGCCAAGCTGAGCCCGGCGCTGCGTGACCTGGCCGACGTGTTCCCCGTGCAGCACCTCGCCAACAGCCTCGACCTGGCGTCGGTGCATTCGAGCTTCGCTGCGTCGATATCGGCCACCGACATGCTCGTGCTCGCCGCCTGGGCGGTTGGGGCAGCGGCCTTCAGCGCCTGGCGCTTCAGCTGGCTGCCGTCGGACGCCTCGCGCTGAAGCGTCCTGCGAGCGGGCTGGTGCCGCACGGGGTCGGCGGCGGCGCTGCTCGAGCCGGCCGAGCCAGCGGGCCGGCCGGCGAGCAATGAGCCTTCAGCGGGCCCGCAGGGCGCGGCGGCCGAGGCCGAGTCCGAGGCTCGCGTAGGCGCGCAGCAGGCGCGACTCGGCGCCAGTGAGGACCTGCTCGAGCGCGCCGGCGAAGCGGTGGAGCTCCTGCTCGGGGATCGTCAGCGGCGGGAGCGCCTTGATCACGTTCATGTGGTGGCCGGCAACCTGCGTGAGGATCTGGTGGTCGCGGAACAGCGGCACCGTGATCAGCTGGGCGAACAGGCCCGGCTGGCGGTGCTCCACGGCTTCCCAGACACGGCGGGCGGCGCGGCCCGATGGCGGCCCCAGCTCGAGGCCCCACATGAGTCCGAGGCCGCGGACGGCGCGGACCACCTCAAAGCGCTCGACCAGCGGCAGCGTCAGCTCCATCAGCAGGTCTCCCATCGCGCGGGCCCGGTCCACCAGCGCTTCGCGTTCGATCACCATCAGGCTGGCGAGGCCCGCGCCCGCGGCAAAGTCGCCGCCGCCGAAGGTGGAGCCGTGCACGACGCTGCGTTCCATCGAGGAGAAGGTCGCGTCAAAGACCGCGCGGCTCGTGAGCACCGCGCCGACTGGCACGTAGCCGCCCGAGAGTGCCTTTGACAGCGTCACGATGTCGGGATCGAGCCCCCAGTGCTCGAGTGCCAGGAAGCGGCCGGTGCGGCCCAAGCCGGTCTGCACCTCGTCGAGGATGAAGAGCGTCCCGGATCGCCGGCAGAGCTCCTGCGCGCCGGCCAGGTAGCCGTCGGGAGCCACGTAGACGCCCTTGCCCTGCACCGGCTCGACGATCAGGGCGGCCACGTCGCCCGGCTCGATCGCGGCCGCCAGCGCCTCCAGGTCGCCGAATGGAACCGCCTCGCAGCCGGGCAGAAACGGTCCAAAGTGAGCGCGGAACTCCTCGTTGCCGTTGACCGACAGGGAGCCGTAGGAGAGCCCGTGGAAGCCGCGCTCGCAGTACAGGATGCGGGTCCTGCCGGTCGCGGCGCGCGCCAGCTTGAGCGCCCCCTCGACCGACTCGGTACCCGAGCTGGTCAGCAGCGCGGCGTCGATCGACGCCGGCGCGAGTTGCACCAGGCGCTCAGCGAGCAGACCCGCGAGCCCCGAGACGCCCAGCTGCGGCAGGCTTGGCGGATTGCTGTCGAGCAGTTCGTGCAACGCCTGCTTGACGAAGGGGTGGTTGCGCCCGAGGGCGAATACACCGTAGCCTGCGTAGAGGTCGAGGTAGCGCCCGCCGGTGCTGTCGATCAGATATGGGCCTTCGCCGCGGACCCACTCGCGGTCGAAGCCGAGCGTCTGGAGCACGCGCCCGAGCTGGCGGTTGAGGTAGCGCTGGTTGAGCGCGAGTCCCTCGCCCGAGCGTTGGGACCGCAACGCAGTGAGGTCGTTAACCTCCAGCTCAGGTGAGCTGCTGGAGTTCGGGATCGGGATCACCATTTTTCTAGATGGATGGAGTTAGAGGCAGACAGTATGGATGCACTCAGCCGGGCATGTGAAGCTGCGGACCTGACCCAGGAGGAATCACCGGCGCCCGTGGGGCGCGAGCCAGCCGTGGACGCGCTCGAGCGCGCCGTGGAGCGGCTGCTGGCGCTTCAGCACGGCGATGGCTCGTGGAAAGGCGAGCTCGAGACCAACGTCACGATGGACGCGGAGGACATGCTTCTGCGCGAGTTCCTCGGGATCCGCGAGCCGGACGCCAGCGCGCGCTGCGCCACCTGGATCCGCTCACAGCAGCACGCCGACGGTACCTGGAGCAACTTTTACGGCGGTCCGGCGGACCTCTCGACGACGGTCGAGGCCTACGTCGCCCTGCGCCTCGCCGGCGACCGGCCCGAACAGCCCCACATGCAGGCGGCGGCCGCCGCGATACGCGCGGCCGGCGGGGTTCAGCGGGCCCGTGTCTTCACCCACATCTGGCTCGCTCTGTTCGGCGCCTGGCCCTGGGAACAGGTGCCTGCGTTGCCCGCCGAGATGATCTTCCTGCCACGGTGGGTCCCGCTCAACGTCTACGACTTCGCGTGCTGGGCGCGCCAGACGGTTGTGGCGCTGTCGGTGGTGCTGGCGATCCGCCCGGTGCGGGCGCTGCCGTTCACGCTCGAGGAGCTCGACGGCCCGCTCCCCTGGCAGCCGCCGCGCGGCAGCTCGGCGCTCGGGCGCGTGCTGGTCGCCGCCGACCGGGTGCTGCACGCATACCAGCGGCGACCGCTAGCGCCACTGCGGCGCGTCGCGCTGCGCTACGCCGAACGCTGGATCGTCGACCGGCAGGAGGGGGACGGGGGCTGGGGCGGGATCCAGCCGCCGTGGGTCTACTCGCTGATCGCGCTGAGCCTGCTCGGCTATCCGCTCGAGCATCCGGTGATCGCCCGCGGGCTGGCGGGGATGCAGAGCTTCACGATCGACGAGGACCTGCGCCGGGTTGAAGCGTGTCAGTCACCGGTCTGGGACACGTGTCTATCGCTGATCGCCCTGCACGACGCCGGCGTCCCAGGTAACAGCGACGCGGTCCTGCGCGCGGCCGACTGGTTGCTTGACCAGCAGATCCTCGAGCGCGGCGACTGGGCTGTGCGGCGGCCCGCGCTCGAGCCGGGTGGCTGGGCGTTTGAGTTCGCCAATGCCAACTATCCCGACATAGACGACACGGCCGAGGTTGTGATCGCGCTCGGGACCGTCAACCACCCCGAGCCGGCACGGTTAAACGCTGCGATTGACCGTGCTGTGCGGTGGCTGTCGGGGATGCGCAGCTCCGACGGCGGCTGGGGCGCTTTTGACGTGGATAACTGCCGCACCCTCGTCAGAGAGATCCCGTTCTGCGACTTTGGCGAGGTGATCGACCCGCCAAGCGCCGACGTGACCGCGCACATCGTCGAGATGTTCGGCCTGATGGACCGCGGTGCCGATCCGCTCGCGCGGGGAGGCGTGCGCTGGCTGCTCGAGCACCAGGAGCCGGACGGGTCGTGGTTCGGGCGCTGGGGCGTGAACCACATCTACGGGACCGGCGCGGTGCTGCCGGCGCTCGTGGCCGCGGGCGTCCCGAGGACGCACACCGCCATAAGCCGCGCGGTCGGCTGGCTGCTCGCACACCAGAACCCTGACGGCGGCTGGGGGGAGGACTGCCGCTCCTACGATGACCCGGCCTGGATCGGCCGCGGGGAGAGCACACCGTCACAGACCGCCTGGGCGCTGCTCGCACTCGAGGCTGCGGGGGAGGGCCGCAGCGAGGCCGCAGGGCGCGGCATCGGCTGGCTCGTTGCCACCCAGCTCGCCGATGGCGGCTGGGATGAGCCCCAGCACACCGGGACCGGATTCCCGTCTGACTTCTACATCAAATACCACCTCTACCGCCTGATCTTTCCCGTGATGGCGCTCGGGCGATGCTTGCGATGAGCGGACCCGCTGCGGCTGGTGCGGGGACGGCGCCGGCTGGTGCGGGGACGGCGCCGGCGGTTGCGGCGCTGCCCGCCGCCGATCAGGTTCTGCCCCAGGCGCGGAGCGAGAACTTCACCGTCGCAAGCCGAATCCTCGGCCGCGAGCGGGCGCGTCACCTGATGGCGATCTACGGCTTTGCCAGGCTAGTGGACGATGTTGGCGACGAGGCGCCCGGCGACCGCGTGGCGCTGCTCGACCTGGTCGCCCTGGAGTTGCGGCGGGTCTTTGGTGAGGCGGGCCTCGGCGAGCCCGCCCACCCGCTGATGCGGGAGCTGCAGCGGACGGTTGCGCGCTGCCACCTTCCAGCCGGCCCATTCGAACGTTTGATCGAGGCCAACCGGGTCGATCAGGTTCTCAAGCGTTACGAGACCTTTGATCAGCTGCTCGCCTACTGTCAGCTCTCAGCCGCGCCGGTTGGCGAGCTCGTGCTCGGCGTCTTCGGCCTCGCGACCCCGGACCGCGTGGAGCTCTCCGACCGCGTCTGCGCCGGCCTGCAGATCGTCGAGCATCTGCAGGACATCAGCGAGGATCGCCGTCGTGGGCGTGTCTACATGCCGAGCGAGGACCTCGATCGCTGCGGGTGCAGCGATCGCGATCTGACTCGACCCGAACCGACGCCGGCGCTGCGGGCGCTGATCGGGCTCGAGGCCCTCCGGGCGAGAGCGCTGCTCGGCAGCGGCGCGCCGCTTGCGCGCACGCTGCCGCCCGCGCCGCGGGTTGCGGTCGCGGCCTTTACGGC